>PGZN01000017.1:9310-74293 GCA_002840165.1 Firmicutes bacterium HGW-Firmicutes-8
TTATGAATCTAGCATAGCTATAGGATTTCTAACATCTTAAAATTTAGTTTTTTTAACAAACTTTCACGAAACAGTAGTACAGAGAAATCATGATTCACTGGAAAGAAGAGACCACAGAGAGTAATCAGTTATACCTACTCCCCAGTTCAATTTAGCAAATCTGTACCTTTAGATATTATTATATAAAAAAATATTTACCACTCGGATATTCCTACTCTCGGTTTTCTCACTTAAACAGATGTAACTTCTGGCAATCATCTATATTGTCCAAGTTACTTCCTGGCTCTTTAAAAACGCGGAGACCGCGGAAATAAAATATTCATTTGTTAAGTTTTTTGGTGCCAAATTTGATAAAACAAAAACTTTGAAACATGGGGAATCTGTTTCTCCGCGTGCTCCGTTATCTCCGCGAACTCTGTGTTTTCTTGGGTTTTTACACTCCAAAACGAAGCGAATGGGGTATTTTTAGTAAATTTTCGGGAGGATTTATGATAAAACACACCAAGATTTGGCGCATACCTAAACCTAATCCTGCTCTCCAGGAGATTTTTATTTTAAAACTGGGTGTATCCAGGGTCATGGCCCAAATTCTTGTTAATAGGGGTATCACTACCCTGGAAGAAGCCAGGGCTTTTTTGTCCGGGGAGGCTGGGGTTTTACATGACCCTTTTCTGATGAAGGATATTGACAAAGCAGCAGCAAGAATCCGGCGGGCTTTAGAGAACGGTGAGAAAATCCGGATATTCGGTGACTATGATGTGGACGGAATTACGAGCACTGCTGTTTTGCTCAAGGTTCTTACGAAACTGGGAGCCGATGTTGACTATTACATCCCGGAGAGGTTAACGGAAGGGTATGGGATGAACCAGGAAGCTGTCGGCACGGCAGGTTTGGACGGGGTATCCCTGATAGTAACGGTGGACAGCGGGATATCTTCACTGGAAGAAATTGAAGCAGCCAACAGGGCCGGAATTGATGTTATTGTCACAGACCACCACGAGCCCCCGGAGGAAACTCCCCGGGCAGTTGCGGTGGTTAACCCCAAACAAAAAGACTGCCCCTATCCTTTCCGGGATTTGGCCGGGGTAGGGGTAGCCTTTAAGTTGGCCCAGGCATTGTTAACCGTTGAGGACCCTATTTTGGAGGAGTTAAATGAACTGGTTTGCCTCGGCACGATTGCCGATATAGTCCCCCTGAAAGGGGAAAACAGGACTCTCGTCAAGAGCGGCCTGAATCTTTTGGCCCGGACAAAATCCGTTGGGTTGAGGGCTCTAATGGACCAGTGTGGGGTAAACGCCGGGCAGGTAAATTCGCGCCAGATTGCCTTTCAGGTGGCCCCCAAAATTAATGCGGCAGGACGCCTGGGAGATGCAACGGTAGGAGTGAAACTGCTCCTGAGTGAGGATGAAGAGGAAGCGGCCACCCTGGCAGCCGAACTGTGCGCCTTAAACGAAGAACGGCAGGGGATAGAAGCTGCTATTTATAAAGAGGCGTTACAGATTATCGAAGCCGGAGGGATTAACCTGGACCGGGAAAAGGTTATAGTGCTGGCCAGAGAAGGGTGGCATCTGGGAGTTATGGGTATAGTAGCCTCCAAACTGGTCCAGGACTATTACCGTCCCGTAGTGCTTTTAAGCATCGATGGAACTAGGGCTAAAGGTTCTGCCCGGAGCATTCCCTCATTTAATATCTTCGAAGCCTTCAAACATAATAATGATTACCTGGAGAGGTATGGCGGGCATAAACAGGCTGCTGGGCTTACGATTCCGGTAGACAACATCCCGTTATTCAGCGCCGCGATTAAGAAGTATGCAGAAGAAAATTTGGGCGATGAGGATTTAAAGCCGGAAGTATACATAGACAGTGAAATCGATTTTACTGATTTGGATGAAAACCTTTACAAGCAGCTGCAGATGCTTGACCCGCACGGCTGTGAAAATCCCGGACCTATCTTGGTCTGCCGCCAGGCCAGTGTGATGGAATACCGTACGGTCGGCTCAGATGGTTCCCACCTGAAGATGCGGATTCGGGACAAGCAGTTTGTTTTTGACGCCATCGGGTTTAATCTCGGCCGGCGCCACACGATGCTCGCCGGGGATGACGATTTTGATATAGTCTTCGCCCTCGAAAAAAACGAGTGGAACGGCCGGACCACTTTCCAGTTGAATGTTAAAGACTTTAAGCCTTCCGCTTTAGTCGATAACCCCTTTCAGCAAGGTGACCTGTTTCAGGAAGATGCCGGTTCAAAAGCCGGTTTTATCGAAGAGCTGTTTCAAAATGCAGTGACTTACCTGACTGATGATTACTATAGAGACATAGGTGATAAAGACGAATTTTACACGAAGGTGGTTGGCGTAACCTTTGAAGACAGACAGGCTGTGGCAGCCGAATTATATAATGGCGAAAAGCTGAACCTTCTAAGGCAGCCGAACAACCCATTTGATTCCAATGCGGTTAGGGTGGAAAACGGTTCCGGAGCCCAGGTTGGGTTTCTCAATGCCCGGCTGGCCAAGCATTTTGCGCCCCTGTTGGACCGGGGGGAACAGTATTTTACCTATGTCTCTCAGGTGACCGGAGGGGGAGACAAGAACTATGGTGTCAATATTATTATGCAGAAGGTCCGTGACCGGAACTGGGAAGAACAGCAGGTCCTTCTGGCCAGGCTGCGGGAAGAATTGGCCTGTCTCCCTGATGATGAGTTGATGGAGAGAATAAGACAGACCCTCCTGGGGGGGAACCCCTACCGGGAAAAACAGCTCGAGGCCTTAGACCAGCTCTTCCTGGGGCGGAATACCATGGCTATCTTTGGCACCGGCCGTGGTAAATCAGCGGTCTTTCAATCCATGGCAGCTTTTAAGGCCTTAAGGGAGCGGGAAATGACGGCGATTTTGTACCCGCTGAGGGCTCTCGTCAATGACCAATTTGAGAATATGTCTGCCCGCCTAACAGCTTTGGGGCTCAGGGTTTACCGGGGCAACGGTTCAATCTCTTCTATGGAGAGGGCTATGTTATTTGAGGCCCTGGAAAAAGAGGAAATAGACATTCTCCTGACAACTCCCGAATTTGCAGCCCGTCACATCAGAAAATTACAGTCGATGAAGAAACGGGTAGGGCTTTTTGTCGTCGACGAAAGCCATCACATCGGCATGTCTTCCCAGGCCCACCGCCCGATATACAAGCAGACAGGGGAACTGGCCGAGTCACTTGGCAGTCCTGTGGTGATTGCCGCTACTGCTACGGCCAATGAAGAGACAGCGGGCGAAATCATCAATACCCTGAAAATAGAGAAAGTCATCATAGACCACCATATCAGGACAAACCTGCAGCTTGTTGACAGGCGGGACTGCCCGGACAAGAACGGGTATTTGAAACAGGTTGTCAGCACCGGGACGAAGACAATCATATATGTTAACTCCAGGCTGCAGACGGTGGAATTGGCCGCGATGTTAAGGGAGTCCCTCCCCCAGATGGCCAACCGGATAATCTTTTACCATGCCGGGCTGAAAAGTGAGCACAGAAATACGATTGAAAAGATGTTCCGCGGTGGGGAAGTATCAGTTGTAGTAGCAACTTCGGCTTTTGGGGAAGGTATCGATATACCTGATGTAAAACATATTGTTGTATTCCATCTTAATTTCAACTTTACTGAATTCAACCAGCAGTGCGGGCGTTGCGGCAGGGACGGCCAAACAGCCCAAATCCACCTTCTGTGCGGCAGGCGCGATGCCGCCATAAACCAGTTTATTCTGGAGACGGCTGCCCCTGACCGGGATACCCTGGCCAAATTGTATACGGTATTAAAAGCGGCTGCCGAAAAATCCCATCCGGTCATCCTGTCCAATGAAGATATTGCCAAACAGCTGAGGTTTGCCGGAATCAGGTATGCCAGGCCCAATCTGGTTTCGGCGGGGCTCGGGATAATTGAGGAACTTGAGCTTATCCAGAGAGAGACAATAGGCCGCGACCGGCAGATTTATCTGCTTGCTGCCCCCGGGGAAAAGATTGATCTTGAACGTTCACTCAGGTTTATCGAGGGAAGGGAGGAAAAACAGGCCTTCCAGGATTTCCAGGACTATTTTTTTAAGGCCTCCTCTGAAGAACTTCTGAGCTGCATCAACAGCCCGATCTACCCAGGCAAATTCCTTACTACCGCAATATAAACTATGTTATAATATAATAATTAAGGTATCGCCGAAATCTGACATATGATAGGGAAGGTGCTCTTGTGAAGTACGAGCAGCTCGTCGCAGAAATTCAAAAACATAATCCCACTGTTGATATGGAGCTTCTTAAAAAGGCTTACGATTTTGCCGCTAAAGCCCATGAGGGGCAGCAGCGCGTTTCCGGTGAGCCTTTTATCAATCACCCCCTCAACGTGGCTTTTATCCTGGCCGGTCTTGAACTTGATATAGTTACTATTGCAGCCGGGCTGCTTCATGATGTCGTAGAGGATACGAATATCCCCATTGAGGCGATAGAGGAGTCGTTCGGGGCAGAGATGGCTCTTCTGGTGGATGGTGTAACCAAATTAAGCCGTATTGAGTACAAAAGTAAGATGGAACAGCGGGTCGAGAACCTGCGTAAGATGTTCCTCGCTATGGCCAAGGATATCAGGGTAATCCTGATTAAACTTGCTGACCGGCTGCATAATATGCGGACCCTTAAACATATGAATGAGACAAAACAAAAGGAAATTGCCTTTGAGACTTTGGAGATATTCGCGCCCCTGGCCCACCGCCTGGGGATTTACAAACTCAAGTGGGAATTGGAAGACCTAGCCTTCCGCTACGAGGAACCGGAACAATACTACCAATTGGTTGAAGGGATTGCCAAGAAACGGGTTGAAAGAGAGGCCTATATTAAAAACGTAACTGAGGTTCTCCATGAAAAGCTGACTTCAGTTGGGATTAAGACCGATATTCAGGGAAGGCCGAAAAACTTTTACAGCACCTTCAAAAAAATGGAGGAACAAAAAAAAGAATTAAGTGAGATATTCGACCTGACGGCTATCCGGGTTTTGGTTGATGGGGTAAAAGAATGCTACGGGGCGCTGGGGATAGTGCATACCCTCTGGAAACCGATTCCGGGAAGGTTTAAAGACTATATAGCGATGCCCAAATCAAATATGTACCAGTCACTCCACACTGTCGTGATCGGCCCACAGGGAGAACCCCTGGAAATTCAAATCAGAACGATGGAGATGCACCGGACCGCCGAATATGGTATTGCCGCGCACTGGCGTTATAAAGAAGGGTCAGGGGAGGCCGGGGAATTTGATGAAAAACTGTCCTGGCTGAGGCAGCTGCTGGAGTGGCAGAATGATATGAGGGATCCCAGGGAATTTATGGAGACCCTCAAAATTGACCTTTTTTCCGATACGGTTTTTGTATTCACCCCTAAAGGTGATGTTGTAGAACTGCCCAGGGACTCGGTGCCGATCGATTTTGCTTATAGAATCCACACCCAGGTTGGGCACCGGTGTGTTGGCGCCAAGGTGAACGGTAAGCTTGTGCCGCTTGATTATAGATTGAAAAATGGGGATATTGTAGAAGTTGTTACGACCAAATTGGCCAATGGACCCAGCCGGGACTGGTTAAACCTCGTCCAGACATCAGAGGCCAGAAGCAAAATCAGGGCCTGGTTTAAGAAGGAAAACCGGGATGAAAATGTCATCAGGGGCAAAGATAACCTTGAGAGGGAAGTCAAAAAACTCGGGTTTGACGACTCGGCCGAGTTTGTTAAAATAGAGAAGCTTACCCAGGTCGCCAAAAAGATGAATTTTGTGTCAGTTGATGACCTGTACTGCGCTTTAGGGATGGGGGTTGTCACCCCACAGCAGGTTATTACCAGAGTCAAAGATGAAACAAAAAAGGATAAAGTTCTTAGTATCGAAGACCTGCTGACAAAGGAACCAAGAAAGCGAAAACCCCGGACCAGCTCGGGAATTATCGTTAAAGGCGAACAAGATGTTCTGATCCGCCTGGCCAGATGCTGCAACCCTGTACCCGGAGATCCGATTGTAGGTTATATCACCAGGGGCAGGGGTGTATCGGTACACCGCAAAGATTGCCGGAATGTAGTGCAGCATAACCTGGGGGATGACGAGCGGATGATCGAGGTAACCTGGGATGCGGCCGACAAGGGTTCTTACCACGTCCACCTGGAGGTCTCAGCTATGGATAGGGCGGGGCTGCTGAATGATGTAATGACTGTTGTTTCTGAGATGAAAATTAGTGCTGACTGGGTTAGCGCCAGGGGTACGAAGAACAGGATGGCGACTATTGACCTGGTCCTGGAAGTGGAAAGTCTGGAACAGTTGGAATCTATAATGGGGAAAATAAGGCGTGTCAAAGACATCTATGATATTTGGCGGGTCACTCCGCGGGTTTAAAGGAGGATGGCCGGTGCGGGCTGTTATACAAAGAGTCACCCGGGGTTCGGTTAACGTGAAAGAAGAAACAGCAGGCAGGATTGATAAGGGTTTAGTCGTCTTACTGGGGGTTGGGCGGGGAGACACTGAGGAAGATGCCTCATACCTCGCCGAAAAAATCGCTAATCTCCGGATCTTTGAGGACTCTGACGGTAAACTCAACCTGTCTGTGTTAGATATAAAAGGAGAAGTCCTGGCTGTTTCACAGTTCACCCTTTACGGTGACTGCCGCAAGGGACGACGCCCCAGTTTTTCTGAGGCGGCCCCGGCTTCCGAGGCGGAGTTACTGTATGGGAAGTTTGTAGAGTTCCTGCGGCAGTATGGAATTTCCGTTGGCACAGGCCGTTTCCAGACCATGATGCTGGTGGAAATCATGAACGACGGCCCTGTAACAATGCTGCTGGATAGTAAGAAAGTATTTTAAACAAGAGTTTTAGTTGCTAGTTGCTAGTTGCTAGTTGCTAGTTGCTAGTATCTGAGCGAACTTTTTACTGCTAAAAACATACGATATAGCCCGGTTCAGCAGCAACTTTTAACTATTGACTATAACCAGTAACCAGTAACTAGGAACTAGCAACTAGCAACTAGCAACTAGCAACCAATGAATAAGGGGGCCTAGAAAGTGATAGTAGAATGTATCCCTGTAAGCCCGATGGGGGCCAACTGTTATGTGGTGGGTTGTGAGGAAACCAAAGAGGCGGCTGTTATTGACCCCGGCGGTGATGTTGAAAAAATCCTCAGGTATTTAAAAGATAAAGGGCTCACTTTGCTGTACATAATTGATACCCATGGTCATATCGACCACATCTCAGGTAATGACGAACTCCGTGAGGCCACAGGGGCGAAACTGATGATTCATGAACTTGATGCCGGTATGCTCACCAACGCACAGCATAACCTGTCGGCCTTAATGGGTTTTGAGACAAAGTTCAAACCTGCGGACCAACTGCTTACCGAAGGCGATACAGTTGAAATCGGTAATGTGAAACTTGAGGTGGTCCATACCCCGGGACACACCAGGGGGGGTATAAGCCTTACCACTGAGGGGGCGGTTTTTACAGGTGACACCCTGTTTAACGGCTCTATCGGCCGGACTGATTTCCCCGGCGGGGACTATGACGCCATAATCAAGTCAATCACAACAAAAATCCTTACCCTACCCGATGACACCGCAGTCTACCCGGGGCATATGGGGAATTCCAGTGTCGCCTATGAACGCAAATACAACCCATTTTTAAGGTAAAATAAAAGGGACTGTCTCATAATTAAAGAGGCAGTCCTTCTGTTTGCGGGGGAAATTTTGATGTTATCAGTCAACGAAAAACCAGATGGAGTGTCTGTTGCAGTAAATCTTGCCGGATGAAAAACTATCGTCCCGGTGCAGGGGCGTCCGTGCCCCGCACCGGGGCTCCGGCCATCCGTGGCCTCCGCTGCTCTGTTTCTCATCCGGCTGCGATAACTGCAACATGACACTCCATCTCAGGTTTTTCTTATGACAGATAACATCAAAATTTTTACTCTCAAGGAGGACCGCCTCTTTAATTAGGGCCTGCTGAACAGGCGTTAAACCCTTGATAATACTGGTGTTGCGGTCTTTTTTATGATATAATAATGCATAGGAAATACCAAAATAAGTGCAAAAACCTTGCACGTGGAGGTGGACCTGTGTACCGCAGCAACCAAAATCAGATGTTGTTGCCTCATGAATTTTTTCTACCCTTTGGAGGACGACTTAATGCAGAAAATCAATGGTGTCGTCTGGCTATGCTCATACCATGGGGAGAATTTGAGGAAAGATATGCAAAATGTTTCAAGAAACGACATACCGGCCAGATAGCATTATCGGTACGTCTGGCTCTTGGAACTCTGATCATTCAGAATCGCAAAGGATTAAGTGACCGTGATACTGTTGAAGAGATAGTTGAGAATCCATATCTGCAGTATTTCATTGGACTTAGCGGATTTATCGAAAAGAACGCTTTTGATCCATCCCTGATGGTTCATTTTCGCAGGAGATTGGGCAAAGATATTATCAATGAAGTCAATGAAGCCGTTGCCAAAGCAGGATTACAGCAGATGAAAAAAGGCAAAGATGACGATGACGACGATGAGAACATTAGTGGCAACGGTGCCGCTGATTCTGCAGAAAACAGTATTGATGAGGAAGAAACCGATAAAGCAAAAAAGAAAGGTAAACTGATACTGGATGCAACCTGTACTCCTGCGGACATCCATTATCCGACCGACATTGACCTATTGAACGATGTTAGAAAAGCGCTGGAAGAGATAATTGATGTATTGCACAAACCACATGTCGGCAAAGACTTAAAACCAAGAACTTACAGGGATTGTGCCCGTCGGGATTACCTGCATATTAGCAAGAAGAGAAGAAAGTCGGTAAAAGAGATCCGCAAAGCCATAGGGCAGCAGTTGAGATATGTTCGCAGGGATTTGGAGATTGTAAGGATAATGGCCGGGAAAAGCCCTCTCCGCCTTCTTAATAAACGACAGTACCGTAATTTGTTGGTCGGTCAGGAAATATACCGCCAGCAGTTAGATATGTATACCAAACGCAGTCATACTGTAGAAGGCCGGATTGTAAGCCTGCACATGCCATTTATAAGACCAATAGTAAGGGGTAAATCCAGTGCGGATGTTGAATTTGGCGGGAAATTGGCCATCAGCGTTGTAAATGGTTTCAGTTTTATGGAACACCTGAGTTTTGATAGTTTTAACGAAGGAATCACCCTTATTCAGTCAGTCAAGAACTATAGAGAGCGTTTTGGATATTATCCTGAAGCAGTGATAGCAGACAAAATTTATCGCAACCGGGACAACCTACAATACTGTAAAAGCCGAGGAATCCGCCTAAGTGGTCCACCCCTCGGGCGACCGCCGAAAGACCAGGAGTTGTTGAAGGAACAAAAACGTCAGGAACGCATGGACGCAGGTATCAGGAATGCTGTGGAAGGAAAATTCGGCGAAGGAAAACGGTCATACGGGCTAAACCGCATAATGGCACGTCTCAAAGAAACCAGTGAGACAGTAATTGCTATGCAATTGTTAGTGATGAATTTGGAGCACTGGCTCCGGATTCTCTTTGCGCTTCTTTTTAGACGCTATTTTTGGCTGGCAAAAACGGCAATATAGTGTTTGATCTGGCAATAAGGTTAAGTACACGCCTGTTCAGCAGGCCCTAATTAGAGACAGTTTATTTGGCCAGAGAAATAGGGTGGGAAACTCCCGTTCCATGACAGAGAGACTGTCCCTAAAGCGGCTTGTTGACAAATGCCCCAAAAGCAGAGGGGATGGCTGTTCGCATAAGGCTTTCCTTTGTTCCCCTTGATCCGCCACTTGCCGAAGATACTGGCAGAGCCGCAGGGCGGAGATACGGATGTCGGAGCCGCCCAGCGCCACGGACGGCGCTTGGGCGGGTGAAACCCAAGGCTCTGCCAGTATCTTCGGTTAGTGGCGGACATGGAGAACAAGAGAAACGCCGTTGGGAACAGCCATCCCCTCGCCCCATTTTATTTGTCAACAAGCCACTAAAGAGGCAGCCTCTCTAAAACCATTTCTGGGGAATCCGGCCGATGTAAGGGTTGGATAAGTCGCACTTCCGGACAAGGTCTTTGATATACCTGCCGACATTGGGGTACATACTGACAGTGTCAAGTTCATCCGCGTCTAACCAGACATAGCCTGCCGCTGTAGTGTGTTCCGGGTTGGTCTCAGGTAAACCGCTAATAATCCGGCCCCAAAAAACACAGTGTAAAGCGGACTTCTTTTTTTCGGCCAAAATTACTTCACCCATGAAGGCCAGCTTATCGACTCCTACGATTATATTTAACTCTTCCTGCAGTTCCCGGACGAGGGTCTGGGCCAGAGTTTCGCGGTCATCCGGATTTCCGCCGGGCAGGCCGTACACGTCCTGCCCGTTGTAATTATATTTCAGGAGCAGGATTTTATTGTCCTGGAGAATTATGATGGCTGGTCTGACCTTCATAGTTACCATTAATTCCTTTCCTACAAGATATTTCGCCCAGTGTTTATGAATTATTCACCTGGCAGCGGTTAACAATAAGAATATATTTTATGGACAGGAGCGCCAGAAATGAAATATAGAAAATTAAACCGCCTGCTTGATGATAAAATAATGGCTGGCATCATTTTAGGATGGCTCAGCAATATTCCCAAAATGATACTGGATACGATAATGTACAAACTCGGGTTTTCAAAATTTTTCTGCTGGCATGAAACAGCAGGAGTTATGATTGCGCAACAGTGGTTAACCGGTGTCCATGGGGTTATCATCGGGGCTTTTATGGACTATTTCTTTGCGGGAACGCTGGGGGTAATCATGATATATTTTTTGTACTACTTTGGTAATAACAGGTATCTGATTTTAAAAGGGACAGCAATAAGTATCTTTGCTTGGGTATTCATGTGTATTATATTTAATCGATCAAAGGATCAGCATGAATATCAAATTGACTGACCCCTATCATACTTACCAGTCCTTTATAGTGCATACCCTGTGGGGAATAGTGATGTCTTATCTGGCAGTCAAATATGCCCTTTCAACGATATCGAAGGAGCTGCCGGAAAGACATAAATAAAGTTCAACACAGCTATATTATTTACCTCTTTTGATATCGAGTTTAGCAGGGCGCCTTGAATGCGGCGTCTTCATTGTTATGCATATCCTGCCATGCTGTAGTAAACACTAACAACGTTTCCGAGGACTATTTTTGCATGGGGGTAATGCCATGAGAAACAAGACGATTCTTTTGGGTTTAATGATGCTGTTGATTACCGGTATGGCTGGCTTGAACGTATTTTGGCCGGAACACAACAGGCCCCGCAAAGAACAGTCCCTGCTGCCAGCCCGGGATTATAGAAAAGTTGAAGGAGTGTTTAACAAGAAAGAGGGCTGGGGGTTTGTTAAAGCAAAAAACGGCAGGGGTCCGGAAGTCACAGCCCATCAACGCAGCCTTGTGAAACAGTATAACGCGCTGTTTACAGGGGACACGGCGAAAAAACAGGTTACAATCACATTTGACATGGGATACGAAAAAGAAAGCCTGACTCCGAAAATCTTGGAGATTTTGCAAAAAAATAAGGTCAAGGCCAGTTTTTTTGTTACGACTCATTGGATTGAGAGTAATCCTCAAATTGCCGGGCAGGTTATCAAAGACGGCCACTTCCTGATGAATCATACTGTTAAGCATAAAAGCCTGCCAACACTATCTGATGAGGAGATAAAAGATGAGATTCTGGGGTGGGAGTCTGTAGCCCGGCAGGTTGCAGGTTATAAATCAGTATACAAGTATATGCGTCCACCGATGGGTGAGTATAGTGAACGGTCACTTAAAATTACGAAAGAGCTTGGATACCGGACAGCCTTCTGGAGTGTTGCCATCCGGGACTGGCTGCCTATGGGTGGGCCGCAGGCGGCAGTTATCGGCATAACCGGTCAACTGCATAACGGGGCGGTTATTCTGCTGCACGGGAACTCCGAGGATTCAGTAAACGGGCTTGAGGAGATTATTATCCAAACCCAAAAAAAAGGTTATAAAATAGTGCCAATCTATCAGATTTAACCCTATTTCACAAAATTCATAGGTTTTTGCGTTTATTTGATGTATAATATTAATATATGGATTTTTTTCATGCCTTCTCTGTAAACAATCACGCGAAGCGGAGGCGGTCAGATGAAGAGGTATGTGTCGGCATTTCTGTTATTTATGTTTCTTATTGCCGGCTGCAGCAGCAGTAATCAGAAGGAAGTGGAAAAGGTAATCCAGGATGCCTTCAAAGCTAGGGCAGATGTTGTTTTCTTATATAAAGACAAAAAGGTGCTGCAGAACTATTTCAGCCCCAAGGCTTTGGGACAAAGCAGGGACTACCTGGCATGGAGCCCCAAAGGCCAATGGAACAACGTGAAAAACCTTAAATACTCCACGACAATCAGGATTAATAATCTGAAAGTTGATGGAAAACAGGCTTCCGCCGAGGTTTCTGAGACGGCGGTAGTAACCTGGGATTATATAGACCCTTCAAAGGTGATGGGGACCGCTTTCGCCAAAGAGGATGCCTGGAATAACAAAAAACATATCGTAACAATGTTTCTTACTCCTGACGGCAAATGGTTGGTTGAGGAAGATGTTATCCAGTGACAGGTCAGGCCAAAGTAGATTTTCAGGCCCAGGCATTATATGCTTGGGTCTTCTATATTGCATATCGAGTACGGAGTACGGAGAGGAACGTACGGAGTGGTGAGTGGTGAGTGGTGAGTTTTCTCCGCTTACGGGCTCGGAGGGGGGCGAAAGAGTTTGCTGCTCAATAATCAAAATACACCTGTCAATATTGTTTTATTATCTCCGGAGAAGGAATTAGCCGCTGCCGGGCAGGATGTAGTTCGCCTGTTTTACCGCAACAGCAGGATTTTCTTTCAGCCGGTGGATGGTTATGATATTGTACTGACCGTTTCCGCTTCCCGGGAGGGAAGATTTTTGACCGGAAAGGCCAGGCTTAAAACCCGAACCACCAGCCTGGAGGAAGAGGTTCCGGTAGAGAAAACAGTGTTCACAGAAGATACCGGAAACGAAAAAAAGAGGCTAATTAGACTTGCTTTATACAGACTGCTGATAAATTTTACAGAAACACCTCCCAGACCGTGGGGAATCTTAACCGGTATCAGGCCGACTAAAATCGTTCACAGGCTGTTGGACTTAGCTTGGGGAAAGCCGGAAATAATTGATTATCTCACGGCTAACTATGCCCTGGCTGCAGATAAAGCAGACCTCCTGACTGGAATAGCCGCCGAGCAAAGGCCTTTTCTGCTGAACAAAGAACAGGCTGAAAATACGATTAGTGTATATATAGGGATCCCATTTTGCCCTACAAGATGTGCTTACTGTTCCTTTCCATCCTACCCGGTAGACAGGGCAGGCCGGTTTTTAGAGCCATTCTTAGAGGCTCTGAAACTGGAAATTAAAGGTCTTGGGCAGGCTGTCGAAAGCCTCGGCAGGAAGGCCCGGACAATCTATATCGGCGGCGGTACCCCCACTGTTCTCAACAGTGGACAGCTTAGTTCTGTTTTGGAATCTGTCAGGACAAATCTATTCTCTGATGAGACTGTTGAAATTACCTTGGAAGCAGGGCGTCCCGATACCGTTACAGCTGAAAAACTCAGCGCGGCCCTTGAGTACGGTGTCACGAGGCTGAGTATAAACCCCCAGTCGATGAACACCCATACACTGTCATTGATAGGCCGCTGTCATACCCCGGAAGATATTTTCAGATCCATGGAAAAGGCCCGCCAAACGGGTTTTAAGAACATAAACATGGATATGATTATCGGTCTGCCCGGGGAGGGATGCAGGGACATAAAACATACCCTGCAGGAAATCGGTAAAATGAGACCTGAAAACCTGACAGTTCATACCCTGGCTGTCAAACGGGCCTCCCGGATTAAAGAGGCTAAAGAATACTTCAACTTACCACCCAGGGAAGAGGTTGAGAAGATGCTTGAGATTACCGCCGCCGCAGCTCTTAAGATGGGAATGAAGCCTTACTACCTTTACAGGCAAAAGAACATGGTTGGCCCCCTGGAAAACATCGGATATGCCCAGCCGGGTACGGAATGTATATATAATATCCAGATCATTGAAGAACGCCAGACGATTGTGGGGCTTGGCGGGGGAGCTGGGTCCAAATTTGTGGAACCAGGAACATGGTATCTGACGAGCCGGTATAATCCCAAAGACCCGGAAACCTACATCAGGAAAGTTGACGAGTTGGTCAGGCAAAAAGTGGACATGCTTACAAAAGGATACACCGAAAAAAGAGGAAAGTGATGGTTATCGTCGAAGTATAGATAAAACAATATTGAACC
Organism: Firmicutes bacterium HGW-Firmicutes-8; assembly: GCA_002840165.1. GTDB lineage: Bacteria > Bacillota > Thermincolia > Thermincolales > UBA2595 > GW-Firmicutes-8. Next base: position 23,638 of record PGZN01000017.1, read on the forward strand.
GGTTCCCCGGTTCTGCTGATTGGAGGGTGATTTGTGAAAATCAGGATTGCATACAAAATTTGTGTCGCATTTGGTGTAATGTTTTGGCTGCTCGTGCTGGTTGCCGGTTTAGCCTATTTTAATTTTTATCATATCGGAACTGATCTGGCTGCCGGGAATACCGCCCAACTAAACACCATTATCGGTGACAACATGAGGAATCTGGTTTGGGAGCTGGGAACCGTCATTTTGCTGGGTTTTGCTATTTCACTGGCCTTTACGATTTACATCATACGTAATGTGAACAGGCCTGTAAAACTGCTGACCGGCTTGGCCTCGCGGGTTTCGGGCGGGGACCTGACCGCGAATGCAAAAGATATCCTGATAATTAAAACAAATGACGAATTGGAAGAACTGGGCGAATCATTTCGGGAAATGTATCAGAACATAAAGAAATTCCTTTCAAGTATTTTTGTGGCTACAGATAAATTGGTTCACTCGAGCGAAAGTCTGTACAACAGTGCCGAAAAAAACCTGCGGGCTGTTGAACAGGTAACATTGGCTATTGACCAGATTTCAGCCGGCAGCCAGGCCCAAAGTGCCGATACCCAGAAGACAGCCAATGTAATCGGTAAACTTAATGAAGTAACCCAGGCCATTAAAGAGAATGCTGACAGGCAGAACGAAAACGTAAATAAAACCGTAAGTATTATTAACCAAATGTCTGTCGCGATAGATAAGGTTGCTGAAAACACAAGACTGATAGCTGATGATACACAGAACTCTTATTCCACTGCCACTGAGGGCAAGGACCTGGTTGATGAAACAATTACCGGGATGAAAAATATTAAAACTATGGTTGATGACCTGGCAGACAAGATGACATTATTGGGGAAGCGTTCTGAGCAGATTGGTGAGATTGTCCAGGTTATTGACAATATTGCCGAACAGACCAACCTGCTTGCTTTAAATGCGGCTATCGAGGCTGCCAGGGCGGGTGAACACGGCAAGGGTTTTGCGGTGGTGGCAGATGAGGTCAGAAAACTGGCTGAGAACAGCCGCCGGTCAACAGAAGAAATCAGAAATCTCATCATCGGTATCCAGAATGAAACTGAAACAGTTGTCGCCCAGATAAACCAAGCCACTGTGGATGTTGAGGCCAGGTCAGAAGTGGCTTGCCAGGCCGGGACAGCTCTCCGGGAAATTATTACAGCCGTTAATAAAGTGGTTGCCGAAGTTGATGAAATCAACACAGCCATCGGCTATATGAAGGATCAAAGCCGGGAGATGGTTGGCGCTGTTGATATAATTGCCTCGATTACACAGGAAAACAGCTCTGTTACTGATGAATTACTAAGCGAGAGTAAAATAGCCACTGAGTCGATTACTAATGTCTCCGCAGTATCTCAACAGAATGCCGCGTCTACTCAGGAAGTAAACGCCTCAGCCCAGCAGATTACCGCTACAACTCTGCAAATCAAAACAGAGATCAGTAATCTTAATGACTTAATACTAGAAATGCAGAAGGCCTCCCAATTATTTAAATTAAAGGATTGACAGCCTTGACAACCACCTCACTATTCGCTAAAATTTAGAGGAGACGAAATGATTGCGTAAAGGCTAAGAACGGGAAGAGTAACCGTAACCGGCCTTCCAGGGAAGGGGTGCCAAGACTGAGAGCACCTCTAAGGTTAAAACGGTGAAAAACACCCGGGAGCCGGTAGGCCGAACCGATTAGTAGGCCTTCCCGGACGGCGCCGTTAAGCCGTAGTTAAAGGGGGTCAGCCATCAGCTGGCTAAACAGGGTGGTACCGCGGGATAGTTTCTCTCGTCCCTGGCGATGAAGATTCATTGTCATTGACGGGGGATTTATTTTTTAGTTGACAGTTGACAGTTGACAGTGGCCAGGTTGTTTATAGGTGTGGAGGAGGGGGTTTTATGTTGACGGCGGGACCGAAAGGGACTAATGATATCCTGCCAGGCGAAATTGAGAAGTGGCACTATCTTGAGGAAGTGATTAGGGAAATATGCCGCCAGTACGGTTACAGTGAAATCAGGACACCTGTTTTCGAGCACACTGAGCTGTTTCTGCGGGGTGTCGGTGATACAACCGATGTGGTGGAAAAAGAGATGTATACCTTTATCGACAAAGGAAAGCGGAGTATCAGCCTAAGGCCTGAACAGACGGCCTCTGTCGTCAGGTCTTATGTGGAACATAAGATATATGCCCAGCCTCAGCCGACGAAGGTGTATTACCTGGGTCCGATGTTTCGGTATGCCAATGTTCAGGCCGGCAGGTACAGGCAGTTTCACCAGTTTGGGGTAGAAGTACTGGGCAGTTATGACCCGGTTGTTGACGCGGAAGTAATCACGATGGCGATGGAATTCTACCACCGCATAGGGCTGCACGGGATGGAGCTTCATATAAACAGTGTCGGGTGTAAAGAATGCCGGCCTGTGCACAGGCAGAGACTGCTGGAGTTTTTAAACCCCAAAGAGAAAAAGCTGTGCCATCTCTGCCGGTCAAGGCTTGCCAAAAACCCCATGCGCATCCTTGACTGCAAGGAAGAACAATGCCAGGAGCTGAGCCGGGGCGCACCTGCGACAGCTGACTGTCTGTGTGAAAAATGCGCCTCTCACTTTGCGATGGTAAGGAAATACCTAGATGATGTCGGGATTCAATACAATGTAAATGACAGGTTGGTCAGAGGTCTCGATTATTATACCAATACTGCCTTTGAGATTATGGTCAGCGATATCGGCGCCCAGAGTTCTATCGGCGGAGGGGGTAGGTATGACGGCCTCATTGAGGAAGTCGGCGGGCCGCCAACACCCGGTATCGGCTATGCCCTGGGCCTCGAAAGGATAATTGCCGCGATGGAGCGTCAGGGCCTCGAATTCGCTAAGGACCGAACCTTTGACGTGTTTGTGGCTGCTCTCGGGGAAAAAGCCAGGGAGCAGGCATTTAAACTGGTTCTTGATTTCCGCCGGGCAGGCCTGGTGGCTGAGATGGATTTGATGGGGCGCAGCCTTAAGGCCCAGATGAAGTTTGCTGACAGGTTCAATTCCGGTTTTACCCTGATTCTTGGTGATGAAGAATTAGCCAAAGGGGTTATTGTGGTAAGAAATATGGCTGCAGGCGAGCAGACCGAAATACCCCTCGGGGGTATTCTGGACTACCTCACCAAACAAAAAAGGCGAAATAGTAGTACCTAGCGCAGCAAAGCTGCAATCAATTCTAATAACAACCGCGGAGAACGCGGAGATAGCGGAGTGACGCGGAGAATAAATAATATTAAACTAAACCAACACCAGCCTTCTATCAAAAGATTTCATTTTGTAGTAAAAATATGTTTTCCCTTCGCGGTCTCCGCGTCCTCTGCGGTCTCCGCGGTTTAAGCTTTTCTTTACCCCTGAAGCGGTAGGGAAGTTCATACGATAAAAATTTAGTTAAAAAAACAAACTTTTACGAAGTAGTAGTACAAGGGAGGAGAAAATAAAGATGTCTGAATCAATGCACGGACTAAAGCGGACACACCTGGCGGCGGAACTGTCTACTGCCAATGTAGGGGAAAACGTTGTTTTAATGGGATGGGCCAACACCTGCCGGGACCACGGCGGGCTTATCTTTATTGATTTAAGGGATAGGACAGGGTTGATCCAGCTGGTATTCAATCCGGAGGTGGCCGGGGAGGCTTTCGCCAAAGCCGAAAAAGTCCGCGGCGAATTTGTTGTGGCAGCTGTCGGTATAGTGCACAAACGCAGTGAGGCCACGATTAACCCCAAACTTAAGACCGGGGAAATAGAGGTCTATGTCAGTGAATTAAGGATATTGAACAGGGCTAAAACGCCCCCGTTTTACATTGAAGAGGATATTGATGTCGATGAAAACATCAGGCTGAAGTACAGGTATCTCGACCTCCGCAGGCCTGATATGCAGAAAAACATAATCCTGCGTCACAAGGTGACGATGGCTGCCCGCGATTTCCTCGACAAAAAAGGATTTCTGGAAATTGAGACCCCGATGATGACAAAAAGCACTCCGGAAGGCGCCAGGGACTATTTGGTCCCAAGCAGGGTTAACCCCGGCAAATTTTACGCCCTGCCCCAGTCACCCCAGATATTCAAACAAATTCTTATGGTGGCAGGGATGGACAAGTATTTTCAGATTGTCCGCTGTTTCCGTGACGAAGACCTGCGGGCTGACAGGCAGCCGGAGTTTACGCAGATAGACCTGGAAATGTCTTTTATCGATGAAGATGACATCCTCGGCCTGATGGAGGAGATGACAGCCACAACCTTTAAGGATGCGGCCGGTATCAATGTTGAGACGCCTTTTCCCAGGCTTACTTATCAGGAGGCCATGGACCGCTATGGATCGGACAAGCCGGACTTAAGGTTTGGGCTGGAATTGAAAGACTTCACAGACATGGTGAGCAAATCAGACTTTAAGGTATTTGCCGCTGTGGCCGCCTCCGGAGGTCAGGTAAAAGGCATCAATGCCAAGGGGTGTGCTGATTTCAGCAGGAAGGAGATTGACGACCTGACACAGTTTGTGGCTATTTATGGGGCTAAAGGCCTGGCCTATATTGTTGTCACCGAAGAGGGCTTAAAATCTCCTATTCTCAAGTTCTTTAAAGAAGAAGAAATAAAAGAGATGCTTGATAGATTCGAAGCCCAACCGGGAGACCTCCTGTTCTTTGTGGCAGATAAGCCGCCTGTAGTGGCGGCGGCTCTTGGCGCGTTAAGAATTGAGCTGGCCAAAAAGAAAAACCTGATTAGCTTAGATGAGTTCAGATTTGTCTGGGTAGTGGACTTCCCGCTGGTGGAATATGATGAAGTAGAACGCCGTTGGACGGCAATACACCACCCATTCACCGCACCGAAGGAAGAGGATGTAGAGTTTATGGAAACCGAACCCGGCCGGGTCCGGGCCAGGGCGTATGATATAGTCTTAAACGGTGTTGAACTGGGTGGAGGCAGTATCAGGATTCACAGGCGGGATATCCAGGAAAAAATGTTCCAGCTGCTGGGCATGTCCCGGGAGGAGTCCCAGGAAAAATTCGGCTATATGTTGGAGGCTTTTGAATATGGGACCCCGCCTCACGGCGGTCTTGCTTTTGGCCTTGACCGCATGATTATGCTGATGGCCAAGAAGGATACCATCAGGGATGTCATCCCGTTCCCGAAAACCCAAAGCGCTGCCGACTTGATGTGCCAGGCCCCGTCAGAAGCAACCCCCAAACAGCTGCAGGAATTACATATCAGGCTGAATGTGAAGACGAAGTAGTGGAGAGTGGAGAGTGGAGAGTGGAGAGTGGTTTTGGCAGGAATTGCTTAATAGCCCAATAAAATAACGATAGGATTTTAAAACAACCGTTGGTTCGCGCTTGCGCGAACCTTCCTATTTTCACTCTCCACTCACCACTTCCCACTCTCCACTTATTTGTCAAGCCCCGGATTTAACCAATGCAATCCTACAGGATGAATAAAAACCAATGCTGTCAGCAAATACTAGTCATAGCGTGATTAAGCTGTAATAATTGACACTTGATGGCTTCAGTCCAGTGTGATATATTTATACTACAACAACATAACAAAACAAACCCTACGATGCGCGTGACCAGCCGCCTAGTATTGAGCCAACACCAATACCTAGGTAGTCCTGACTCTAGCTGTGGCTTGTATGCCTCGATATCTGAGGAAACATAAAGCAGTTGGGGGGACCCCCACCTGTTGAGATCAGGTTCAAGTTACAACGGCCTCACGGCATAGGTGGGGTATTTTGTTGTTTCTAAGAGGAGTCAGTTGATGTTACATAGGTTTTCACGGACGGAACTTCTAATAGGCCCTGATGGCCTAGAAAAACTACAGAAAAGCAGGGTGGCTGTTTTCGGAATTGGCGGGGTGGGCGCATCTGCCGTGGAAGCCTTAGCCCGCTGCGGAATTGGATATCTGGTCTTGGTTGATTATGATGATATCTGTCTAACAAATATTAACAGGCAGATACACGCCCTGCAGTCTACGGTAGGCCGGCCTAAAGTGGAATTGATGAAAGAGCGGGTCCTACAGATTAACCCCAAAGCGGTGGTAGAGGCCATCCAGGAGTTTTATTCCCCGGACAAGAGCGAGCAGCTGATCCCGGATGACTTGGACTACATAGTTGATGCGATTGATAATGTAACAGGAAAGATTGATTTAATTACGAAGGCCAAAGTAAAGGGTATTAGGGTTGTCTCGGCCATGGGGGCCGGTAACAAGCTGGACCCTACGGCTTTTGAGGTGGCCGACATTGCCAAGACTTCGGTATGCCCATTAGCCCGGGTTGTTAGGAGAGAGTTGAAAAAAGCCGGTATCTCTGAAGGTGTCAAGGTCGTATACTCTAAAGAACAGCCGATGGTTCCATTGTCCACCAGTTGTGCTCTGAGAAGACAGATACCCGGCAGTATTTCCTTTGTCCCACCTGTTATGGGAATGATTCTGGCCGGGGTGGTTGTGAGGGATATTTTGGGAATATAATTAGTTGCTAGTTGCTAGTTGCTAGTTGCTAGTTGCTAGTTGCTAGTGACCAATGACCACTGAGAAGTTCCATACTTTACGGATACCAAGGGGGATGGAAAAGTTTGTTCGGCAAACTCTCTTTTTTTTAGAACTAGCACCTAGGAACTAGCACCTAGCAACTGCTTAACAAATTGACAATATTATACTGCGGTATTATAATATACCTAATACCCCGGGAGGGTAAGTTTGGGAGGGATGCCAAAATTGCAGAAAGTACAGGATATCCAAGAAAATCTGAACAAAAGACTTAAGAGAATTGAGGGTCAGGTAAAAGGGATTGGAAGAATGGTAGAAGAAGGCAAAAACTGCCAGGATATCCTGACCCAGGTCGCCGCCGCCCGGTCGGCTCTGAAGATGGTCGGCAATTTGGTGCTCAACCATTACGCTGTAGAATGCTTAGGTAAATCAGTGTCAGCCAAAGACAAAAAGATAAAACTGGATGAACTGAAAAAGCTTATTCAGACGATAACCCGTTTTGCCGACTAGAGTCTTTTTGAAAGGGGTTGAAAAAATATGGCAAGTGGTAACGTACTTACTCTGACTAAGGATAATTTTAAAAACGATATTCTTGATGCAGCCGGACCCGCCCTGGTTGATTTTTGGGCCCCGTGGTGTTCCCCCTGTCGGATGATTGCACCGGTGATTGATGAAATGGCGGCAGAGTATGCCGGCAAAGTTAAAATTGGCAAGGTCAATGTTGATGAAAACCGGGAAGTCGCCGTCGAGTACGGGGTAATGAGTATTCCCACTTTAGTTTTGTTTAAAGGTGGACAGGTAGTTGACAAGGTAGTGGGCTTTAAGTCTAAAAACGACTTGAAGGCATTGTTGGATAAATACCTTTAGAGTTGCTAGTTGCTAGTTGTTAGTTGCTAGTTAGTAGAGTTGCACTGAAGAGAGTAAGAGAGTGTGGAGTATGGCTGTTCATACGCCCTGCGGGTTTCGAGGGGGGCAGAAGAGTTTGCTGCGCATGCTCTCTTTTTTATATATCTGAAAGTTCGCGTCAGCGAACTAATCATTATCTCTTGTACCGCTTAAATAACAAAACAGGCTATACTAGGAACTAGCAACTAGGAACTAGGAACTAGCACCTAGCACCTAGCAACTGGAACGGAGATGAATCGATGGATTTGTTTGAGGCCAATAGGCAGAACCAACTCAAAAAGGAAGCGCCCCTGCCTGACCGGATGCGTCCCCGGTCGATTGACGAGTTTGTAGGCCAGGAAGACATAGTGGGTCCCGGGAAGCTGCTGCGCCGGGCTATTGAAGCAGACCATCTTTCATCTGTAATATTTTACGGACCTCCGGGGACCGGTAAGACCGCACTGGCCACAGTCGTCGCGAACACCACGAAAGCCTTTTTTGAAAAGCTGAATGCGGTAATTTCCGGAGTGGCAGACATAAAACAGGTTGTGAAAAACGCCAGGGACCGGTTGGGGATGTACAACCAAAGAACGATCCTTTTTATTGATGAAATACACCGTTTTAATAAATCACAGCAGGATGCCCTGCTGCCTTATGTGGAGGATGGGACAGTTATCCTGATTGGGGCCACGACCGAAAATCCCTATTTTGAAGTCAACCCGCCTCTTTTATCCAGGTCAAGGGTCTTTAGATTTAACTCCCTGGCTGACCGGGATATCGCAAAGCTGGTGAGAGTAGCCCTGGCTGACGAGGAAAGAGGACTCGGCAGGTACCACCTTGATATGCATGACGAAGCCTTAAAACATATTATTAATATTGCCAACGGTGATGCCAGGTCAGCCTTAAACGCGCTTGAGCTGGCTGTCCTGACAACACCCCCTAACGAACAGGGGGTTAGGGAAATCACCCTGGAAGTGGCTGAGGAGTCTATTCAAAAAAGGTCTGTTAGATATGACAAATCCGGGGATCAGCATTATGATGTTATCTCAGCATTTATCAAAAGCCTGCGCGGGTCTGACCCGGATGCTGCTTTACATTGGTTGGCCAGGATGATTTATGCCGGTGAAGATCCCAGGTTTATTGCCCGCAGGCTGCTTATCCATGCCGCTGAAGATGTCGGGCTGGCTGACCCTAACGCTCTGGTTGTAGCGATGTCTGCTGCCTATGCCCTGGAATATGTTGGTATGCCGGAAGCCCGCCTGCCTTTGGCAGAAGCCACCCTCTATATTGCCACAGCCCCCAAAAGTAATGCTGTTATCAAGGGGATTGACAAAGCCCTGGAAGATATTGAAAACCACAAACTGGGACCCGTACCTGTCCACCTGAGAGACTCCAATTACAAAGGGGCAGGCCGGATGGGACATGGCAAAGGCTATAAATATCCCCATCAGTTTGCCGGAAATTACGTGAAGCAGCAGTATCTGCCGGATGAGCTGAGTGGTGCGCAGTATTACTATCCTTATGACCACGGACACGAAAAAGAGATCAAAAAGAGACTGGAAAGACTAAAGCAAAAGCCGCAGGAATAGAAGGAGGAGGAATGCCGTGAAGATAACCATCACAAAGGGTCCGGTTATGTTTTTGGTATCCTCTTTTCTTTTTGCGGTAATGGGGGCTTTCGTCAAATTAGCATCTCCCTTTGCCCCGGCCAATGAGATTGCCTTTGTCGGGTGTTTTCATACCCCTGGTAATCTCCATTGTGGGAGTTATCCTGTTAACCCAGCCCAGTTTTACCAAAATGAGAATCGGTGATTTGCTGGCCTTAGCGTCTTCCATTTTGGCCGGCATGGCAGTAGTTGTTGTTCGCAAACTGGAGATATACTGACATTAATTGAAGCGATAGGGGCGTTTATGATTATGGTGAGCAGCGGTTACATAGCATACCGCGGGATTGTGGCAGTCCCTGAAAGTATAAACTCCTGCTGATTGACCTTTTTTCGAGCTGTGCATAATATATGGATAGAGAGGAGGGAACAATGTGGCTGTGATAATATATACAAAAGCAGGATGTCCCTATTGTAAATCAGCTAAAGAGTCATTCAAGAACCAGGGTGTGGAGTTTGCCGAAATTAACGTTTCAGAAAATCCCGATAAAATTGGCGAACTTGTAAAACTGGCCGGAATCCGAAAGGTTCCTGTTATCGTAGATAATGGCCGGGTGACTGTCGGTTTCAACGGCGGCGGCTGAGGAGTATAATCCGGTACCGGTGGTGCCGAAGAAAATAAGTAATGAGCAACAAAGGGACGCAAGGTTTATTCTATGATAAACGATGCGCCCCTTTTATTCATTTATCGCTGGCTGCTAACTACTGCTCCAATTAGCAACTAGGCACTAGCAACTAGCAACTGTTTTTATGCCAGCTGACGATATTCCTCCAAGACAGTATCAATGAGTGTTGTCCGGCTTTGGGCTGTGATGGGGTGAGAAATATCAACATATTTGTCGCCAACTTTTTTGTATGGCATAGCTACGAAAAGGCCGTTCTTCCCTTGGACAATTCTGATGTCATGAACCACTAAAGCATTATCTATGGTGACTGAAGCTAAGGCCTTAAGACTGGTATCCCCATTAACTTTTCTAATCCTAACATCTGTAATATTCATTTTCTGATTACCTGGTGATAAGTATTTTAGTTTTATTGACAGAAGTGATAACCTTTGCAGTGCCGGGCCCAAGAACACTGATTAAGCCGCCCCTGTCATTTTTGATTACCAGGTATCCACCTCCTTAACTGGATTTTACCACGAACAAATGTTCGGTGTCAATACATTTTTTAATCAACTTGACGGTTAATAAAAGGAACATTATAATAATATTAGAAAATAATCATATAGTAATGAAGAGTGACTTCACGCCCGTCCAGTAATGGTATGAATAAAAAATATAAAAAGGGGGGGACCCTTTGAAGTTAAAAGCAATAGTTTTAGTTGTATTAGTCGCTGCGGTGGTTGCTTTAATTACTGCCAAAGGGGTTAAAACCGAGAATACGCCGGAAGATTATTCTTCAAATACTCCGACCTCGCAGACAGCAAGTTTAATCGAAGAAGCAAAACAGAAAGGCCAGCCGGCCTGGCTTTTGTTTCACTCAACAAAATGACCGTCCTGTATAGAGATGGAGCAGGTGTTCCATACGTTAGAACCGGAGTTTAAAGGGAAAGTTGCTTTTGTTAATATTGATGTAAATGATCCCGCGGAGCAGGCATTATGCTCTCAATATCAAATTCAGTATATTCCTACCACCTATTTTTTAAACTCGAAGGGGGAACCTACTTTTAACTATGTAGGCGTTATTCAGCAGGACGAAATGAGAGCCAAAATTATGGTATTGGCGGAGGGCAAGTAGATGGAGGAACTGGTCACCCGGTACTTGTCCCAGGCGCTGCAGGGTTACTCGATACTGGCTGTGCTATTGGTGTTTTTCGCCGGTATTGTCACGAGCATAGGGCCTTGCAATATGTCGATGATCCCTGTGCTTATGGCTTATGTGGGCGGCACTTCTGATATCGGCAAAGCCCGGAGTTTCTGGTTATCGTTGTTTTTCACCCTGGGTACATCAACCACTTTTGCCTTATTAGGAGTTATTGTTTCGGTTATTGGCGGTATTTTCGGCGCTTCGAAATCAGTTTTGATTTACACTGCCGCCGCTGTAAGTATAGCAGTCGGTCTTAAGATGCTGGGGGTTATCAAATTTAACCTGCCCAACATTGGGTCAAAAATCCTGCGCAGGCCACAGCGGCAAGGAATTTGGGCCGCCTTCCTGATGGGTTTGTTGATTGGCCTAGCTGGTTCTCAATGCGGCACGCCTGTCCTCTTCGCCATCCTGTCCCTGGTTATGAGTAAAGGTAAAATTGCTTATGGGGCAGTACTGCTGTTTTTGTATGGGCTGGGCCGGGGGGTGCCGGTTATAATTGCCGGGACATTTACCGGTTTTGCCAAAGGGCTTCCTGGGCTTTCGAAATGGTCAGGCGTTTTTGAAAAAACAGCGGGAATTATATTAATCGGAATAGGGTTTTATTTTGCCTGGACGGCTTAATATGGGAGGGGAACTTATGGACGAGAGGTTATTTTCTATGGAAGCGGAGTTTTTTAAGGCCTTAGCCCATCCAACCAGAGTGCGGATTCTTAAACATCTAAGAGAAGGCGAAAAATGCGTTTGCGAATTCACTGCGGATTTGGATATGGAGCAGTCAAATACATCTCAGCACCTGGCCATTTTGCGGAAGCAGGATATCGTAAGTTACCGTAAAGAAGGCCTGAAAGTTATTTATAAAGTAAATTACCCGCAGGTTTTTGAGATACTTGACATGGTTGAAGATGTTTTAGTGTCCCAGGTTAACGCAACTTTGAATTTGCTGAATGAAAGACCGAAAAGAAGAGGAGGTGAATAGAGTGGATATTAAAATTTTAGGCCCCGGCTGCGCCAACTGCAGCAGCTTAGAGAAGCTTGTCTTCAACGTGCTGGCAGAGCTCAATGCCGATGCGAATGTAAGTAAGGTTACAGACTTTAAAGAGATAGCATCTTACGGTGTAATGTCTACCCCAGCGCTGGTTATTGACGGGCAGGTTAAGTTTTCCGGCGTAGTTCCATCTAAAGCCAAGATGACTGAAATTATAACAGAAGCTATTAATAGAGGCTAATTATCAGTGAGATAAATTTATTAAACAGTGGTGAATTCTTATGAATATAGCAACTCAAATCTTTGGTTGGCTGAACGACCAACTTTTAAGAATGACATGGCTCTGGGAATCTGTAAGACTTCTTGTGGAGAAGGTATTTGGTTTATCTATCCAGGAAAGACTGGGGGGAAGTATTCATTTCTTTATCTATGATACAATAAAGATTTTCATATTATTATCGGTGCTTATATTTGGAATATCATACATTCAAAGTTACTTCCCGCCTGAAAGAACCAAAAAAATTCTTGGAGGGATAAAAGGTATCAGGGGAAATATTGTCGGAGCATTGTTAGGAACTATTACACCATTTTGCAGTTGCTCCAGTATCCCAATTTTTATTGGTTTCACATCGGCTGGCCTGCCCTTAGGGGTGACCTTTTCGTTTTTGATATCTTCTCCTCTTGTAGATTTAGCATCATTACTGTTATTGATGTCATTCTTCGGCGCTAAAATTGCAGTCGCCTACGTTGTTGTTGGTTTGGTTTTAGCTGTTATTGGAGGAACTCTCATTGACAAGCTGGGCCTCGAAGAATATGTAGAGGGTTATATTAGAGAAATAGAAAGTGTTGAGTCCAGTATTGTTGAAATGACACGTGAAGAAAGGATATCTTATGCAAAGGAACAGGTTAAGGCTATTATCAAAAGAGTGTGGCTATATGTCCTAATCGGTGTTGGCATAGGAGCGGTAATTCATAACTGGATTCCCCAATCAATCATAGAAAACGTGGTGGGAGCAAATAATCCATTTGCCGTAATACTTGCTACCGTAGTGGGCATTCCTATGTATGCAGATATTTTTGGAACTTTGCCAATAGCGGAAGCCCTGTTCAAGAAAGGGGTAGGAGCTGGCACCATATTGTCATTTATGATGGCAGTGACAGCCCTATCGTTACCTTCCTTGATTATGCTCAGTAAAGTAGTAAAGCCTAAACTTTTAGCAGTATTTTTTACTATAGTTACAGTTGGAATCATTATTATTGGTTATTTGTTTAATGCATCTTCATATTTTATCGGATAGCGTAATACTCCAGACGAGAAAGATTTTGCAGCAGTTTACTGAAGCAAAACCTTTTTTAAAAGTCGTATATTAATAGTTACAGTGAGAGGACTATATTATCAACTGTATCTTTCCGGCAATAGATTCCGTCTATATAAATACAGAGGAGGTTATATACATGTTTGGCAAAGTATTGTTTTGTGATGATTTTTCCGAATACAGCAAAGTTTCTTTGGAATCGATCAAAAATGTTCCCGGTATAAAGGAATTATCCGTAATTCACATAATTGATGCGGAAGAGGAGATGCCAAAACAAAACGGTACGGACAACAGTATTGTGGCGGTCCTGAAAGAAAGAGCAAAAATGATTGAGGAGAAAGGCATCAAGGTTACTACTTTGGTTGAACAAGGCCCCCCTTCGGAAAAGATCCTGGCTGCCGCCGAACAACATAATGTGTCCCTGATAGCTGTTGGAGCCAGGGGGAAAAGCCTAATCAGGGATATTATGCTGGGTAGTGTTTCGTCAGACATTATCCGGTACGGAAAGCGGTCAGCTCTGGTTATCAGGCTTAAAAATACTGAAGCAGGGGATGTTTTAAGTTATGAACCTTTGCCAGAAAATATTTTTCGAAAAATTATTTTTGCCACTGACTTTTCCCGTTACGCAGCTAAAGCCTTTGACTGCTTGTTAGGGAACATAAAAGGTATGGGCACGGAAGAAGTGGTCCTGACTCATATCCTGAATAAGGGGGAATCTGCCCCCAGGATAGGATTGGCCCACATCGAGTCAGAAAATATCCTTAAAGGAAAAGCCATGAGAGTTAAAGAACTTGGGGTGGAAAGCAAAGTTGCCGTACGTTCCGGAGCCCCTGTAGCGGAAATTAATAAATTGGCTGAAGAAGAACAAGCTACATGTATTGTGGTGGGAGCTAAGGGGAAGGGATACCTCCAGGAGGTTTTACTGGGCAGCGTTGCTGAGGATCTGGTCCGCAACTCAAATCTGTCGGTCCTAGTACTAAAAGTTGACTGTGTGCAGTCTAAAAAGTGTTGAAAAACTGTTAAAACAGCGGAGGGAGCGATGATGTATGTCGCCGGTTCAATGTTTCGGGTGCGGTTTAGTGGCACAAGATGAGATTGGCGGAAAACGTTGTTTAGCGCTGAAAAGAATCGTCGGCAATAATGACCGGAATCAATATTGGTCTTGTTACTATTATCTGCCGGTAATCGTGGAAGACAAACCGCTGACTGCCTTTGAGCATTTGTTACTTAAACAAGCCGAAATCGACCGCAAAAAGTGAAGTGTTATCTAGCATCCGGAGGATGTTAATGAGCGAACTGGAGGTATTTATATGCCAGTGTATCTGGATAATGCGGCCACTTCTTTCCCCAAACCGGAGGTTGTATACAGGGCTGCCGACGAATTCATGCGCGCGGTTGGCGTGAACGCCGGCCGGGGAGCATATAAGCAGGCCCTGGAAGCGGACCGGATAATCTACGAAACCAGGAGAAACGTAGCGAAACTGTTCAATGTCAAAGATGTTTCCAGGGTAGTTTTTACTTTCAATATCACTGATTCCCTAAACTTGGCTGTGAAGGGGATTCTCAACCCCGGCGACCACGTAATTACCAGCAGCATGGAACACAATGCCGTTTGGAGACCTTTAAAGGTTCTGGAAGAGGAACGTGGTATCAGCATAACCGCAGTGCATTGCGATGTTGAAGGCAATCTCGACCCACTAAAGGTTAAAAACGCTCTCACAGAAAAAACAAAACTCGTTGTCCTGATTCACGCCTCCAACGTAACCGGCACAGTTATGCCCATTGCGGAAGTAGGCGCCATTGCGCGGGAAAACAATATTCCGTTCCTGGTGGACTCGGCCCAGACCGCCGGTTTATATCCTATCGATGTGGAAACCATGAATATAGACCTATTGGCTTTTACCGGCCACAAGGGGTTGATGGGACCTATGGGGACCGGCGGCTTGTATATCAGAGAAGGTATTTCCATCAAACCTTTGAAAGAAGGCGGCACCGGCGGAGATTCAATCCTTGAACACCAGCCCGACTCCCTGCCGGACCGCTATGAGGCAGGCACTCCTAATGTTAGTGGGATTGCCGGTCTCGGTCGGGCGGTGAAATTTATTTTAGACGAAGGTGTTGAGAAAATACATAACAAAGAAGCGGCTCTTACAGGGTATGCTTTGCATAAACTGTCAGGAATCGATGGGATAACTCTATACGGTCCGAAGGACAATATTAACCGGGTAGGAGTCATTTCTCTGAACATCATGGATTTAAACCCCCAAAAAGCAGGGCATGTGCTCGATGAAAAGTACGGCATCATGGTACGCGCAGGTTTGCACTGCGCTCCATGTGCCCACAGGACAATTGGCACCATAGACAGGGGAACTATACGGATAGGTCTTGGATATTTCAACACTCAGGAAGATATAGATTGTCTTCTTGAAGCTGTAAAAGACATTATCAAAAACAAAGACATCCAATAAATAAATTCAGGAATAAAATGCATCTGGGAAGTTGGTGTTTGCTCTGCTGCTTAACGATATCAATATTACCTTTATGGAGCCTTGTATTGCCGAACCGGAAAAGATAAGATTGAAGGCAGAGATGTCAGATGATATTACTGATGTAATGCCATATTTAAACGCTGTAATTGGTAACGCTATCTTTAACAAGAACGCGCCGTTGATAACATTTACCAAAGAATTCAGACTGATTGTATTGTATCCAAAAAAGCTTACTATGGCCAAAGTGGTAAATCAGACTGATGCCTTACAGATTTTTGACTGGCTGAAGGATTTAATTAATGAAACCTGGGACAAAAGAGATACCATTACCCCCAATTATGAAAAGAAACATAAACCGACTGTCCCCCAGTTTTATGGTTGGCTGCCCAAGACAAACTGTAAAGAATGCGGAGAAGCAAACTGTTTTGCCTTTGCGGCTAAAATTCTTCAGGGACAACAACGGATTGAAAACTGTAAACCTTTATTTACCCCAGAGTATGCTGATGCCAGAGAAACAATTACGGAGGTATTAACGGCGATAATGTAGCTAAAGGAGTGTCTTTAGATGTTGGAAATAAGGAACCTTTCATTGACTCTTGAAGGAGAAAAAGGCTCTGTAGAAATACTTGAGGACATAAATTTAACATTACAGAATCACAAACTGTATGTATTTACCGGTCCGAACGGCGGCGGGAAATCATCTCTGGCCAAAGTCATTATGGGAATCTACAGGCCAACCGGCGGTAAAATAATTTTGGACGGCGAGGATATAACTGCTTTGGGCGTAACGGAAAGGTCCAGGCTTGGCATTGGGTACGCCTTTCAGCAGCCGCCAAGGTTTAAGGGCCTTAAAGTCAGAGAACTTATACAAATAGCTGCGGGGAACAAGCCTATTGAGGGATGCAGTTGTCTGGCCGATGTGGGACTTTGTCCTGAGGATTACCTGGACAGGGATGTTGACGCCAGTTTGTCCGGCGGCGAGTTGAAACGGATTGAAATTGCTACCCTGCTGGCCAGAAATCTTAAAGTTGCAATTTATGACGAGCCCGAAGCGGGGATTGACCTCTGGAGTTTTAGCCGCCTGCGTGAAACATTTCAGGAGCTCCACAATAAATATGACACTACACTGGTCCTGATATCTCACCAGGAAAGAATTTTGAGTCTGGCTGATGAAATTGTTCTGATAGCCGGGGGCACAATCAGGGAACAAGGCAGCAGGGATGACATGTGGCCCGTGATAATGGATAAGTCCTGCGGGGGACGCAAAATCTGTCCGGGGGCTGGTGACGAAAATGTTGAATGCTTTAGATAAGCACTTATTAGAGACTGTTGCAGACCTCCATGATATTCCCCAAGGCGCTTACAACATTCGCAAAAACGGGGAGGGGATAAGCCGCCGGAGCACGGCCAATATCGAAATCAAGCCTAAGACGGACAAGCCGGGGATTGATATCATAGTCAGGCCAGGTACGATGGGTGAAAGCGTTCATATACCTGTGATTCTTACAGCCGAAGGGCTTAAAGACGCGGTTTACAATACTTTTGACATAGGCGAAGGAGCCGATATATTGGTAGTGGCCGGCTGCGGCATTCACAACCCGGGAGAAAGCGAGACCCAGCATAACGGCATACACAATTTTATTATTCGCAAAAGAGCCCGGCTTCGCTACGTTGAGAAACATTACGGCCAGGGAGAAGGCGGTGGACAGAAAACGCTCAACCCTACCACCATTATTGAGATGGAGGAAGGCGCCTATGCAGAGATGGAATTAGTGCAAATCAGGGGGGTAGATAACACAAAACGCATTACAAAAGCGCGCCTTCACAGAAATGCGCACCTGCTGGTAACTGAGAGGATGCTCACCCACGGAGAGCAGAAGGCTGAATCTAAAATACTGGTAAAACTGGTAGGCGAAGATTCTTCTACCCAGATAATTTCGCGGTCCGTGGCTCAGGACAATTCTCAACAGTTGTTTTACCCCCGCGTGGCGGGATACAACAGGTGCCGGGCCCATGTACAGTGCGACTCGATTATCATGCACCAGGCAAAGGTCCGCTCTGTGCCGGAGATAGCGGCCAATCATGCGGATGCCCAACTAGTCCATGAAGCCGCCATCGGGAAAATAGCCGGAGAGCAATTGGTTAAATTGATGACCCTGGGGCTTAGCGAATCGGAAGCGGAGGAAACCATTCTGCAAGGGTTTTTGAAATAAAAAATTTGGCTAAACAGGTGTGACAGCTAGATAAAAAATTAATAGGGAAAGGAGGGGAAAGTATGGCTGCTGTTGTAGATGAAGCGAAATGTAATGGTTGCGGGTCGTGTGCCGAGGTATGCCCGGTAGGGGCGATTACCGTAAATGACGTAGCTCATGTTGACCCTGAGATATGTGTAGACTGCGGCACCTGTGTTGATGAGTGTCCAAACGGCGCAATTTCTGTGGAGTAATTACGTTGAGGAATGTGCAAAAGGGAGGATGATTCAAATGGGGTAGACTGCATCGAGTGCGGTATTGCCGGTGAGGAAAACGGTATCTGGAAATGTTACAAATATAATTGTACGATTGCAGAAGCGGCTAAAATACACAAAGATGCCTGCCCATATTTCATCAAGAGGATATTTGAAGACGGGGAACCTCTTACACCCCAGCAGCATCTTCTTATGAGCGAGCAGGAGCTTTCTTCCCGTCATATGAAAGGACCGGTATAAATAACGAGGAGGTTTGCTATGAAAAACGATAAAAACATAAAGGAAAACTTAAATGTCGAAATCACCTATTGTGTAGAGTGAGGTTTCTTTTCTTCAGCCTCCAGTTTGGCGGCTGCAATTAAAAACAAATTTGGGATTACTGCGAAACTGATAGAAGGGCATAATGGTATCTACGAGGTGGCTGTGAACGGTAATATGATTTACTCAAATCAAGGCGCATGTAGTAAAAGACCGAAGGAAGACGAGATTTTTCAGGAGATCCAAAAACACACAACACCCCTTTCAGTAGAAGATTCTGATACGGTATCATCTGATATCTTCGAACAGAGCAGGAGTTTAGACATAGAATTTATGTACCTTGACCTGAGCGTCTGCACATGGTGTCAGTCAACAGAGTCCAACCTTGAAGAAGCTATTGCGGAAGTGGCGCTGGTTTTAAAGGCCACCGGCGTAAATGTGAATGTTAAGAAAATACACATTCAATCCGAGGAACAGGCCCGTGAATTGGGATTTATAAGTTCCCCTACAATTAGAATCAATGGACAGGATATTCAGTTGGATGTCAAAGAATCTTTATGTGATTCTTGCGGTGATTTGTGCGGAGACAATGTTGACTGCCGTATCTGGACCTACCAGGGCAAGGAATATACGGCTCCACCTAAGGGAATGATTATTGACGCGATATTGAGGGAAGTTTACGGTGGTTCGAAAAAGAGCGTGGAAACGAGTACTCCTTCGAGGGAAGTGCCAGAGAATCTAAGGAGATTTTTTACGGCTAAAAGCAAGAAGGAAGAAAATGAGATTGTTAAAGTTGTGGATAGCTGCTGCAGTCCGTCTTCAAATGATCCTGGCTGCACATGAAAATAGTAAATTACCCGCAGTTTGCGGGTTTTTTTATGTTTCAATAATCTGTTTCATTACCATTTCTGCTACGGCACCCGTTAATTTAATACAGTGCTCAAGATGTTCAGGATTGCCGAATTCAAAATCTTTGATAAGCACCCGGCAGCAGGTGCTGCCAAATTGCTTCTTGAAGTCATCATGCAGCTTTTTAGCAGCTTCAAACATGCCCGGAGTCTCAATCAACGGAGCTTTACGACCATATTTTAATCCCAAGGCCATTACGCCTCCTGTCAATGCTCCGCATGTACAACCTGCCATGCCTATACCAACGGGAAAGCCTGAAGCCAGGCACACAGCTTCCTTAGGCAGAGGGTTGTTAATAAATGTCAGTTATGAACTGGAGGATGTAAAGATTTGTAGTTGTATTTAACCTAATTGGTGAGTATAATATAACATATAAACAAAATAGAATATGTTGATGCGGGAGGTGAACTGTCACTCAGATGAAAAAAATTGCGGAATTTTACAAAGCATTAGGTGATGAGACCCGGCTAAAAATTATTCAGATGCTTACCGAACAAGAGATGTGTGTTTGTGAAATAATAGATAGACTGAATATGTCTCAACCTGCCGTATCCCATCATCTCAAGATTCTTAGACAGGCTGGGCTGGTAAAAGACAGCCGGGATGGCAAATGGATCTATTATTCGATTGATGTCGATGTGTTTAAAGACGTTTTTAAAGGAGAAAATACGACAATAATTCAAAGTTACGCCGGACCCATAAAGAGAAAAATAGAAAACGTACAACCATCACGGATGAGGACTGATCCATCTTTGTGCGAGAAGCTTACAGGAAAACAACGGTAAGTTAAAAAAATGTAAGTTAAATATAAAAGGAGGTAATGTCAAGTGCAGGAAAAAGAAGCAAAATTATCTTTACTGGATAGGTTATTGACCCTATGGATTTTTCTGGCTATGGCCATTGGGGTGGGAGTAGGTTATGTTTTTCCAGGGACAGCTGACCTTCTAAATAGAATGTCTGTTGGGACCACATCTATACCCATAGCGGCAGGCTTGATAATAATGATGTATCCGCCTTTGGCTAAGGTCAATTACCGTGAACTGGGCAAGGTATTTAAGAACACCAGAGTACTCGGGTTATCTTTAGTCCAAAACTGGATCATCGGACCTGTGCTTATGTTTGTCCTGGCTATCGTGTTTCTGCGTGGTTACCCCGAATACATGGTCGGTTTAATATTAATCGGCTTAGCCAGGTGTATTGCCATGGTTATCGTGTGGAACAGCCTGGCTAAAGGTGACTCGGAATATGCTGCAGCTTTGGTGGCATTTAACTCAATATTTCAGGTAATTTTTTATTCTGTTTATGCCTGGGTTTTTATTACCGTTCTTCCCGGGGTCTTTGGGCTGAAGGGGATGGAAGTTGATATTTCCATGGGTGAAGTAGCCAAGAGTGTCGGTATTTACCTGGGGATACCTTTTGCTGCTGGGATGCTGACCAGGTTGTTCCTGGAACCTGCGAAAGGTAAGGAGTGGTATGAAAAGACCTTTGTGCCCAAGATAAGCCCCCTTGCTCTAATCGCCCTTTTGTTTACTATTATAGTCATGTTTGCTTATAAGGGCAGCAATATCGTCAAGCTGCCGATGGATGTTGTGCGGATTGCCATCCCGTTAATTATTTATTTTTTGGTCATGTTTACAGTATCATTTTTTATCAGCAAAAAGGCCGGGGTCAATTATGCTCAAACCACCAGCCTGTCCTTTACGGCGGCCAGCAACAACTTTGAGCTGGCGATCGCTGTAGCGGTAGCAGTCTTTGGCATCAATTCCGGGCAGGCTTTTGCGGCGGTAATCGGTCCCCTGATTGAGGTACCGGTGATGATTGCTTTGGTTAATGTAGCCCTCAGTTGGGGCAGGAAGTACTTTGACAAAGAAGGCCATTCGGTCCGTTCCGCAGGGTAGTACCGTATCTAAATTTGTCGATGGAAGAAGAAGGAGAATTGCAATGAAAGTTGAATTTTTTGAGCCTCCGATGTGCTGCAGCACCGGTCTATGCGGCCCGGCTCCCGATAAGACCCTGGTTCAGTTAGGCCAGGACATAAATAAGCTCAAAGAAAGATTTCCCGGAATCATTATAGAACGTTACATGATTACCCAGCAGCCATTGAAGTTTAGAGATAATGAAGAGGTCTACAAACTGGTTAAGGATAACAGCAAAAATATTCTGCCGATCACAGCATTAAACGGCAAAGTGATAAAGACCCACAACTATCCCTCTTTGGAAGAAATAATTAAAGCAATCGAAGGTGAAAACAAATGACCAAATTTATCTTTTTCTCCGGGAAGGGCGGTGTGGGCAAGACCTCCATGGCCTGCTCCACCGCAGTATATTATGCTTTGAAAGGTGAAAAAACCCTGATTGTGACAACCGACCCGGCATCCAACCTTGCTGATGTTTTTGAACAGGAAATCGGGCATAAGGTTACCAAAATTGACGGGATTGAAAATCTCTGGGCCATGGAAATCAACCCGGATGTGGCAACGAGGGAATACAAGGAGAACGCCCTGGCCCCCATGCGGGACCTCTTTGACGAAGAAATGCTGAGAGTTGCCGAAGAACAGTTAAGTGGTCCATGCACCGAGGAAATGGCCGCTTTTGATAAGTTCATAGATTTCATGGAAGACGATATGTACGAGGTCGTGGTGTTTGACACCGCCCCTACCGGCCATACCATCAGGCTTTTAGAACTGCCAGTGGACTGGAGCAAACATATCGAGGAAAGCTCCAAAGGGAGTGGACAAACCTGCATGGGACCGGTCCAGTTGATTCAGGAAAGCAAGCAGAAATATGATGACGCTATTGCCAAACTGAGAGATCCGGCGGTCACCGATTTTGTCTTTGTCCTGCACCCGGAGCAGACGTCCCTGGAGGAGACCAAACGGTCTTCCGGTGAACTCGGGGGAATGGGTATCAAGACTACTCATCTCATTATTAATGGGCTAATCCCCGCAGAAGAAGCTGTAAACCCCTTCTTCAAGCAGAGGTATGAAATGCAGCAGAAACACCTGGCGGAAATCCGCGAAGCTTTTGCCGGAATACCGGCTAAGACCATGGAACTCTTTGACAATGAATTAAAGGGGCTGGACATGTTAAAAAGATGTGCGCAGAAACTATTTGATGGGGTGGATAACTTATGAGTAAACTGGAAGGTCTTTTATATCCGAAACAGGGTCAAAGAAAAAATATTTTCATTTCCGGCAAAGGCGGCGTAGGCAAGACCTCAGTTGCTTGTATCACCGCAGTAAATTCGGCCAAGAAAGGGTTCAAAACACTGCTGATGACCACAGACCCGGCGGCCCATATCGGCAGTGTACTGGATAAACCCGTTTCAGATACCATAACCAAAATCGATGGCATCGACAATCTGTATGCGGTCAAGATCGACCAGAAGAAGTGCACTGAAGAATATAAAAAGGGTATTCTAGACGATGCCAGAGCCAGGTTTGACCCGAACACAGTACAAGCTATGGAAGAAGAACTAAACTCCCCCTGTACCGAAGAAATGGCGGCTTTCCAGAAATTCATCGAATATGCCGGCGGGGACGATTTTCAGGTAATCGTTTACGACACCGCACCCACTGGGCACACTTTAAGACTTTTAGAACTGCCGATGGAATGGAGTAAGCAGATTCAGATGAAATCAGGGTTGTCAGTTGAAGCCAGCGAGGAGGACAAAAATCAGAAGGAACGCTTTGACCGGGTTATTGAAATGATGAAGAACAAAGAGCTTACCACCTTCGGTTTTGTCATGTACCCGGAGAAGACACCGATTATTGAAGCCTACCGGGCTTCCGAGGAGCTTAAATCCCTTGGGATAGCGACCCAATTAGTGGTAGCCAACCTGGTCATCCCGGAAGAACAG
Source organism: Firmicutes bacterium HGW-Firmicutes-8 (assembly GCA_002840165.1). GTDB lineage: Bacteria > Bacillota > Thermincolia > Thermincolales > UBA2595 > GW-Firmicutes-8. Next base: position 46,795 of record PGZN01000017.1, read on the forward strand.
TGCCAGACCCCGTTTTTTACCAACAGGAGAAATATGCAGTTAAAATACCTGGAGGAAATAAAGGAACGGTTCGGGGAAGCAGAAATTCTTCAGCTTCCCATGTACTCAGAGGAAATCAAAGGCCTGGAGATGCTGTCTGCTATTGCGGGGAAATTATATGAGGGGAGTAATTGAGATGAGCGATAAGATTAAAATTATTGTATTCGGCCTGCGCGACGAGGCCTGCGGTAGTGGGGGCTGAAACTGCAGCGGAGGGGATTGCGGGCCAACTCCCACCACAGGCGAGCAGTTTGAAGAACTTAAATCATTTTTATCGAAAACAGATATAGGAGACAGGGTTGAAGTGCAGTTTATCGACGTTTTCGAAGACGGTATAGATGGGCATGAAAAAGTAAAAATGTTTATGGACAGGGGATACCGCCTACCCCTGATCTCTATAGACAATCAAAAATTCTTTTACGGCGCGATTTCTAATAAACTGATTCATGAAACGGCAACAGAACTTTTAAAATAGGCTTGGGGCGAAGTAAAATACGAGAGTTTCGTAACATATGTTTCATGGGGTGTCTTAAAAGGGGACACCTCTTTTATTTTTATTACAGGAAATTGGTCCTGATTTCTTACAGTGAAATAAAAGTTGCTCAATTAATTAAAATTTAGTATAATCTATTTGGCTTAATAAATAAATAAATATAATTAATTATAAATAAGTATGCTAAAACTATTTAAAGAGAGTGGGATGCCAATGTCCAGAAAACAGGAACAAAAAGCGCCTAAGCGTAAAGAAGATTATCCTGAAATTATGACTGTGACCCAAGTCGCGGAGTATTTTCAAATCAGTGAAATGACAACATATAAATTAGTCCAGGAAGGGACTATCCCGGCTTTTAAAATTGGCAGGCACTGGCGGGTAAAGAGAGATGACCTGGACGTATTTATTGACAAATTGATAAAGGGTGAAAGAATTTAAATTACTGGGAGTGAAGTTGTATTGGGCAAGAAAAACAGCGGTCTAAGCATTATACCCCTCGGAGGTGTGGGGGAAATCGGAAAAAATATGATGGTTTTTGAGTATGGTGACGACATTATAGTTGTCGACGCGGGCGTTGCTTTCCCGGGTGAGGAATTGTATGGGATAGACCTGGTTATCCAGGATACAAGGTACCTGACAGAAAACAAAGAACGGGTAAGGGCATTCTTTATCAGCCACGGGCATGAGGACCACATAGGGGCCTTGCCTTATGTCCTCAAAGATATTGATGTGCCTGTATATGGTACCAGGCTTACTATCGGTCTGATTAAAAAGAGATTGATAGAACATGGTATGGTTGAAGACGTTAAGCTGATTGAAATCCATCCTGATGATGTTATCAGCGCAGGAGTCTTTAAGGTTGAATTCTTCAGGGTCAACCACAGCATTCCTGATGGTGTTGGTCTGGCAATTAATACCCCTGAGGGGCTGGTGGTGCATTCCGGAGACTTTAAACTGGACCATACACCGATTGACGGCCGGGTGACCGAACTGCATAAATTGACCGGGTACGGCGCCAGGGGTGTACTGGTATTAATATGTGACAGTACCGGAGTAGAAAATGTAGGCTATACACCTTCCGAAAAAGTGGTCGGAGAGACATTTACGAAAGAATTTGAGACGGCAAAAGGACGGATACTTGTAGCAACCTTCGCCTCAAACGTTCACCGGATCCAACAGGTAGTTAATGCTGCAGTGGAGTACGACCGCAAGATTGCTGTGGTAGGCAGGAGTATGATAAATGTAGTTGAGGCGGCAAGGGAATTAGGTTATTTATCCTGCCCGGATTCAATTATGATTGATATTGATGAAATAAATAAGCATGCCCCACACCGCATTGTAATCATAACAACCGGCAGCCAGGGGGAACCGATGGCAGCCCTGACGCGAATTGCCGAAGGCAGCCACAGGCAGATCGTACTTCAACCGGGAGATACGGTAATTGTATCGGCATCGCCTATCCCTGGCAATGCCAAGCATGTCTACCGGACAATTAACAGCCTCTTTAAAGGAGGCGCTCGCGTGGTCTACAAGGATGTTGCCTCTGTTCATGTATCTGGACATGCCGCCAGGGAGGAAATTAAGACCCTGATAAACATGGTTAAACCACAATTTGCGATGCCTTTTCATGGGGAGTACAGGCATTTAGTGAAGTTTAGAAAAACAGCTTCCGAACTGGGAATTCCAGAAGAAAACGTTATTATCAGCGCTATAGGCGACAGAAATGTTTTTCGCCGGAAAGAATACAGCATGCAGGGCAAAGTCCACGCCGGCAGCATAATGATTGACGGTCTGGGGATAGGCGATGTAGGCAACATAGTTTTACGCGACAGAAAACATTTGGCCGAAGACGGAGTTGTTGTTGCCGTGCTGACCATTGACAAGGCTACAGGGGCTGTTTTATCAGGCCCAGACATTGTGTCGCGCGGGTTTGTATATATCCGCGAATCTGAGGAACTGCTGGCCAAGATGAAGCATGAACTGGACCGGACGGTAAAAGGCTGTGAAGCTAAACGCATCAGGGAGTGGGCGACAATCAAAGAACAGATTCGTAAGACATTAAGTAATGTTATGTATTCCGAAACAAAACGGAAACCACTCATTTTACCGGTGATTATGGAGGTCTAGTTATTGGTGCACTAAAAAGAGGGGAACAGACGCCACTGTTTAAGTGGGCGCCGTTCCCCTTAAATATTTTCTGCTTATTTTCTTGCTTCTACGTAGATGCTTACTACATAATCCTGCAGTGACTGGCCTTCTTCCAAACTGTCCAAAACAGCTCTTCCAATAGGGTCTGTGGTGCCTGGGTCAATACATACGGAGTCATCTTTTTCCATTGTTTTAACATCTGTTAACCCGGAGGCTGTGACAAGCCCCTTATATTCATCAACCAGCATGGCGCCGGCAATGCAGCCAACATAGGCCTCCATGCTGGACCTAACTTTTTCCGGCAGTTTTTTAATCAGGGCAATATCTGAGATTGCGACTCTTCCACCAGGTTTAAGGACCCGGTTTATTTCTTGAAAGACTCTTGTTTTATCTGCCGACAGGTTGATCACACAGTTGCTGATCACAACATCTACGGAGTTATCGGCTACAGGCAGGTTTTCTATCTCTCCAAGCCGGAATTCAACATTTTCAAAATTATCTTTCCTGGCGATTGACCTGGCTTTTTCAATCATTTCCGGGGTCATGTCAACACCGATGATTCTACCTGCCGGGCCTACTTTGGAAGCCGCCAGAAAACAATCAAAACCTGCCCCGGAGCCGAGGTCCAGAACTGTTTCGCCGGCTCTTAGACCGGCTAGGGCCGTTGGATTTCCGCAGCTCAGGGCCAGATTGGCCTCAGCTGGGATGGCATTGAGTTCGGTCTCTGAATAGCCCAGAGATTTGGCATATTGGCCTGCATCTCCGCAGCTGCACCCGCAGCCCGACTGCTGTTTGGCGAACAAACCGTAAGCTTCTCTGACAATTTTAGTCGTTTTGTTTTGATCCATTTTTAATGAACCTCCTTAAGTATATTATTTCTTTTTAAAAAACAACCGCGGAGAGCGCGGAGATAGTGAGATTCACTGGGAATAAGAGGGCGCGGAGAGTCACTAAAAAACAAACTTTCACGAAGTAGTAGTACAGAGAAGTCGTGATTCACTGAAACAAAGAGACCACGGAGAGTAACCAGTAATACTTACCCCCCGGTTCAATTCAGTATCTCCGTACCTTGAGAAGTCATTAAATTTAAAACATATTTACTGCTCGGAAATTCTTACTTTCGGTTTTCTTACTTATACAGATGTAACTTCCAGCAATAGTCTATGTTGTCCAAGTTATTTTTTATCTCCGCACTCTCCGCGTTCTCCGCATCCTCTGCGGTCTCCGCGGTTTTTTCTGATACAGTAGCACTGTGTTGAGTAGAAAAATAATACCCGTATGAGCTGAAAACTGTTTTTTTATTTTGTTCAATATTTTATTTAAATTACAGCTTACCTGGGTAGTAGGAACTCAATTTGGGTTGTTGATTTCTCTCTGTGCACTCTATCCAGGTCTCTGTGAACTCTGTGCCTTCTTTTCTTTTGAATTACTTCGCAGCTTTTTAAAACCGCGGAGTTCGCGGAGATAACGGAGCACGCGGAGAAAAAAGAAAACTCATGAAATAGAAACATCAAAACTATGCCGGAAACACTTCAGTATGTGATACCACTGGCTCTTTGTGATCTTAAGACCTCAAATTCTTCTTTTTGCCCTTAGACCATTGAGCAGTGCCCATTAGTCTTTGTGGTAAAAATGTCTTTTTATCTCGAATCTCCGCGCTCTCCGCACCCTCTGCGGTCTCCGCGGTTTTGTTTTATGCTTCCGATTCAATTACATAGAAATATAACTATATGTCGGGTGAAAAAATAAGTGCTTACAGATTAACTTCAAATCTCTTCATGATTTCCTTACAGCAGTCTTCCAGGCAGCAGCAGTCAACAAAATAGTAAACCTGTTTGCCGACCTTTTTACAGTCGACGAGGCCGGCATTTTTTAAGATGCTGAGGTGATGTGTAATAGAAGGCTGGGCCATCGAAAAGTTGTCAACTATTTCCGATACGCACATTTCCTGCTTTTTCAGAAGTTCAATAATTTTTCGCCTGGTCTCATCAGACAAAGCCTTGAAAAACAGCGCGCATTTATCCAATCTGATAGTCACCTCACAACGTATAGACATATATCTATATGTATTATAAACAAATGTATGGCTTTTGTCAAAAGGTTTTGGATTAATTTGTGATTTGGATTAATTAAATTAATAGCTCCCGGCAATTCTATAAAAAACTTATATTTGACCTATTCACAATAATTATAATAAAATAATTGTGAAGTAAAAGATGGTAAAGTTAGGGAGGAAAAGAGGATGAATCTGAAAAAAGCTGTTGCATTTTTATTGGCTGCGATACTTCTTATTTCTGCTGCCGGCTGCGGCGGTGGTACCAGCAAAGCGCCTGAAGCGAAAAATGCTGTAACCGAAAACAATTCTAAGCCCGAAGATACCAAGAAGGGTGAACTATTTGTAGATGTTCCCTGGCTGAAGGGAAATATGCAGAATGTTATAGTTCTGGATGCCAGGGTGGACAAAGAATACAATGCCGGACATATTCCCGGGGCCTTCAACGCCATGTGGCAGGGTTTTGCCAATATGGAGGGTAAGTCGGGCGACCAAGGCTGGGGAACACTGCTTCCCAAGGAAAAGCTGGCCGAAAAATTAGGTGTGTTGGGTATTGACTCAAGTAAAACGGTAATTGTCTATGCTGACCCCAATGGTTGGGGCGAAGATGGCAGAATCCTTTGGATGCTTAGAATGGCAGGCCTTACTAATACCAAGATGCTTGATGGCGGTTGGCCGGCATGGAAGACCGCCGGCGGAGAAACAAGCACCGATGTTCCTGCTGCCAAGCCTATTAAACTGCAGATAGCTGCTCTTGACGGGGGTATGAATGCTACTACGGAATGGATTAAGGCCAATTCCAACAAAATAAAAATTGTTGATTCCAGGGCTCAAATTGAATTTGGGGGAGCAGCCGATTTTGGCGAAAAGAGGGGTGGACATCTGCCCGGAGCCATTAATATTCCCTTTAAGGAAGTATTCAATGATGATGGGACTGTGAAAACCACATCGGATCTTAAAGACTTATTCACAAAAGCCGGTCTTACACCGGAAGATGAGATAGTTACATACTGCACCAAAGGAATCCGGTCAGCTCATATGGCGCTGCTGCTGCGGTCAGCTGGATTTGAAAAAGCCAGAAATTATGATGCCTCTTTCTATGAGTGGGCAGGTAATGATTCTCTGCAGGTAGTGAAATAAGCATCGTGGCTGTAAACAAAGCCGTCAGGTACTGGCGGCTTGTTTTGGTTACTTTATTTCTGGCCTGCCTGGCCGGATTATATTTCTTTATACCTTCCTTCTCTAATCAGGTAAGGACCGCCGCAAGTATTTTGTCCCAGGCTGACATCAAGGGGATGAGAATATATATAAAAGGCTTTGGGGTATGGGGCCCTTTGGTATCGATGGGCTTAATGGTTCTGCAGGCCCTGGCGGCTCCGTTGCCCGCATTTGTAATTACCTTTGCCAATGCCTGGATTTTTGGCTGGGTGCGGGGCGCCATTTATTCATGGACAGGGGCCATGATTGGGGCTTCCATCTGCTTTTGGATTGTCAAGGCGTACGGGAGGCCTATCGTGGAAAAACTGGTGGGGAAAAAGAGCCTGGAGATGTCTGACCGGTTTTTTGACCAGTACGGGAGGTACTCAATAGTTATTGCCCGGCTAATCCCAGTAGTGCCTTTCGATATAATTTCTTATGCGGCCGGAATAACGCAGATGAGTTTTTGGGGTTTTTTCTGGGCTACCGGAATCGGGCAGCTGCCGGCCACGATTATCTACTCCTGGCTGGGAGAAAACATGTCTCCTACGGCCAAGTATGCATTTTGGGCTGTGTGCGGTTTTTTGGTGCTGTTGTTTTTTAGCCTGGCCATGAAAAAATGGTTCAAATCCAAGTTGGTGAGTGATAACAATGTTTAAGAATTTTAACTGGAAACTTAGCCTGCGCCTGGGAATTTCGATGATTCTGATGGGTTGGTTCGTTTTTTCAATAAATTGGACGGAAATTGGCCGGGCTTTTGCCGTGGTAAGTTATCCTTGGCTTTTGGCAGCGGTCTTTTGGATTGTCATCGCCGTCGTAGTCAGTGTCCACAAATGGCGGTTAATTCTCCGGGCTCAGGGAATGAGACTGGAGTGGGGAGAGTTGTGGAGTATATATTGGGCCGGGTTATTTTTTAATAATTTTCTACCATCTGGTATAGGCGGTGATGGGATGCGTATTATCTGGGTCCGTAAAATTACCGGTGACGGGCCGGGGGCGGCAGCTTCTGTCGTTACCGAACGTATCCTGGCAGCAGCCGGGTTGGCTTTGGTAGGGTTGTCAGCCTGTCTGCTGAAGGCAAACCCCAGTCCGGAAATTACAGCACTGTTTGCCCTTCTTCTTCTTGTTAGTCTGGTAGTAGTAGTGTTCATGATGTATGGCCGGCTTCCCGGATTTGTAACGAATAAGGACAGCAAGATGGCACGGTTTATAACCCTGTTCTCGGGTCACGGGAAACTTTTAGCTGAACACCCGGGGACTGTCATCTCCGTAATTTTATGGTCTGCGGTATTCCAGCTCTGTGTTGTTGGCGTAAACCACTGTATTTTTAACGGCCTGCATATTGGTCATGTGGGCTGGCTTGAGGCCATGTACGTTATACCGGCAGTTTCTGCTGCGGCCATGCTGCCTCTTGGTATCAATGGTTACGGCATCAGGGAAGGAGCATACATTACACTTTTGGCGGCCACTGGTGTACCGGCGGCTTTATCATTTGCGGCGTCGGTAATGTTTGCCTTCCTCGTAAGTATTTTCAGCCTGTGGGGCGGCTGGGTATGGCTCCGCGGCAGGGAGAAAGGAGCATACCGGGATGTCGGAATCGAAGGCCTCTAAGATAGTAAAAGAAACTATGAAACAGGGAAACAATTGCTGTGAAGCTGTACTCCTCGCCTGTAATGAAGTGTGGGATCTAAGTTTGGCGGAGGATACCCTTGCCGCGACCGGTTTTTTTGGGCGCGGAATGGGGAGCGGTTGTACCTGCGGCGCCTTGGCTGGGATAATAATGGCCGCCGGGATTCTTCATCAAAGGCACTCCCGGATGTTAGATGACAGGTTCCCTGCCCGCCTGCATGCTCGTTTTATTGATGAATTTGGCTCAGCCTGCTGCCGGGTTATCAGGAAAGAACGCCCGCTGTGGCGCAAAAGACATAAACAGGCCTGTATTGATTTGACCAGCTGGACAGTGACAATGCTGATAGAAGAGTGGGAGGATGCATCCAATGCGGAAATTACGGCTCACCGTGATCATCCCAACATATAACGAAGAAGAAAACATAGCCGGTCTTTTAAGCCGGTTAGTAGTTCAGCCGGATGTTGAAATAATTGTCAGTGACGGGGGCAGCACAGACCATACTGCAGAGGTGTGTGCGCGTTTTCCGGTCACTTTTGTCAGGGGGCGGCTTGGCAGGGGGAGACAGCTAAATGAAGGAGCATCCAAATCAACAGGGGATGTTCTGTTTTTTTTACATGCTGATTCAATAGTCGAAAACAGGGTTTTCGACGATATTCCGGCAGCCGTGAAAAGTGGGTTTAGGTGGGGGTGCTGTAACCTGGGGTTTGATCGGCGGGGCCTGGCATTTAAAGCCCTTGCTGCGGCTTCCGGGATGCGGGCGCGTTTATTCAGCAGCTGCTATGGTGACCAGGGAATTTATTGTGACCGGAACCTGTTCTTTTCGGCGGGCGGCTTTCCGGACATTCCATTTTTGGAGGACATCTGCTTATCCTCAAAGCTGCGCCGTTACATGTCGGCTTGCCTTTTACCGGGCCGGGTTATAACTTCCGCCCGACGTTTTAGAGAGGGCGGCTTTTTAAAGACCTTGGTCAAAATGCAGGTAATTAAAATGCTGTTCGCCTTTGGGGTTTCCGCAGAACGCCTCGTTAAGATGTACCACCCCGTTTATAAGGAGGGCCTATGCGACCGGCAATTATAGTGATGAGTAGAGTGCCTCTGCCTGGCCGTACAAAAACCAGATTGATGTCCCACTTAACTGCTGAACAGTGTGCCGGACTGCAGTGGGCGATGCTTAGGGATTTGGGACGGGTGCTGGGTCGGCTGGACATTAGTCTAATTGTTTTTTATTGTGACGGGACACCCGGAGAACTTGCCAGGGTCTTAGGGCCTGGTATATACCTCCCGCAGACAGGCACCAACTTAGGTAAACGCATGGCCACCGCAGTAGACTACTGCTTAAAACAGGGATTTGATCGCGTTGTTGTGACTGGGACCGATTACCCGGCTTTGCAGCCGGAGGATATCAGACAAGCTCTATCGGCTTTGGGAAAACGGGAAGTTGTTATCGGACCTAGTTTAGACGGCGGGTACTACCTGCTGGCTGTCAAAAAGCTGTACGCGGAAATGTTTTCGTTAAAAGAATGGTGGACAGACACGGTTTTGCAGAACACCCTCGGAAATTTGCGGGGAAGCAGTATATCATATTGTTTGCTAAAACCGGGGAGGGACTTGGATACCTTTGAGGATGCCAAGTTTTATTATCAATTAATGTTGAAAGAGAAAACCGAATTTGAGGTTTTTCCCAATAATACCTTCAGCTACCTGCACGATATTTTTGGACAACCGGAGGTCTAAGGAAAATGGAAAAATCCTGTGTTTTAAAAAAGGTCGTTACCTGCGCAGCTTTGGATGAGCTGTGGCTCCATGTTATTTATAAATGCAACCTGAACTGCCGCCACTGCCTGTTTTCCTGCAGTCCGGAAAAGGAGGGACCGGGCCACCTTTCCCTAAGGGAAACCGTGAAATATGTGAAGGAGGCCTTGGGCCAAGGGGTACGAGCTATCTATATCACCGGTGGAGAGCCATTGATATGGCCTTATCTGAATGATTTTTTAAGCTGGTATTACACCCTGGAAAGGGTTGTGCCGTTAACTATCTTAACTAACGGAACTCTGATTGGCTTAGAGCAGGCCAGTTTCTTCAGCAGGTTCACTTCTCAGGGGCTAAATCTAAGGGTCAGCCTGGAATGCTATACCAGGGAGAACCACGAGGAATACCGGGGCGCCGGAAGTTTTTCTCGGGCTATACAGGGAATTAAGAACCTGAATACCTGCGGAATCCGGCCGTGGGTGGCTTATGTTAATAAATCGGGGGGCCGCTTGGGCAGCAGCCCATCACAAAAACTTGAAGATGATTTCCGGCAAAGACTGAATGCAGACCACGGGCTGCAGATTGCTGGTTTGAAGATTATTGCCGCATACGCCAAAGGAAGGTTTGCCGGTCTTGTGCAACCTGAAGTAACTTTAGAGCAGGTTGCGGAAAAAATGGATTGTCTCCAGTGTACATATGGAGTCGCGGTTAGTAAGAATGGGATGTTCCCCTGCCCTGTGCTGGTGGATGTACCCCAGGCTGCGATGGTGGGGTCTTTAAAGGAAGTGGTGGGGAAATCGTTTACCCTAAACTATGATTTTTGCATCAGCTGTTTTGCCACCGGTACAACTTGCGGACAGTAAACAAAAGAGAACAAGGGGCGGTTCCGGTTCCCAGAAGTTCCACTGGGTCAGACCGTACCTGTCTCTTTTTTAATTAAGGGATTAAAAACTCAAAAAAAAATCATACTAAAATAGTGGGAATTGGGTTTGACATTAATAGGCGGTTATGCTAAGATAATCCTTGAGATAACCAAGTAAACTAGTAGGGATTAACACGAGGGAGGGCGGCCTTTGAAGATATCCACCAAGGGACATTACGGTGTTCAGGCGATGTTTGATTTAGCCCAGCGCTACGGTGAGGGCCCGGTATCATTAAAGAGTGTGGCCGACCGCCAGGACTTATCTGAGCATTATCTGGAACAACTTTTTGCCGGCCTGAGGAAGGCCGGACTCGTGAAAAGCGTTAGAGGAGCCCAGGGAGGGTATACCCTGGCCAGGGCTCCGGCAGAGATTAAGGTAGGGGACATTATCAGGGTTTTGGAAGGGCCAATAGTACCTGTGGAGTGTGTTAGTGAAGACCCGGAACAGTGTATGAAGGCTGAGTTCTGTATAACCAGAAGTGTATGGGAAAAGGTCAGAGTCAGCATTGAAGAGGTTTTAGATTCTATTACACTGGCTGATATGTGTAAAGACTCCGAGGAGTCAAGACAAAATAGAAATTTCTCGATGTACTACATTTAATAAGGAGATGACGTTACAGTGGATAAGGTCTATTTGGACCACAGCGCAACGACACGGACAGATGAAGATGTTGCCAGATTGATGGTTGAATATATGACAGACCTTTATGGCAACCCATCCAGTGTCCATTCGTTCGGCAGGGTTACCCGGAAGGCTGTGGAAGAGGCGAGGGAAAAAACCGCCCGGGCTATTGGGGCTGAGCCTAATGAGATCATTTTTACGAGCGGCGGCACGGAAGCGGACAACCTGGCCATTCGCGGGGTGGCTTATGCCAATAAAAAAAGAGGTAACCATATCATTACCACTTCGATAGAGCACCACGCCGTTTTGGATACATGCAAGTCCCTGGAAAGGGAAGGCTTTCAGGTTACTTATGTACCGGTGGACGAAGAGGGTTTAATTAAGTTAGAGGAACTGAAAAAAGCTATTACAGACCAGACTATCCTGATTTCTGTGATGCATGCCAACAACGAAATCGGCACAATTCAACCGATTAGAGAAATAGGCGCCCTAGCTAAAGAAAAGGGTATTTACTTCCACAGCGATACTGTACAGTCCCTCGGGAAAATACCGGTCAATGTTAATGACCTGAATATTGACCTGCTGGCTGTTTCAGCCCACAAGTTTTACGGGCCTAAAGGCATAGGATGTATGTATATGAGGAAGGGAGTCCGCTTACTGCCAATTATATTTGGCGGCGCTCAGGAACGGAAACGCCGACCGGGGACGGAAAACGTTCCCGGCATAGTTGGTTTTGGCATGGCTGTGGAGAAAGCAGTCAGTTTGCTCAATGAACAGATTCCGTATCAGACAAGGCTTAGAGACAGATTAATAAGCGGGATTAAGGAAAAAATTGATTATGTGCAGCTTAACGGCCACCCGACCCAAAGGCTGCCGAATAATGTGAATTTGAGTTTTCGGTTTATTGAAGGGGAATCGCTTTTACTCAGTCTTGATATGAAAGGGATTGCGGCATCAAGCGGCTCGGCATGCACTTCCGGTTCACTTGACCCATCCCATGTCCTGCTGGCGATCGGCCTGCCGCACGAGATTGCGCACGGCTCACTGCGGATGACCCTGGGTAAAGACAATACCGAAGAACAAATTGATTATGTAATAGAGGTATTACCTGAGATTGTAGACAGATTGAGGGCGATGTCCCCGCTTTTTGCCGACCGGGCCAAGGCTGTGATCCCCCAAAAGAAAGGGTGCTGCTCAAATGTACAATGAAAAAGTGATGGACCATTTTACGAACCCGCGGAATGTAGGAGAAATCGATAACCCTTCCGGGGTTGGCGAAGTAGGCAATCCAACCTGTGGGGATATCATGAGGATATCGATTAAAGTCACTGATGACGGTATTATAGAAGATGTTAAATTCAAAACCTTTGGCTGCGGCGCGGCTGTTGCCACGAGCAGTATAGTAACTGAAATGGTCAAAGGAAAAAATCTCGATGAAGCGCTGCAGATTACTAATAAGGCGGTTGCTGAGGAGTTAGGCGGCCTGCCCCCGCAAAAGATGCACTGTTCCAACCTGGCCGCCGATGCATTACATAAGGCTATTGAGGATTATAAGATGAAGCTGGAAGGAAAATAGATTTTAGTTGCTAGGTGCTAGTAGGTTGTTAAAAAGGTTGGTTTGCCGTAGGCAAACCTTCCGATTTTTAACTAGCAACTAGCAACTAGTACCTAGCAACTATTGAAGGTGATATTATGCCAAAGAAAAAAGTCGTGGTTGCTATGAGCGGCGGTGTGGATAGTTCTCTCACGGCCGCTCTGCTGCGAGACGAGGGATATGAGGTAATTGGAGTCACTATGCAGATATGGCCTTCAGACGACCCGGAGAAAGAACTCGATCAGGGCGGCTGCTGTTCCCTGTCTGCCGTAAATGATGCCCGGCGGGTAGCAGATACGTTGGGGATTCCTTTTTATGTGATGAATTTTCGGGAACTGTTTGAACAAAAGGTTATTGACCTGTTTATTGACGAATACCTGGCAGGGCGCACCCCTAACCCATGTATAGCCTGCAACAGGTTTATTAAGTTCGATGCCTTTTTAACCAAGGCAGTAGCTTTGGGGGCTGATTACATAGCAACCGGGCACTATGCCAGGCTGTCCTTTGACGCCGGCCGGGGCCGGTACCTAATCAGGAAAGCCAGGGATGACAGGAAAGACCAGACCTATGTGCTGTATAATATGACCCAGGAGCAGCTCAGCAAAACCCTTATGCCCCTCGGAGAATATAAAAAGGATGAAGTTCGCCGGATGGCTGCTTCATATGACCTGAAGGTGGCAGATAAGCCGGAAAGCCAGGAAATCTGCTTTGTCACAGACAATGATTATCACCGGTTCCTGCGCGAAAAGGTAGGCGCGAAGATAAGACCCGGCCCTTTCCTCGGCACGGGTGGTAACGTATTGGGGCGCCATCAGGGACTGGCGTATTACACAGTGGGCCAGCGCAAAGGCCTGGGGATAACCTTCGGCGAGCCAATGTATGTAGTTGCCCTCGACCCAAGTAGAAACGCGGTAATTCTGGGAAGGGAAAATGAAGTCTTCGGTCGTGAACTAGTGGCTGCAGACAACAATTTTATTTTGTATGAAGGTGTCAGCTCCCCGCTTGCTGTTCAGGCTAAAATCCGGTATGCCGCCAGGCCTGCGGAAGCCATACTTTATCCGGGTTCGGACGGTTCAGTTAAAATAAGTTTTACTGAGCCGCAAAGGGCTATTACACCGGGCCAGGCGGTGGTTTATTACGAAGGGGATTATTTGGTTGGGGGAGGAACAATCACGAGTGGAGAGTGGAGAGTGGAGAGTGGAGAGTGGAGAGTGGAGAGTGGAGAGTGGAGAGTAGAGAGTAGAGAGTAATCAGTAGATGCAAGGACATAGGTATATATTCAAATCAAAGAGAGAAATAAATTAATAAAATCTGCCTCGGCCTAGTATGGAATGAGGGAGATTTTTTATTTCCTTTGCCACTCTCCACTTCCCACTCACCACTCAACCTGCCACTCGGCGGTTTTTTTGTTTAAGGCGGTAATTTTGGGGTAAACTTTAATGAATATTGTAGCTCGTGAAAGAAGCCGGTTTGACAGCTTGCGAAGAGGAATATATAATCTTAAATAAGAACCATTCTGATTCAGAGAGGATAAAGCTATGATTTACGAGGGTGTTCTGGCTGCATTAGCCTCAAACAACTGCAAACTTACACCCCAGCGCAGGGAAATATTAAAGGTTATTGTGCGGGCTAAAACCCACCTAAGCGCCAGACAGATATTTGACCGGCTGCGGAAAAAATATCCTCAGATGAGTTTTGACACCGTTTACCGGACTCTGGCCATTCTGAAGGAACTGCACATAATTAACCTCGTTGATTTCAGGGACGGTCGGAGCAGGTATGAACTGAACCGACACCAGGACCACGACCACCGGATTATTTGTCTGAAATGCGGAGGGGCATGGAAATTACCTGAATGTCCGGTGAAAAACCTGACAAGTGTTAACAACCTTGATGATTTTAAAGTCACCGGCCACCGGTTTGACATTTTCGGCTACTGCCGGTCATGCCAGTCTTAGTTGCTAGTTGCTGGTGCTCAGAATATAGTGATAGTGCCTAGGGCCTCGGAACTAGCAACTAGCAACTAGCAACTAGGAACTAGGAACTAGGAACTAGCAACTAGGAACTAGCAACTAGCAACTAGGAACTAGCAACTAGCAACTAGCAACTAGCAACTAATAGAAGGTAGGCAAGTCCAATGCTTGATGTCATTTGGGAACCACTAATTGATACTGTTAAAATGATTCCTTTACTTTTGCTAATTTATATTGGGATTGAATTCATCGAATATAAATTCGGAAGTAAAGTAAGGGCCAAGGTTAAAAACGCCGGTAAAGCAGGCCCTGTCCTGGGAGCGGCTTTTGGGTCTATCCCCCAGTGCGGTTTTTCCGTCATCTCCACTGCTCTTTACACCCAAAAGCTGATTACTATGGGGACCCTGATGGCTGTTTATATTTCAACTTCTGATGAGGCTGTTCCGATTATTCTCGCCCATCCTCAAAAAGCGGGGATTATCATACCCCTTATTACTGTTAAGGTGATCATTGCATTATTGGCAGGGTACAGTATAGACTATTTGTTTCATAGAACAGGCAGGTCTGTAACGGAAAGCGAAATTGCCGCCTCCCGCGATGAATCCGGGCAGGAACAGCATAATCTGATCAAAGATGCAGGATGCTGCGGCCATGATCTGGCCCTAGAAAAACCCGATTACAAGGTAATGATTATTCATCCTGTAATACACACCTTTAAGGTTGCCGTTTTTATATTTGCTGCTTCTGTTATGATTAGTTTGGTGTTTAAGACAGGAGGAGAGACCTTGGGCAGCTTGTTCGGGAGACACAGCGCCCTTCAGCCTATCGTCACAGCTTTAGTTGGCCTGATTCCCAATTGTGCCGCCTCGGTGGGAATCACGCAGGTCTTTTTAAAAGGAGGCATCAGTTTTGGTTCAGCTGTCGCCGGATTAAGCGCCAGTGCCGGTCTGGGTATGCTGGTGCTATTTAAAGAAAACCGGAACCTCAAGGACACCCTGAGAATTATCGGTATCCTTTACGGCATAAGTGTCACTGCCGGTTTAGCTATCCAGTATTTTTACGGGTAGAAAAAACCAAAAAAGCAGCCGCGGATGACGCGGATAAACGCGGATGAAAAAATTGAACCACAAAGTCTAACAGGCACTACTCAATGGTCGAAGACACAAAGAGACAGTGGTTAAAATAAAAAAAACAATTACAGGTCAAACGAATCCACTTTTCTACCCAATAGAAAAGTCGGCTTACAATTCATATTTGCTTCGCTGCAAGCTGCACTTTTATGGGATTTGAAAAGTAAATTTGTATGGTCTGTGACTGTTTTTTGGTTTTTTGTGTCCGGATTTATTGTTTTATCCGCGTCGTTCTAATCCGCGTTTATCCGCGTTATCCGCGGCTTTTTTCGTATTTTTGATTGCAATTCTGCTGCGTTAGGTACTCTGTGGAAGAAGAGGTAGTCACATGGCTGCCGCATTTTTTTGTTTTTTTTTGGTCATAATAGAAAAGAGCCTGTGAAAGGTGGTGTCTGGGTTGGCATTTGTGACGCAGTTAGGGTTAAGTCTCGGTTTGGCTGGGGCAGCGGGGTTGAGGGCATATCTACCGCTCCTGGTAATTGGATTGTTAACGAGGTTTTCCGCTACCCTGGCTTACAGGCCGCCTTTCAAAATACTGGCCTCCGTCCCGGGAGGTAAAAAATAATGATGTTAAAAGGGAGAGAGATCTTAAGCCTGCCTGTGGTAACCTCTGATGCCGGGAAACAAATAGGGGAAGTGAAGGATATAATTTACGACCCCACCCAGAATAAAATCCTTGGCTATTTGGTGGAAATCGGGGGCTGGTTAAGAGACGGCAAGGGGTTTCTGCACAGTGATTTACTAAGACGGGAAGATGATTGTTTAGTAGTAGAAAACGAGTCGATAATCAGAAAGATTGGTTCGATACCGGAACTTAAACAGGTACTCGATGAAAAAAGAGACATCCGCGGATTACGGGTTGAGCGGGATGACGGTCGGCATATCGGGGTAATCAGAGACCTCGTACTGGATGAAGAGACCGGCGAAATTACAGGTTATGAAGTGTCAGACGGGGTCATTCAGGATCTTCTTAACGGCCGAACAACTATCCCCAACACGGGAATCAGCATTGCATCCGACAAAGTCGTGACTTCAATGGGGGTAGATTATGATACCGAAATGAAAGGGGAATTACGATGAACTGTCCGGTTTGCGGGAGCAAGGCTACCGGGAGGGTGGGGGTTGACCAGTACTACTGCTGGGACTGCTGTGTAGAGTATAAAAAGCATAGAGATGAAGTAAGCATCTACGAAGTAGCCGAAGACGGGAGCTTGATGGCTTACGGCGGCCAGGAAGAGATTTGATGGGTAACAGGTAAAAGGGGGTGAAGATATGCGCAAGGGTTTCTTGAATGGAATGCTGGCAGGCGGCTTAATCGCTGCTGTTCTGACGATGTTTATGGCCCCCCAGTTTAAAAAAGAGAGAAAAGAAATGGCCAAGGATACGAAACACGTTAAGAACAGAGCGCGCAGGGTTATCAAGGGGGTTAAAAACGTGGCTGAGGACTGGATGAAGTAAAATCTATGGATATAGTACAGGCCAAAATTATCTACCGGCGATTGTTCCTCATTGCGGTATCAATTGCCGGCTTATACTTTTTATACAGAGTTAGGATTGTCCTGATCCCATTTATATTTGCTTTTTTTATGGCATATTTGTTTAACCCTCTTGTCCAGAGAATCGAAAGCAAAAAAGTTCCCCGGAGATTGGCTATTCTTTTCGTTTATATCGTAGTTTTCGGACTGTTCACGATGATAATAGTATATGGCGTGCCGCATATCATTGAAGAATTCAACAGGCTTGGCCGGGCCATTCCTGAGTTGACGCAGGAAGTCAAGGGGATTACTTCCCACATCGAGAAAAAGTACAGTAAATTCACTCTGCCTGAAGGAATTAAACAGGTATTGGATGAGCGCATCAAGCATTTGGAAGATGTTCTGATAAATACTGTGAGGGCCGGCGCAAGCGCTCTGATCAGGATGGTTTCTTACCTGCTGGGCTTGGTGGTGGCGCCTATTTTTGCCTTCTATATGCTCAAAGACATCGAGCGGATAAAAGAGTCGTTTACCCTTACTATTCCACGTAATTACCGCAGTGATGTGATGGCTATCGGCAGGGACCTAGATGAAATAATGAACGGGTTTTTCCGGGGCCACCTGTTGATTTCTCTGATTGTAGGGACCCTCACCGGTTTGGGTACATATATCATCGGCCTGGACTTCTCTTTTATCATCGGGATTATATCAGGGGTGGCTGAACTGGTTCCCTACCTGGGGCCTTTTATCACCGCTGTGCCGATGGTCGCCCTCGCCTTGCTGGTTTCCAAAAAGACAGCGGTATATGCCGTAATAGTGATATTGGTTGTCCAACAGCTTGAGAATGCGGTAATCTCCCCGAAAATACTCGGTAAGAGCATGGGCCTTCATCCCCTTGTTGTTATTTTTGCCCTGCTCGCCGGTGGTGAATTATATGGTTTTCTAGGCATCCTTCTGGCGGTTCCGGCAGCCGCAGCCCTAAAGGTAATCCTTCGCTATATCTATCTGAAACTGGTTGACGTAAAGTGAAGACGTAAAGTGAAGACGTAAAGTGAAGCGTTGACAACAAACAACCTTTTAGGTATAATTTTAAACGAATACCAGGGTGGTACCGCGAAAGACAGCCTTTCGTCCCTGGAGTGGTTCTGCCACTTCGGACGGATGGCTTTTTTTGGTTAGAAATGCAAAGTAGGAGGGAATTTTGTTGACCGGAAACGAAATACGGGAGAAGTTTTTAAAATACTTCGAGAGTAAGGGCCATACTGTTGCAGCCAGTTCCTCACTGGTTCCCCATGAAGACCCTACTTTGTTGTTTACAAATGCCGGGATGAACCAGTTTAAAGATGTATTTCTGGGACTGGACAGGCGTCCCTATACGCGGGCAGCCACTTCGCAAAAGTGTGTGCGGGCCGGGGGGAAACATAATGACCTGGAAACTGTCGGCCGCACTGCCAGGCACCATACCTTTTTTGAAATGCTCGGCAATTTTTCGTTTGGGGATTACTTTAAAAAAGATGCGATTACTTATGCGTGGGAATTCCTTACCGAAGTCCTGGGCCTTCCGGAAGACAAGCTGTATCCCACTGTTTACAAGGATGATGATGAAGCCTTTAAGCTGTGGCAGGAAGTGGCCGGGGTCCCGGAGGGGAGAATTGTCCGCCTGGGCGAAAAGGACAACTTCTGGTCAATGGGTGAAACCGGGCCATGTGGGCCGTGTAGTGAGATTATATATGACCGCGGTATCGAATTTAAATGCTATGAACCGGAATGCTTTCTCGGCAAGTGTGACTGTGACCGTTGGCTGGAGATTTGGAACCTTGTTTTTATGCAGTATAACCGTGATGAAAAAGGGAAGATGACCCCTCTGCCAAAGCCCAGCATCGATACCGGAATGGGTTTGGAACGGATAACGTCTGTAATCCAGAAGGTCCCAACGAACTATGATACAGACCTGTTAAAAGAAATAATCACAGCCGTGGAAAAAATGTGCGGCCAGAGATATCCCGGTAATGAAGGCGGGTTTCCTTTCAGGGTAATTGCCGACCATGCCCGGGCCTGTACTTTTCTTATAGCCGATGGCGTACTTCCGAGTAATGAAGGCAGGGGATACGTGCTGCGCCGTATTTTGCGGCGGGCCGTACGGTTAGGCAAATCCCTGGGGATTAACCGCCCGTTTCTTTTTGAACTTGTTTCTGTTGTAGCGAAACTTATGGGTCAGGCTTACCCTGAGGTTGTGGAGAAGCGGGACTACGTGGAACGGGTCATCAAAATTGAGGAAGAACGGTTCCATGAGACACTCCACGACGGTATGAAGATGGTTGAAGAAATGGTGGCTGGAATTCAAGCAGCCGGCGGCGCTCAGATCGGTGGACAGGAGGCCTTTGTTCTATATGACACTTACGGTTTTCCCCTGGACCTGACCGAGGATATCGCGGAGGAAAACAACCTGACCGTTGACCGGGCCGGATTTGAAAAAGCTATGCAGGAACAGCGTGACAGGGCCAGGGCAGCCCGCCAGGATGTCAGCATGCTGGCCGGCCAGGAGATATACGCCGAAATCGACCGGAAAATGGGGGCAACCGAGTTTACCGGCTATGACAAAACGGCCTCCAAGGTTAATATTATTGGTCTGATTGTCGATAATGAACCTGTCTTTGACGCGACAGCCGGGCAGAAGGTTGAACTTATCCTTGACCAGACGCCTTTTTATGGAGAAACCGGCGGCCAGGTGGGCGACACCGGCTGTCTTACGAAGGCAGGTACGAGAGTTCTGATAACTGATACTAAAAAGGCTTTTAACGGCCTGTTTATCCACTTTGGCACGGTCGAAAAAGGCACTGTTTCTTTTGGCGATTTTATGGATGCCGAAATCGACGTTGACCGCCGGGAGCGGATTGCCCGCAACCACTCGGCGACACACCTGCTCCACAAGGCTTTAAAAGAAATCCTGGGTGAACATGTTAACCAGGCCGGTTCGCTCGTCGAACCTGACAGGCTGCGCTTTGATTTTACGCATTTTCAGCCTGTCACGGCCGGGGAGTTGAAGAAGATCGAGGCCCGGGTAAATGAAATGATCATGGCTAATTTGCCTGTCAAGACAACAGTAAGCTCTCTTGAAGAAGCCAGAAAAACCGGGGCTACAGCCCTTTTCGGAGAGAAATATGGGGATGAAGTAAGGGTCGTCAAAATGGGTGATTACAGCACCGAATTATGCGGGGGCATACATCTGGAATCAACTGCCGGGGCCGGTATTTTTAAGGTTCTGGCTGAGAGCGGAATCGGCGCAGGACTGCGCAGGATTGAGGCTCTTACCGGAGACGGTGTGCTTCAGTATATAGCGGAAAAAGAATCGGTCCTGGAGGAAGTCAGCGCGGCTCTTAAAACAACTCCCCATGAACTGTTCCGCCGGGCTGAAGGTATAGTCCGGGAATTGAAAGAAAAAGAAAAAGAGCTGGAGACACTGCAGGCCAAGCTGGCCAAGTATGAGTCACAGGGTATCATCGATGGGGTCAGGGAAATCCAGGGGGTAAAAGCCCTGTCTGCCCAAGTTACCGCTCAGGATATGGATGCCCTTAGAAATATGGGGGATATGCTTAGGGATAAACTGGGTAGCGGCGTTGTAGTGCTGGGAGCAGTTCATGAAGACAAGGTTAATTTTGTGGCCATGGTTACCAAAGACCTTTTGGACCGGGGCCTTCATGCCGGGAATATCATCCGGGAAGTCGCCAAAACGGCAGGCGGCGGCGGGGGCGGCAGACCCGATATGGCTCAGGCCGGGGGTAAAGAACCGGCTAAAATTACCCAAGCACTGGACAAAGCCTATGAAGTCATCGAATCCCAAATTAAATAAAAACAACTAATTAAGAAGAGGCTGCTTGAGGCAGCCCCTTCTTAATTAGTTAACATATTCTGTTAGCCACTCGACCTGGTCAAGTTCCATTCTGAGGATCTCATAGTGGATGTTCATATTGAGGTCCCCTACGGTAATAATAAACTTTTTGTCATCCTGCAGGTCGTGTAAAAACCTCGCTACATGTTCGACCGGCCTCTTACGGGCATCTAAGAAGTTTTCCGGGTCACGCTTGTCAAAAACCGTTATTTCTGCCATCCCGGTGGGCAGCATTTCAAAAGTTACCTGTAGATTCTCGGGGCCAATATCGGATAAAATGGAAGCCAAACCTATTACCATGTCTTCGTTTTCCCCCAGGAAAGCAATAGTTAGTTCATTAGGAGGAACTAACCGACCGAAAAAATAACCGATAGAGCTGCAATATCCATGTGCCATAGTAACCCCTCCTATTTAAAATGGTTTCTCTAAAAACCTTTTTTAAGGGTAACACTGGGCAAAACACGGATCCCGGGAATATTAACTTTTACTAGAAAGAATTTCCGTCTGTCATCATTGTAACACATCTCACAAATCAATACCAGAAAAAAAAGACCTTCCGGCAGACCTATAATTTTTTTGGCAGTCAAGAGGAAATAGATTAGGTATGGAGAATACTAGTATTATCAAGCGGCAAGGGAGGGAACCTAGATGAACAGGAATCTGGAAGAAACGATGATGTTCCAGGTAAAAGCGGAAGACTATAATGAAGTCAAGGAAACGCTTTTCAAGGTATTTGAAGCCCTTAAGGAAAAGGGCTACAATCCAATCAACCAGATTGTAGGCTACCTGTTATCAGGAGACCCGGCTTACATAACCAGTCATAATAATGCCAGAAGTATGATCAGAAAAATTGAAAGAGACGAATTGATTGAAGAGCTTGTAAAACAATATCTCCAAAAATAATATATCAATACTTCGAGGGTGGCGCTGCCGCCCTCGGATTATTATAGGTGGTCTGATGGAGTACAGAAAATTAGGTTTAACAGATATAAAGGTATCCAGGCTGTGTTTTGGTGTCCTGACGGTTGGGCCTCTTCAGGCGAACCTGCCTGTGACCGAGGGAGCCGGGGTAATCCGATATGCGCTGGAGAATGGGGTTAACTTTTTTGATACTGCCCAGTGTTACAAGACCTACCCCTATATCAGGGAAGCCATGAAAGGCTGTTCCGATAAAGCCGTTATTGCATCGAAGTCATATGCCTACACTGCGGAGATGATGGCAGACAGTGTCGAGGAAGCCCGCAAGGAAATGGACAGGGATGTCATCGATATTTTTCTCCTGCACGAACAGGAGTCTGCTCTGACGATTAAGGGTCACTGGGAAGCATATGAATACTTATTAAAATGCAAACAAAGAGGAGTTATTAGGGCAGCAGGCATTTCTACCCATACCGTAGCCGGGGTTAGGGCGGCGGCGAGGATACCGGAAATAGATGTAATTCACCCTCTGTATAATATGAACGGTGTAGGAATTATGGACGGCACAGTTAATGATATGACAGCCGCCATAGCCGAAGCGGCCAAGGCCGGAAAAGGCATATATGGGATGAAGGCGCTTGGGGGTGGCAACCTCCTGTCGGATGTCGAAAAAGCCTTTTCTTTTGTTTTGCGGAATGATGACCTTCAGGCTGTAGCCGTAGGCGCCAAAACGATAGATGAAGTGGCTATGAATATTATGCTGTTTAACGGAGAACCGGTACCTGAGACAGTCAGGGACAAAGTTAAATCTGTTCCGCGCACCCTGCATATTGAAGAATGGTGCCGCGGCTGTGGTAAATGTGTCAGCCGGTGCAGCGCCGGAGCCATTCAGCTGATTGATGGCAGGGCCAAAGCAGATGCCGCTGCCTGTCGGCTTTGTGGTTACTGCGGACCGGTCTGTGAAGATTTTTGCATCAAGATAATCTAGGGGGGAATAATAATTTTGCGGATACTGGGCTTGGATGTCGGCAGTAAAACGATAGGGGTTGCCTTAAGTGACGAGATGGGGTGGACCGCCCAGGGACTAGAAGTCATTAGGCGAAAAGGAATTGAAAATGACCTTCGCCGGTTGGCTGAAATAATCGATGCCAATATGGTCCAAAAGGTTGTTGCCGGCCTGCCCAAGAATATGAACGGGACTTTGGGTCCACAGGCCAAAGCTGTTCAGGAATTCATGGCCCTGCTGGCAGCGAGGTTCAATATTCCGGTTGATACATGGGATGAAAGACTGACGACCGTGGCCGCTGAAAAAGTGCTTATAGAAGCCAATATGAGTAGGGCCAAAAGGAAGAAAGTGATAGACAAAATGGCAGCTGTCATGATATTACAGGGTTATCTTAATGCAGGTGGGAAGGAATAAGTTAAAGAAAAACGGATATAATAAGGCAAAACCGTTTTCAAGTTGACAATAGATTTTTTGTAATATACAATACAACTAATTAAAACTATGAGGTGATATCATGACACATGAAGATGAAGTACTTACCCTGACAGACGAAGAGGGCAATGAACACAAGTTTTCAGTTATTGACATAATTGAAATGGATGGTTCAGAGTATGCGATTCTGCTGCCTTTGGAGGAAGGGGAGGGAGACGAAGAGGAGGCAATCATCCTTAAGATTGATACAGATGATGATGGAAACGAAGTCTTGGTTGATATTGATGATGATGAAGAATGGGAAAAAGTTGCCGATACTTGGACATCAATGGTTGAAGAGGAGGAAGCTTAAAAGGCTTCCTTTTTTTATTTTTTATAGAAATATTTTTTTTGTAAACAAAGAGTCTGCCTCTATTGTGAGTTGTAGACTCTTTATTCACGACAAGATTCGTCGATATTGTAGAGGAATTAACCGGAATAATGTATAATATATCTTAAATGTGTGAGAGACAATGCAAATTTATGAGGTGTCATTGATGAGCAGAAAGGTTAAAATAGCTGTCTTAATTTTTGTAGTTCTTTTGACATCTGCCGTAGTATCATTCGTATCTGTGGTTGCTGTTGCCGGCAGCAGCGACAAAATCTTCTCCGGGGTTTCCTTCCGGGGGAGTGACTTGGGGAATATGACGAAGGATGAAGCCAGGCAGTCATTGACGGACTATGCTGATAACCTTGGGGCAAAAACAGTTAATGCAGTATATAAAGGCGGCAGTGGGGCCTTTAAGCTTTCAGATGTCGAGTTTAAGGTGAATACAACCCTCATCGTAGATAAGGCCTGGCTGTCCGGGAGGCAGGGAAACTTTCTGGAACAGTGGCAGGAACGTAGAAGAATAGCCCAAAAGGGGACCGAAATCCCACTGGAATTTTCATTTTCTAAGACCAAGGTGCAGGTTGTGCTGGATAAACTCACTGAGAAAATCAGAATCCCTCCCAAAGATGCTAAACTTATCGTTACACCCGAGGAAACAGTAATGATAGCAGAAAGTTCCAAAGGCTGGGGTGTTGATATCGAAGATTCATATAAGCAGTTACAGGAAATCATCAAACAAGACCGGGAACCGTCCATGAAGATTAAAATGGTAGAAATTATTCCCAAGGAAACCACAAAGAATATCAGAAAGCTAAGGATAAACGGGGTTCTGGCTAAGCACACTACCCGCTTTAATACTGCCAAGATAAACCGGACATATAACATTAGGGTGGCGGCAGCGGCCTTAGATGGTCAGGTAATTAAACCCGGTGAGGTATTTTCATTTAACAAAATAGTCGGGCCCCGCAGCCAGGATGCCGGTTACAAAACGGCCCTGATCATATTGAATAATGAATTTGTGGAAGATTTGGGTGGTGGAGTCTGCCAGGTTTCATCAACCCTGTACAACGCCTTATTGAGGGCTGATGTGCAGATCCTGCAGAGGTCCAGCCATTCGCTGGTCATAGACTATGTCCCTCTTGGTCAGGATGCCGCGGTTGCCTACGGGGTCAAAGACCTTAAATTCAAGAATAACCTGCCGTGCGCGATTATCATCAAGTCTGCGGTGGTTGGAAACTCCCTTACCTTTAAGCTGTTAGGTGACACGGCCCTGCGGAAGACAGTATCTATCAGCAACACTATTATCAAAGAATATCCCTTTAAAACTGTTTACAAAGACGATCCTACTTTACCTTTTGGGAAACAGGTGGTCGAGCAGAAAGGCGCCAAGGGGTATGTGGTAACTTCCCTGATAGCAGTCTACCAGGGTGGAAAACTAATTAGTAAAAGATTTCTCTCTTCAAGCAATTATAATCCTACAGACCACCTGATCCGGGTGGGTATAGGGGAAGCCCCTGCCGGACCCGCTACCGTTATCAAGCCAGGTGTTACCCCGGGTCAACCCGTACCTCAGATCCCTATGCAACCAAATGATACAGGGGATACCGTTACTCCTCCGGTGACACCAAGCCCAACTACATCTCCCCCGGTCACATCGCCGCCTGGGCCCATAACACCAACTACGGACCCTTCGCCTCCTCCCCGGGACTCCCAGCAGCCACTGGAGCCGGCTCAACCGATTCAGTAGACCGATTGAAAGAAGTGATATTTTCATGGAGACCAATATCACGGATGCCAGGACAAGCACAAGGTCCGGGCGGAATGTTGTTTTATTCATAATTATTCTGATACTGCTTTTGTCTGCTGTATCGGCGGTCGCATACTATCGTTTTACGAGCCTGCTCACTCCGGTTTCAGGTCCGGGGCAGGCTGTGGCCAAGGTCATCACAGTTCCGCCGGGGGCTAACCCGGTGCAGATCGGAAACCTGCTCGAAAGCAAGGGACTTATCAAAAACGGAACGGCTTTTCGTTTTTATGCCAAGTTATCCGGTTTGGATAACAGGCTGCAGGCCGGTGAATTTAAACTTAATTCGGGTTTATCAACCCCGGAAATTATTGAACGAATAGCCAAAGGAGATACCTATAAACTGGTTTTTACTATTCCGGAAGGTTACACTTTAAAACAGATAGCCGATAAGCTGGCTGAAAAAAAGCTGGTTAACCGGGACCGGTTTTTGAATCTGGCCGCCAATGGTAATTTTAATTACAGTTTTCTGCAGGGGCTTCCTAACGGGCCTAACAGGCTGGAAGGGTATCTCTTTCCTGATACCTATCAGATCGCTGACAAGACCACTGAAGAAAAAATAATGAACATGATGCTGACCCGCTTTGCGAAGGAATCCGCGGCTCTGAATCTGGAGGCGATGGCAGCTAAACAGGGGCTTACTTTGAAAGAGGCTGTCACACTGGCCTCAATTATCGAACGGGAAGCCCAAAAAGACGAAGAGAGGCCAAAGGTTGCGGCAGTCTTCCTAAACAGGTTAAAAAAAGGCTGGAAACTCGAATCCTGTGCTACAATTCAATATATTTTAGGTGAGCCCAAAGCCAGGTTGTTTGCGAAAGACCTACAGATAGAATCGCCTTATAACACATACAAGTATTCCGGACTTCCGCCCGGACCGATATCTTCCCCCGGCGGACCTTCCCTCCGGGCTGCAGTAAATCCGGCTGATGTTGATTACTTCTTTTTTGTTGTTGCTGAAGACGGTAAGCACATTTTCAGCCGCACCCTGAAGGAGCATAACCGTAACAAAGCCGTTTATCTGGACAGGCTAAAAACGGGGCAGTAGTGGCATAATAATTGACAATTGACAATTGACAATTGACAATTGACAGATGACAGCTGTAGAGTACGCAGTATGGGGCTTGTGGGTATCAATTCGCCGGTGGACTCGTTCCGCGTTGAGCGGAACGAGTCAAAAAGTTGGTTCGCGCCAGGCGCGAACCTTCCGATTTTATCCTGTCGACTGACAACTGACAACTGACAACTGTCAACTCCGCAATCCGTTGGTAAAGGTGGTAGCATGACCAACATCATTAACATAGAAATAGAACAGTACCTTAGGGGACTGGCCCCGGAGCGGCCTGGTTTTATGGTCGAAATGGAAAAATACGCGGTGGAAAATTACGTATCGATAATTCCGCCGGAAGTGGCCCAGTTTCTTACCTTTTTAGTCCACCTTCGCCAGGCCAAGGATATCCTGGAGATCGGTACCGCTATCGCCTATTCTACTATTTGGCTGGCCTGGGCTGTAACTCCGCGGGACGGACGTGTTACTACTATTGAAATCAATGAGCGGAGGGCCAGGACAGCCCTGAAGAATATCAGAGAAGCTGGTCTGGAGGACCGGATTACCCTCTTGTTTGGGCACGCTGTAGACATTGTTCCTCAGCTCCGGGATACATATGATTTTATTTTTATCGATGCTGCCAAGGGCCAGTATGGTTGGTTCTTCGAAGAGCTATACCCCAGGTTGGCCCCGGGAGGGCTGTTGGTTTCGGACAATGTCCTGGCCGAGGGAAGGCTGATAGTTCCCGAAGAGGAACTACGCCACCGGCAGAAGACGGCCATCCGCAGGCTGAGGGATTACCTGGACATGATAACGACCCACCCGAACCTGGAAACAACAGTTGTCCCCCTCGGCGACGGGATTGCTGTCAGCCTGAAAAAATAGTACGGAGTGGTCAAAGCGGAGTTTTAAAAAGAAGACACAGAGCGTACTATGGTCAATAGCTTTTCTTAAAAAAGCACAAAAATATCTATTCTATCAAAAATCGCTCAAAAAAACGTAATTTAATA
>PGZN01000018.1 GCA_002840165.1 Firmicutes bacterium HGW-Firmicutes-8
TACCATGCTTGGGAAGTAAGCTTTTTGCTATGCGGTTATTGATGTCTCTCTGCGCCCTCCGCGACTTCTCCGCGAACTCCGTGTCTTCTTTTGTTTTCGCATTTCATACCCCGCGGATTACGCTGATTAACGCGGATAAACTATTGGATTCATATTTTACGCGGATAATTAATTAAATATAATACAATTTCTTTTTGCTTTTTCTTTGTATCAGGATGACAAAACCCGCTCTAACCAAAAAGCCACTTTTGTCCGGTAGAAAAAGTATCTCTGTATAAACTGTAGCTGTTTGTTATTTTATTATTATTTGTTTTTGTTTTTTATCAGCGGCTTTTTAAATCCGCGTTCATCCGCGTTATCCGCGGCTTTTTTGATCTCTCTCAATGAATCCTGGTTTGACAAAAAACTGCACTCTGTTGAGTAGAAAGAAAGACCTGTATGACCTGTGACTGGTTTTTGTTTTTATATAGATTTTTTATTTAAATAATTACGATACCAGGGAAGAACGAGTCACTATGGGTTGCCGATATCTCTCTGTGTCCTCCGTTCTCCTCTGTGGTCTCTGTGTTTTCTGTTTGATATTATCTATATCAGGCTGGGAGGCTTCTGCATACAATAAAGCAGAAATGAACGCGCGGGAGGTGAAGGTGATGGGTCTGAATGTTGGGGATATAGTTGCCCGTAAGTCTTACAACTATGATGTCTTTTTCAAGATTGTGGAGATAATTGACAGCGAGACCGGAGGAATCAGGGCTAAGCTGCGGGGGCTTGATGTTAGGCTGTTTGCAGATTCACCTCTGGAGGATTTGGTAAAAGTTGAAGGACAACACATCAGGGAATACCGCAGGAGGTTTATTAATAAAAACAACGAGTGTCTCAGAAAGATTTTCGCCAGGAGGGTAAAGCAGCAGGCAGTAAATGTGATCCAGGAAAACAGCAAATTGCCAAGGGGTTTTTTTGAAATGCCGGGACGGGTGCTCCATATCGATGGTAATTTAGAGTATTTGAAACTATGTATGGCAGTATATGAACAGATGGGGATTAAAGCCAGGGGAATACATATTCCTGAAGATGAGCAGCCGGCAGCTGTCCCGGAACTATTGAACAGCTCAAAGCCGGATATTCTTGTTTTAACCGGTCATGACGGGATTATAAAGTCAACCGAAGCAGTTTCTGACTTGAATAACTATCATAACTCCAAATATTTTGTGGAAGGGGTCAAAGCAGCCAGGGAAATCGTATGTGATATGGATAACTTAATAATTTTTGCCGGGGCGTGCCAATCCTATTACGAAGCCCTGTTATCCGCAGGAGCCAACTACGCCAGTTCGCCGAGGCGGGTTTTTATACATGCCTTTGACCCGGTGTATATTGCTGAAAAGATTGCTTTTACTCATATCAGTAAGACTATTTCCATTAATGAACTTATCGATAGTACTATTACAGGAACGGATGGACTGGGAGGCGTTGAAACAAGGGGGAAATACCGCAAGGGGTTCCCCGCGTCACCATATCTATCACAAACAGGTGAAGTTAAAAATATAATGGAATGAGTCTGCCAAAGGGGTGAAGGGAATGCGGGTATTAATTACTGGGGCAGCCGGATTATACGGTTTTCACGTTATAGAAGAATTGGCAGCAAACCAGGAGGTCTCCAAAATTTACGGTGTTGACGATTTTTCCCGCGGCTTTCCCCGGGAAGAAGAGTACATGGACCATCACTGGGGAGAAAAGGTTACCATCACGAAACAGATGTTTCAGGAAATCACCGTAAGGGAAATAAATTCTCTGAATGTTGATGTTGTAATACATTTAGCCGGGTACAATTCTGGAAAAGAATCGATGAACACCCCCGAGGAGTATTTTTTGAATAACGAGTACGGCACCTTTCAGCTAGTGCACACCCTTTTGAGGACTCGGAACAAGCCTTTTCTAATCTATGCATCAAGTACTGAGGTTTATGGGGAGAACGTCTATTCACCGGTAGATGAAAAACACCCAGTCAACCCCCAAAATATATTGTCGGCAACCAAACTGGCTGCCGAAAAACATGTTATGGCAGCCGGCAGGTGGTATAGTTACCCGGTAACAGCCCTTAGATTCACAAATACTTTTGGGGAGAATCAAAATATTTACGGGTACACTTCTGTTGTTTCTTCATTTATTGACCGGGCGTTAAGAAACGAACCCCTGATTATTTATGGTTCAGGGGAACAGACCCGCGATTTCTTATACGCCAAGGATGCTGCCAGGGCCTTGTGTGCCGCTTCAGCTGCGCAGAAGCCTTCGCAGGGCTTAGTAATCAATATCGCTACAGGACAGGAGATATCCGTATTTAATTTGGCCGGAAATGTCAAAAAGTTGACTGGCTCGACATCAGAGATTATTAACCTTCCTTGTGAAAGAGGGGAACCGGGAGTCCTTCCAATTGATAACACGGCTGCACTTCAAACTCTTGCCTGGTCACCCCGTTATGACTTGGATGAAGGGCTCTCGCGTACCATCTGCTGGTATAAGGGGTTGCGCAGCCTATAAAATATGAAATTTTTAGCAACAAAATGGATAAGGTATCATATATTATATTAAAACGTGAAAGGGGGAGCATTTTTGGCAGGGAAGAAAGATAACCAGAGATTCTTGTTTTTTAAGTATGTCCCGCCGAAGAAAGGCGAAGAGCCTTTAGTTGAGGAGGAATACAGCAAAACAACCGGAAGCGAAACCAGTGCAGAATGGTTTGGGCCCCCCGGTTGCCCGGATGAACCGGAATGCCCCGTAGAACCTGAGTATCCTGAGTCACCGGAATGCCCTGAACTTCCTGAACTTCCGGAGTGCCCTGAACTCCCCGAACTCCCGGAATGTCCCGAACTCCCGGAAGTGCCGGAGTGTCCGGAAATACCGGAGGGGCCTTGCCCGGAAAATGCTATTATGCACGTAATTCAGGCGGGAGATACATTTTGGAAGCTGGCCAAACATTACGGAACTACCGTTGAAGCTATTACAGCCGCCAACCCTGATGTAGACCCGCTCAATCTACAGATAGGGGAGACAATCTGCATTCCTCTTGGAATACCAGGGGCCAAAGGGTAACATAAAAAAATAGCCGGTTCTGCATATTTGTTTTAAAGTTAAGGCAACAATAAAGTTGTTAAAAACAAATATTGTGGAACTGGAGGTGACTTCATGGCTTACTGTATTTCTGAGGACTGTGTAGGCTGCGGCGATTGTGCTGACCAATGCCCGGCAGGGGCGATAAAAGGAAACAAAAAGGGGTACGCTATCGACTCCGATAAATGTACAGAATGTGGCTCATGTGCAGACATATGCCCGGTCGCGGCCGCTAAAAAGGATTAAAAACGGGCTGTCTTAAAACTCTTCCTTTCAGGGAGAGTTTTATCTTTTTACCCTTGGTGCGGGTTATTGACAGGTATAAAAGAAAAGGGTTATAATTCTGTTACCACATAAGAAATTGCCAAAAAAGAAAAGGACTTGAAAACTTGTATACCTAGTTTCATTAGGATAATTGTCAAAGGGGTAACTGCGTGACTTACATTGGGGGGCGGATAATGAAGAACGTGTTGAATGTTGGGCTTGATGTAGGTTCGACTACGGTAAAACTGATTGTCCTGGACGAAGATGACAATGTCGTTTACAAAAAATATTTAAGGCACTTCTCAGATATAAAAAACACAATAAGTAATTTATTCGAAGACGCAAAATCTGTTTTGGAGAGAAACCTGCTGACCATAATGGTTACAGGGTCCGGCGGGGTTAAGATAGCACAAAACTTAGCTGTTCCTTTTATCCAGGAGGTTATGGCATGTATTAACGCGGTCAAAAGGGTGCTTCCTAACACTGATGTGGCAATAGAACTGGGAGGCGAGGATGCGAAGATTACATATTTCGGGGAGTCGGTTGAGCAAAGGATGAACGGAACCTGCGCCGGCGGCACAGGGGCTTTTATTGACCAAATGGCTTCATTGCTGCAGACAGACCCCGCAGGTTTAAATGAACTCGCCAAGAATCATAAAAGTATTTACCCTATTGCCTCAAGATGTGGTGTGTTTGCTAAAACCGATATCCAGCCTTTATTAAACGAAGGCGCTGCCAAGGAGGATGTGGCCGCATCCATCCTGCAGGCCGTTGTGAATCAGACTATCAGCGGATTAGCCCAGGGCAGGCCTATCAGCGGCAATGTCGCGTTTTTGGGCGGACCGCTGCATTTTATGTCAGAACTCAGGGAACGCTTTTCAGATACACTTAAACTAAAGGGTAAAAGTGTACTTTTTCCCAAAGAGGCGCAGTATTTCGTAGCTCTCGGCGCAGCGCTGTCTTCACGGGGGGAGCAGCCCATCGCCTTTGAATGCCTGTATGAAAGATCTCCCATGATTTACAGGTTAAACGTTGATGACAGTGAGCAGCTTGAACCCCTATTTGCTGATGATGAAGAGTACGGGGAGTTTGTAAAAAGGCATGCCAATCATAAAGTAAAAAGAAAAGACCTTAAAATATGTGAAGGTAACACTTACCTGGGGATAGACGCCGGTTCAACCACAACGAAGATTGCCCTTGTAGACGGGGAGGGGAACCTGCTGTATTCCCATTACGCAAGTAACATGGGAAGCCCTTTGAAATCTACGGTTGAAGCCTTAAAAAATTTATATGGTCAGTTAAATAAAAAGACAAGAATAGCTAACTCTGTTGTCACGGGATACGGCGAACAATTGATAAAAGCGGCGCTTGGGGTGGATCTCGGCGAAATTGAAACAGTGGCGCATTATAAAGCAGCCGACTCTTTTCAGCCCGGTGTTGACTTTGTTCTTGATATTGGCGGACAGGACATGAAAAGCCTGGTAGTCCGTGATGGTGTAATTGACTCTATCATGTTAAACGAAGCCTGTTCGTCCGGCTGCGGGTCTTTTATTGAAAACTTTGCCAATTCCCTGAACATGGGTGTCGAGGAATTTGCGCACCTGGGAATCAAGTCCAAAAGTCCGGTAGACCTTGGTACACGCTGCACTGTTTTTATGAACTCCAAGGTTAAACAGGCACAGAAAGAAGGAGCCGGTGTTGATGATATTTCTGCCGGGATATCAATTTCGGTTATAAAGAACGCCCTGTTCAAGGTTATAAGGTTGAGGAGCGCCGGCGATTTAGGGAAAAAGATTGTGGTCCAGGGTGGAACATTTTACAATAATGCAGTTCTCAGAGCTATGGAGAAAATTACCGGCCAGGAGGTTGTCTGCCCCGATATAGCGGGCATAATGGGGGCATTCGGAGCGGCCCTAATTGCCATGGAGCATTACGAAGACGGTTATGTTTCGACCCTTCTACCGGTCGCTGAACTTGATGATTTTAAGACAGATACATCTATGAAACGCTGTGGAAGATGCGGAAATAATTGTCTGGTCACTGTCAAAGTTTTCTCTAATGGAAGCGAATTTATTTCAGGAAACAGGTGCGAACGGGGAGCGGGAAAAGAGAAAGCGGCAAACGGTATTCCTAACCTTTATGAGTTTAAATATAAGCGGTTGTTTGATTATAAACCGCTGCCCGAAAAAGAAGCAGTGAAAGGCAGGATAGGAATACCAAGAGTATTAAACATTTACGAGGACTACCCATTCTGGTTCACGTTTTTTACCGAACTTGGCTACAGTGTTGTGATTTCCGGCCGGTCATCAAAGCAAATATATGAACTGGGTATGGAGACTATCCCTTCGGAATCCGCATGTTACCCGGCCAAAATCGCGCATGGGCACATCGCCGATTTGGTGCTGAATAAGGGGGTCGGGAAGATTTTTTACCCCTGCATACCTTATAATATTAAAGAGGATGAAAGAGCCAATAACAAATATAACTGTCCGATAGTAACTTCGTATCCAGAAACCATTAATGCGAATATGGATATTCTGACCGCAAATAATGTTACCTTTTATCACCCCTTCCTACCTCTTGACATGCCTAAAAGAATGGTCAAACGACTTGCCGAAGAACTTGCTCCTGAAGGCATAACGAAACAGGAGATAGCCCGCGCGGTAGAAAAGGCCTACGTCGAACTTGGCAGGTACAAAGAAGATATAAAGAAAAAAGGTGAACAAACGCTCAGATACATAAAAGAAAATAATATTAAGGGAATAGTACTGGCAGGCCGGCCGTATCATATTGATCCTGAAATTAACCATGGGATTCCTGAAATGATTAATTCTTACGGCTTCGCAGTATTGTCCGAAGATTCCGTTGGGCATTTAACCAAAGTTGAAAGGCCCCTGCGCGTGGTTGACCAGTGGGTTTACCATTCCAGGTTGTATTCTTCCGCAAGCTATGTAGCAGAGCACTTAAACCTGGAACTGATCCAGTTGAATTCATTCGGGTGCGGTCTTGACGCGGTTACTACAGATCAGGTTAAAGAAATACTGGAAGCTCACAGCAGGATATATACCTTGTTAAAGATTGATGAGATTAACAATCTGGGGGCTGCCAGGATAAGGGTACGCTCACTTATAGCCGCAGTAAAAGAACGTGAAAAAAGAAAAGTAGTACCGCGGGTGATTTCGGAGTTCCCGCAAAAGGCGCTGTTTACCGAAGAAATGAAGAAAAGCCATACTATCTTAGCGCCTCAGATGTCGCCAATTCACTTCCAGTTTCTGAGGACCGGTTTTGAGATGGCGGGTTATAATATTGAAATTCTTCCGTCAGTGGACAAATCAGCTATTGATGAGGGGTTAAGGTTTGTTCATAACGATGCTTGTTACCCGGCTATTATTGTAGTAGGTCAGTTGATGAAGGCTTTAAGGTCCGGGAAATACGACATTAAGAACACATCAGTCATCATCACCCAGACCGGGGGAGGATGCCGGGCCACCAACTACATCTCCTTTATCAAGAAGGCGTTAAGAGATTCGGGTATGGGGCATGTCCCGGTTCTCTCATTAAATGCGTCCGGCCTGGAGAAGAACCCGGGGTTTAAGGTAACACTCCCTATTTTACATAAATTGATGATGGGTTTGGTTTATGGAGACCTTCTCATGAGAGTATTGTATAAGGTAAGGCCATACGAAAAGGCGCCAGGTTCTGCCAACATATTATATGAGCAATGGGTGGCCAGATGCCATGAAGCATTGAAGAGTGGCAGGAGAAGAGAGTTTAAGGAAAACATATATAAAATAGTCGAGGATTTTGACAATCTTGAAATTTACGAGAATATGGCTAAACCGAGGGTTGGGGTGGTAGGTGAAATTTTGGTTAAGTTCCATCCAACTGCTAATAACAACATTGTAGAGTTGTTGGAGGCTGAAGGTGCAGAGGCGGTGGTGCCGGACCTGACAGACTTCTTGTTTTACAGCGCTTTTGACAGTAAAATTAAATATGAGCAGTTATCAGGGAGTTTTAGAGACATGGTTTCCGGCCAAATATCAATAAGATTTATGGAATACTACCGGAAAGACCTGAAAAAAGCCTTAGCGTCAAGCAGGCGTTTCGAACCGCCCAAACCTATCGAAGAGATAGCTGAATGTGCGTCAAAACACCTGTCGCTTGCTAACCAGACAGGCGAGGGATGGTTTCTCACAGGAGAAATGGTTGAGCTTATCAAGAGTGGTGTAAATAACATCGTCTGTCTCCAGCCGTTTGCCTGTCTACCCAACCATATCACCGGAAAGGGGATGGTTAGGGAACTTAGAAGGTCTTATCCCTTGGCAAATATTGCACCTATCGACTACGACCCGGGAGCGAGCGAAGTCAACCAGTTGAACCGTATAAAACTCATGCTTTCTGTGGCCATACAGAATATGGATGAGAGTACAGAATTGAATACAGAAGTTATATAGTGGGTAGAATATTATCAGGGTTTATTGATTACTTTTCAAAAGAAAAAGGGGAAGGCAGTTTTGCCCCCCCTTTTTCTTTTTGCCCAGCTTTAAAAAACGGTGATGTTACTTTGTTGATTTGAAGCAGCTGCGGCTGTATTCTTAGTGAATAATACTTAATCCGAGGATGAATAGGAACCCGGCAATTCCCCCAAGGGTCGAATAATTTGGATGCCTGCGCCTGGATTCGGGGAGGAGTTCATTTTGTACAATAAATGTCATTGCTCCAGCGGCAACAGCAAGTAAAAGGGCAATTTGATGCGGGGAGATATTTATCAAAACAAGACCGGCGAACGCTCCCAGGGGTGTAAAGAGACTGACGACCAAATTAATAAACAATATTTTTAGGGGTGAGACTCCTCCTATTTTTAAAGGGGCAGCGGTGGCCATTCCTTCCGGAATGTTGTGGAGTCCTATAGCGAGGGCAATTATAAGCCCCAAGTGCCGTTGAGCCGAGAACCCGGCGGTTATCGCAATCCCTTCGGGTAAATCATGAAGAGCTATACCAATTGCGACAAGATAGCCCATTTTAAGAAAATAGGCTTTATGGTCCAACCCTTTGTACACGGGTGAATATATTTGGGATAATAAAAGGTCTAAGAAGAGCATAATTATTATTCCGATACTAAATCCTGTTGCGGTTTGGCGAAAGGAGCCCTGTTCAAGGGCTGAAGGCAGTAAATCCAGGACAACAACCGCCAGCATAATCCCGGCTGCTAACCCAAATAGGACAGACAGGGTCCTTTCCTTCGGGTTACCTAATAACAAAACAATCAAACACCCAAGGCATGTAGCCAATCCTGCCACGATACTGGATATCACTATTTCTGCCATTAAATCACCACCTTTTAAAAGGCCCAATTCTATTTACATGGGTATTCTCCGAACAGGCAACTTATGCCCTTTCCTTCCTTTATTCGAGCGTTCGAAAAAAGTTTGGGTTTTGTACAGATTTTTACCATAAATGCTTGAAATATAAAGGAATTTTGCACAATTTGTCGAAGGTACACTATTGATTGGCTATTTTTACTAAATCCAACAAAAGACTTCATGCTCTAGGTTCGAAATCAAAACTTATGGAGGAGATATTATGGCTGAAGAGCTGATGGAAAATGAAAACCAATATGTTATTTTTCGGCTGGGACGGGAAAATTATGGTTTAGAGATTTCTACGATATTAGAGATTATAACAATGCAAACCATCACCGAGGTCCCCGGCACTGAAGTTTTTATTGAAGGTATCATTAACTTACGGGGGCGCGTAATACCGGTATTTAACCTGCATAAAAAACTAAATTTGGCAGGTGGTGAAACTACCCGCTCAACTAGAATTGTTGTTGTTGAGGTAAGGGGAAACCATATAGGCATGCTGGTTGACGGCGTTTCCGAGGTGGTTAAAATAACAGAGGAGATTGTGGAACAACCGTCAGGCATTTTAAGTGATCTTGATGAAGAATACCTGTCGGGTGTAGCTAAGCTGGAGGATAAGCTGGTCATTCTGCTTGATGTGACTAAGGTCTTACAGCGGGGCAACGGGGCATTGTTGGAGAATATAGGCTAGGGTCTAAAAGGGAGGGTCAGTAATGGGCTTAAATTTAGATGCATCTCCTGAGGAACTTAAGGTGTTTCTGGAAGAAGCAGATGAACATTTTCAGACTTTAGAGGAAGATTTGATCCGACTGGAGAAAGAAGAGGAATTCAATGAGGACTTAATGCAGGAAATTTTCCGAGCCTCACATACACTTAAGGGCTCCTCAGCTACCATTGGGCATAACCGGATGGCCCAGTTAACCCACGGCATGGAAAATGTATTGGATAAACTGCGGAAGAAACAACTTACTGTTACGAGCGACCTAGTTGATATTATGTTTGAATGTCTTGACTGTCTAAAGGTTCTAAGAGATGAGATTCTTAATGATGAGGAATCTGACTTAGAACTCGGGGATATCCTGGGCAAACTGGGTTCGGTACATGACGCCGCGCCGGGATCGGATTCCCCGACAACGACTCAACCGGCGCCGGATAAAACCTCCGGCAAACAAACCGAAGCCAAGATATCAATCGACCTGTCCTGGGAAGAAAGGGATACCCTGGCCAATGCCTCTGAACGGGGACTTAAGCCGTACGTGATTCAGCTGCTCTTTGACGTTGAGCTTGAAATGTTGGCTGTCCGCACGTTTGTTACCCTTATGGCTCTTAACGAAACAGGAGAAATGCTCAAATCGAATCCCTCGGCTGATGAGATTGAGCGGGAACAGGTCACTGATACCCTAGTAATGCTTATCCTAATGAAGGACGATGAAGCAAAAATAAGGGAAGTTATAAGCACACTGCCAAATATTGCCCAATACGAAATCCAACCTTTTAACGACAATGTAACCCAAGGGGAGGCCCCAGTGATTCAGCGCGTGGAAAAAGTAGGCGAGGCAGAAGCTGAATGTGATGAAGCGGAATCTGGTGACAGGAACAAAATTAATGAGGCCAAAAATAAAGCCCCAACAGCAGCCAAAAATAACAATGCTAAAAAGGCTAACCGTACTGTCCGGGTTGACGTGGAACTTCTCGATAGTCTGATGAACCTGGTGGGAGAACTTGTAATTGACCGCACCAGACTGTTCCAAATACTCGGGAACCTGGAAGCAAACTACGAAATGGACGAAGTATCCCAGGATTTAGGCCGGACATCTGTTCATATCGCTAGGGTTACGACCCAGCTGCAGGAACAGATTATGAAGGCCCGGATGCTTCCGGTAGAAAACCTCTTCAATAAATTTCCCCGCATGGTTAGAGATTTATCACAAAAAGCCGGGAAGGAGGTTGATTTTGTGATGACCGGTCAGGAAACGGAACTTGACCGCTCTATCATCGAGGAAATTGGGGACCCTTTAATTCACCTGTTACGGAATGCGGTTGACCATGGAATTGAGCCACCGGATCAAAGGGTGGCCAAGGGGAAACCCCGTATTGGGCAGTTAAAACTGCAGGCGTCTCACGAAGAGAATCATATTATTATTACAATAAAAGATGATGGTCGGGGGATAGACCCCGAGGTTGTCAAAAAGAGCGGCGTAAAAAAAGGTATGATTACAGAAGAGCAGGCGAAAAGGCTTACAGACAAAGAAGCAATTAACCTGATTTTCATGTCAGGGTTAAGTACCGTGGCAAAGGTATCCGATGTTTCCGGGCGCGGAGTCGGGATGGATGTTGTCAGAAACAATATTGAAAAAATTAACGGGGCAACTGAGATTGACTCTGCAGTTGATAAGGGTACTGAATTTAAAATAAAACTTCCTCTGACTCTGGCGATCATTAGGGCGCTTCTTGTTTCTATCGACAAATCTGTTTATGCTATCCCCCTATCCAGTGTAACAGAGACTATCCGGATGCAGCAGGATCAAATAGAGTATGTTAATAACCAGGAGGTCATAGTAGTCAGAGGTAAAGTGCTGCCTCTGGTGAGACTCAAGAAAGTATTTAGAAACAGCTATGATATTGAAGACCGAGGAAAGTTGTTCGTAGTTGTGGTAAACCTCGCCGGCCAGCAAGTTGGGCTTGTTGTTGATTCACTGGTCGGTGAACAGGAAATTGTCATCAAAACTCTGGGCAAGTATATAGGTGACGTCCAAGGTATCTCCGGGGCAACTATTCTTGGTGACGGGAACGTGGCTTTGATTGTAGATGTTTCGAACTTAATTAAAAAGGCAGCTTCATAATTAATCGACAGAAAGGAGTGGCAACATGCCAAAGGTATTGCTGGTGGATGATGCAGCTTTCATGCGGATGCGCTGCGCGAAATTACTTACCGAAAACGGTTATTCCGTTGACGAAGCCGAAAACGGGCAGGATGCTGTTGAAAAATATCAGAAGATAAAACCGGATTTGGTTTTAATGGACATTACCATGCCAGTAATGGATGGGCTGACCGCAGTTGCTGAAATTAAAAAAATTGACCCTGAAGCAAAAATTGTTATGTGCAGCGCCCTTGGTCAACAAAACACTGTTATGTCAGCAATCAAAGCAGGGGCTAAAGACTTCATTATAAAACCTTACCAGCCTGAAAAGATTCTGTCCACAATTAAGAGGTTTGTAGGTTAGAGTAAAATTCCGGCTCAGCGGGAGGACGACTCATGGCCAAACGGATTGATGTCCTTGTTGTAGATGATTCAGCTTATATGCGCAAAGTAGTTTCTAATTTGCTGCAGTCAGATGAGGATATTTTTGTCGTAGATACTGCCCGTGACGGGTTAGAGGCAATTGAAAAAGTCAAGCAGTGGAGGCCTTCTGTTGTCACTCTTGACGTGGAGATGCCTAAGCTTGACGGTTTGGCTGCCCTGGAACGGATCATGAGGGAATGTCCGACTCCGGTTATTATGTTGAGCAGTTTGACCCAGCAGGGCAATGAAACGACAATAAGAGCTTTGACTATTGGGGCTGTTGACTTTGTAGGGAAGCCGTCCGGCACTATTTCTCTTGACATTCAGAAGGTCAGGGAAGAGCTGATCACAAAAATTAAAATAGCGGCCAAAGCGTCCATTTCGAACATTCATACTCCTGTGCCTTATGTACCGTTGAGGGTTTTAGTCCCTTCCGCGTCAGGTATGGGACTGACGCCGCATAAGCTCGTGGTTATTGGCAGCTCAACCGGAGGGCCGAATGCCCTGCAGCAGGTGGTCCCGAGGCTGCCCGGTAATTTGCCGGCTGCGGTATTAATAGTTCAGCATATGCCGGCAGGTTTTACGAATTTTTTGGCCAAAAGGCTTGATGAAACGTCCGCATTGGAAGTCTGTGAAGCAAAAGAAGGGGATGTTTTTTTCTGTGGAAAAGCCTATCTTGCGCCAGGGGGTTATCACATGGTTCTGCAGTCGAGGAGTACTGTATGCCTCAACCAGGACCCCCCTGTCCACAGTGTCCGACCGGCTGTTGACGTTACTCTCGAATCGGCGGTTAATTATTACGGGCCGAATGTTGTGGGGGTAATCCTTACCGGAATGGGCTACGATGGGTCTCGAGGAATGACGCTGGTGAAAAAGATGGGCGGAAAGACTATCGCCCAGGATGAGGCAACCTGTGTGGTATATGGGATGCCCCGGGTAGTAGTAGAAATGGGAAAGGCTGACAAAGTCCTTCCTGTACAGAAAATAGCAGATGAGATAGTTTCTATGTTGTTATCCTAGCGCTCTTATATTGAAAGGATGAGGCTGTTGAAAGCGGAATTTATTAACCCGTTTATTATGGCAACAACAGAGGTTTTATCACAGGAGTTAGGCCACCCTTTAAGGATAGACAAAGGTCCCTTGGCCCTCATGACGTCATACTATACGGGGAATGACATAACTGTTATGATTGGTGTTACCGGAGCCGTTCAGGGTATAGTAATGTATGGGATGTGTGAACGCACGGCTAAAAATATAGTTTCCGGAATGCTGAAGCAGCCGGTTCCTATTATGAATGAAATGGTAGAATCGGCGATTGCTGAAATGGGTAATGTCATTACCGGAATTGCCAGCAGGGAACTTGAGAAAGCCGGTTATCCCTGTACTCTCGCCCCGCCGACCCTTATTTCCGGTAGAGGAGTAATGATTTCAACGATCAATATTAAACGCCTTCAGATACCATTAACTACAGAACTCGGTGATCTAGATGTTAGCGTAGCTTTGAGGGAAGTAAACCGGGTCTAAAACTCCTCCAGAGGAGTTTTTTTTTGGGTTGACGAAGATAGGCAGGTATAAACTAATGAACGAAAAGGCGCTTGTAGTGGGAATCGGGAATCAGATAAGGCAGGATGACGGTATCGGGCCGTAT
Source organism: Firmicutes bacterium HGW-Firmicutes-8 (assembly GCA_002840165.1). Classification (GTDB taxonomy): domain Bacteria; phylum Bacillota; class Thermincolia; order Thermincolales; family UBA2595; genus GW-Firmicutes-8. The sequence goes on from PGZN01000018.1 coordinate 13,665, forward strand.
TGTGTCAACCTGCTGAAAGAATTGTTAAGCCCGGAAAAAAGGGAGCTGGTGGACTACTTGGTAGTTCACCAGCTCGATGTGATACACTGTGATTTATTTTCTGGATACCGGTTGATAGTTTTTATTGATGCGGATGCCCTGAGCGGCAGTGAACCTTACCGAGTAGAAGAGATACGCCCGGAACCGGTTTCCCGGCCGTTCACCAGCCATATTGGGTCAATTCAGGACATCTTATCTCTCACCTGCCGTCTTTATGATTCAGCTCCTGCGGGTTACCTGTTTGCAGTCAGGGGTTTGTCATTTGATGTGGGTGAAGAACTTACCCCTGAAGCGATATGTAATTCTCGAAAAGCTGTAGAGGCTGTTAAGAGATTAATCGACAAATTTTTTCCACTTGCTTGAGCGTTCTTTTGATCCAGCGGCCCCAAGCATGCTTTGTACGCGGTTATCACCACAGATGGAATCAACCAAATCACAGAAGTTTTGTTTGGACATCCCTATCAAAGGCGCATTTGCTTTTGTTCTGGCAATAGCAATGATAGATGATGCCAAAGTATTGCCGAAGGTCGATTCCAAATCTTTTTTGACTTCTTGAACCGCACCGGAAATATCCACTAACTATCCCTCCTAACCGTCCTCGCAATTTTGCCGTCTGAAGTTACAATCTGTATCTCCAGTGGCATTTTTCCTATCTGATGCGTTGCGCAAGACAAGCAAGGATCATAACATCTAATAGCCATTTCCACCTGATTAAGTAGAGGTTCCTCTACTTTATTATTTTTTAGGACCAGTTTTGCTACTTCGTTAACGGCCTTGTCCATGGCGTGATAGTTATGGGCTGTTGAGACGATGATATTGACTTTTTCCAGTTTACCTATGTCATCTGCCTGGTAGTGATGGATTAAAGTGCCCCTGGGGGCTTCAATTACGCCTACTCCTTCACCCGCTTGTCTGATGATGGGAACCCTTACTTCCTTACTGACAATCTCATCGTCCTGCAGCAGTTCTTTGGCTCTTTCGATGGCATAAATCAGTTCGATGATTCTGGCATAATGGAAGCAGAGACTGTGTTGAACGGGCTTGCCGCCGCCGAGCTGTTTGAATTCAGCTAACTCAGCGTTGGCCATCGGAGTGGTGATCTTGTCAGCTACGTTAAGACGGCCGAGGGGGGCAACTCTGTATACCCCGTTGGGCCAACCGGATTTTTTGTGGTATGGGAATTTTAGATATGTCCAATCTTCCGTGTGCTCGGCAATGTGGGCGAGATATTCTTTGGGATCAAACTCCTCAATGACATTGCCGTCTTCATCCTTAATTCTCAATGTACCCTCATATAGTTCCAGGGCTCCGTTTTGAACTAAACCCATATACTTGGTTTTAAATGAAGCAAACTTAGGGATCAGTTCAGCGTATTTTTGATTAACATCTTTTACAGCGCTGAGAGCCAGTTTTGCCAATTCCATGGCTTCATCCATTTCTTTAAGCATGATAAACCGGTGTTCGTGGGAAAGTGGTTTACTCATGCCCCCTGGAATTGCAGCCACAGGGTGAATCGAACGCCCTCCGACTTTTTCGATGGAAGCCTGGCCGATTTGGCGTAGGCGGATGGCCTTTTTACCTAAATCGGGGTTCGCATTCAGGACTCCAATAACGTTTCTTTGTTCCGGTGGGGCATCAAGGCCAAAAAGCAGGTCGGGAGCGGCCAGATAAAAGAAATGCAGGGCATGGGAGTGAATATACTGGGCCATATGCATTAACTCCCGGAGTTTTTTGGCCGTCGGTGGAATTTCCACTCCGAAAAGGTCATCACAGGCTTTGGCTGATGCCAGGTGATGGCTTACCGGACAGATTCCGCAGATCCGGGTAGTGATAACCGGCATTTCCCATACCATCCGCCCCTCGCAGAATTTCTCAAATCCGCGAAATTCCTGGATGTGAAAATGGGATTCAGATACATTGCCATTATCATCAAGTTGAATAGTGACTTTTCCATGGCCTTCTACTTTGGTTACGGGGTCAATAGTGATTGTTCTACTCATTCTTACCCTCTCCTTTCTTGAGATTCGTAGGTACAATGGAGACGGGCAAGGAGTAACGATAGCCGGTGCCGACCATGTCTTCCATAAACATCAGACCGCCTGCGGGGAGAACGGAGGCCAAGGCATTGATGATTTTTGCGCCTTGTTCCAGAGCGCCCGGGGTAGGCCCCATACAGCCGCGGCAGGGCATATTTCCCTTCAGGCACCTGGCGTGGCAGCCTTCCCGTGTGGCGGGGCCCATACAGAGGACGCCCTGCTCCAGGAAGCACCTGTCCGGGTCAATAGTTTCCAATTCCATCACTGCTGAAACAGAATCGGTCAGGAATTCTCTCTTCGGAACAAGCATATCGTGGTGTTCGCGGCCGCATTCGTCGCAAAGGCTTTTTTGCGGTAATACAGGTTCTTCCCCTTTGACGAGGGCCACCAATACATCCTTGATCATTGAGGGGAGCGGTGGACACCCGGGAATATAATAATCTACTTTTACAACTTCATTGATTGGTTTTACGTCTTCAAGGAATTCAGGAATACTGGAGGAACCCGGCACTTTGCCATCGATAACACTCGGGGCTTCTACATAAGCCCTGTTTAACAATTCCTGTCTGCTGAACAGGTTCCGGATACCTGATATGCCTCCAAAACAAGCACATGTACCTAGGGCCACCAGTATCTTTGATTTTTCCCTGATCTTCTTTAACACCTCAATATTATGGCTGGTGGAAACGCATCCTTCAACAAGTCCTACCGTAACTTCCGGGATCTCTTTGATATCCTGGATTGGCGAAGCCTTAAGATCCACGGCTTCCAATAGGTCAAGAAGTTCTTCATTAAGGTCCAGGAGGGCGATATGGCAGCCTGAACAACCTTGCAGCCAAACGCTGGCAGCAGTTACTTTCGACATTAGTTTCCACCTCCATTAGACATAATATCTTTATACAGGTTCATAATGGAATGGACACAGTTGTTGTTTCCTTCTCTTAGCCCTTCCACAATGAGCAGGGCGTCTGATTCAATTCCCCGGCTCCGGAGAACATCACGGAACAAATTCGCCCTGCGGTCAAGGTCGGTATTGCCAACAATATTCCGGCAGTCTGAATCGCCACACTTGCAGATGACAATTCCCTTGAAACCTTGATTAAAAGCTTCCAGAATAAGCTGGGTATCAACTGTTCCTCCGCACCTGATTCCAAGAGGCATTACATTGACATCATATTCGAGGCCGTGCACACCCGCCAGGTCTAAAGCCGTATAACCGCAGCCCTCACATAGGATGGCTAATACCTTAGGCTCGGTACTGTCCCCAAACTTGGAGAGCAGTTCCACCGCTTTAGTCAGGTATTTCTGCGGGTAAGTGAGCAGGTCCCTGGCCCCGGTGGGGCAGGAAGTAACACAGTTACCGCAGCCCTTACACCGCTGTTCGTCAATAACTGAAACCTTTTTGAGGGCGTCTATGCTCGATGCTTTAAACATACATGTTTTAACACATGTACCGCATCCGCTGCAGAGTTCCTCGTTTATTTCCGAAACGACGATGTTGTAACCGAGATCTTTTCTCTCTAGGAAAGAGGTAACGGCAAAGGCGGCCGAATCACTAAGAGCTACTATGTTTGCCAGTTCCTGGCTTTCATCGTCCGGCAGCAGGAAGATCCCCTTTTCGTAGGTAAATACCTGCAGAGTATCGGGATTAACCGGTTTAAACAGCCCATTCTCGTTTACGTCGATGTGGACCAGGGGCCGTAGTTCATTTGTGAATTCGCGGTCAGTAGTATTTGATACCACAATACTTCCAACTACTAGGTTTGACGTCTCTTCCCCGCTCGTCACATTCAGATAAAAGCGCCCGGCATATCCGGAAATATCATTAATCTTAGTATTGAACAGGAAGTTTGTTCTGGGGTGCATCTCGACAAAGGTAATAACTGAAGCAATTTTGTCCTGGTTCTCTTTACTGGTAAAAGTTCTGTATTGACTTTCCCTGTCGATAATATAGACTTTGAAATTTCGTTCAAGCAGCCTTTGGGCGGTCAGCATTCCGCCCGGAGTCGCCCCGATAATTGCTATAGCCGGATGGGGGGCAATCTCGCGTGTTTTGATAGGGTGAGCAATTTTTACTTTTTCGATAGCGACTTCAACCAGTACTTTTGCTTTTTCAGTAGCTTTTTGGGGATAGCTGGGGTGGGCCAAGGCCACCTGTTCCTTAATGTTGGCAAAACCAATCTTGTTGGTATTGATTCCCCTCGCTTCAATTTGACTGACCACAAATTCGGCGTTTTTGTTGTTGTGGTAGCTCAAAGGGGAATCTCCCACCAGGACTACCGCGTCAAAAACATTTTTGTCGATTTCCCCGAGCATTGCCTCAAGACCTGAGGTCTTAAAGAAATCATCGACGATGAAAGTGTAGTAGTTCTGGCTAAAGTGTTTGGCTAGGCTGTTGAGATTAACAACCCGGTCAGTGACTCCGCCCGACCTGGAAAAAAACAAACCGATTTTCATTCGCTCTTCAACGCTCCCTTCCTTTTTTTTCTTTTTTACACATCCCCAGGTTAGTTTTTTATACTTATTTCGGTAAATAATAGAAGATTCCTGCCAAGCCCTGACACGTTTCTACCATAAATATCATTTTTCATGTAAATTTTTGCTCGTCATCCGAGATTTGGTGCAACCAAAGAAGGAATTATGTAGTCATTTGTCGAAACAAAAGGGAACGAACCCAGTTATTGTTAAGAAAGGGTGAAGGTGCGTGGTTAAGTTAGCGAAACGTCTTTCTTTTAAGCTCATGGTGGCTCTGTTTCTCTGTCTGGGAGTGCTTATGGGAGCATATACCTGGTATCAGTGCCATCAGACAAGGGTGAGGATAGAAAATGACTTGGCGTCGAAAGGACTCGGTTTTGCCAAAGCTGCGGCCAAGGGCCTGGAAGCGATAATCGAAAACGACCTCAAGGACGGGATAATTACTAAGGAACAGCTGTTTGACCAGAATTATAAGCTCTTTAAAGACAATGAGCAACCAAGCCTGAGAACATACGGTTCCGCCTTTGACAAGTATACTGATGAGCATTGGCAAAAATATGTTGACTCTTTTCTTGTTGACGGTGATGTGGTGTTCTCTATCCCGGTTGTTTACTCAAGTGATGAAGCTAAAAACGGCTACCTGCCAACCCATAATACTGCTTTTAAAGCACGGAGTAAACGGATCTTTAATGACCCAACCGGGTCGGCAGCTGCTAAGGTGGCAGACTCTGCCGGCTTAAAGCAGGTATACAAACGGGATACCGGCGAGACCATGTGGGACATGTCTTACCCTATATATATTGATGGGGAGCGCTGGGGAGGATTCCGGGTGGCCATATCGATTCAAGCCGCGGAAGCCAAAATATTAGATGTCCAGAAAAACACAATAATAGCAATGGTCGGAATCTTGGTTCTGATTTGTATAATTCTCCTGGTTGTCAGTCAGATTATTATCGGCAGACCCCTGCAGCGTATTCTAAACACCACCCAGAACCTTGCCTCAGGTGACGCCGACCTGACTAACCGTCTGGAAGTTAATTCACAAGATGAACTTGGCATTTTGGCAGGATTTATTAACCAGTTTATTGATAAAATCCACCGGATTATTCAAAAAGTGGCCCAGTCGATTGACGGCGTAGCGGAAACAAGTGACCAGCTGTCAAGCAATACAGATGAAGTTGCCAGGGCCGGTCAAACTGTAACATTGTCAATTGAAGAGATGGTTAAAGGAATTAATGACAAATTGTCTAAAGTAGATGAAACCCGTGGAGTCATCAGCCAGTTCACAGCGGCAATTGACCAGATTGCCAGGGGCGCCCAGGAACAGGCCAGCAATGTTAACCAAACTTCCATGACAATTGGGCAGATGGCCGGTGCTATATTTGATGTAACAACTAATGCCGAGTCAGTATTGAAAATTGCCGTCGAAGCATCCAATGTCGCCCGTAAAGGGGAACAGGCCGTAGAATCAACGGTCTCAGGTATGGAAAGGATAAAAGCGACGGTTTACGAATCAGCTGTAAAAATAAAAGAATTGGGAGAGCATTCTCAACAAATCGGGGAAATTATTCAGGTTATTGACGATATTGCCGAGCAGACGAATCTTTTGGCCCTTAATGCTGCCATTGAAGCCGCCCGTGCCGGCGAACACGGCAAGGGTTTTGCGGTTGTAGCCGATGAGGTTAGAAAACTGGCTGAGAGAAGCAGTAAGGCCACGAAGGAAATTGCCGAGCTTATTACAAATATTCAAAAGGGGACCGGAAAAGCTGTAGAGGCAATGGAACATGGTACCCAGGAAGTTGAAGAAGGAGTCCGGCTGGCCCATGACGCCGGGACTGCCCTGGAAGAAATAATGAACAAGGTAGACCAGACCCACAGCCAGATCAAGCTGATTTCGAGTGCGGCCACCCAGCTGAATGAAAGCAGTACACAGGTTGTAGTAGCGATTGACAGTGTGGCTTCAATCACCGAAGAAAACTCCGCCTCTACGGAGCAAATGGCCGCCGGAAGTGATAATGCAATGTCTGCCATTGACACGATTGCCCAGTTAACGAAAGCCAATGCTGACCAGGCTGAGAAAATCTCCATTTCGGTTGAAGAAACAACTGCTTCCACCGAAGATATTGCCCAGGCTGCCGAAAGCCTGGCCAAGATGGCTCATGAATTGCGTGAGCTGGTTGGCGGGTTTAAAGTTTAAGACTTGTCCACCATACGGGGCTGCCCTAACAAAAAGTTAGGACAGCCCCTTTATTTTAACTATTTTTGAGGGACTTTTAGTTCCTGGCCTACCTGAAGGTTATCCGGGTCATCAATATTATTGAGGGCGGCCAGTTCATTGACTGAAATACCCAACTGACGGGAAATCCCCCATAGGCTATCCCCTGGTTTTACAGTATAAATGGCGAAATCACGGCTGACCTCTGCTGAGTAAGGTCTGATGATGACAGTTGTCCCTGTCCGGACCTGGTTGAAGAGTTCCTCAGCATCCTGGTTATACATCCTGATACAACCATTGGAAATGGCCTTACCGATTGAGTCAGGCGTAAAGGTACCGTGTATTCCGTAAGGACCGTCAGGTATGTCCAGCCCCATCCATCGAGTCCCCAGCCCCCCTCCCGGGTTTATCACTTTGGTAATTATATGATATGTTCCGTTAGGGGTAGGGGTTTCCGGCTTTCCGACCGCGATAGGGTAAACCCTGGCTGTGCGCTGTCCGGTAACAAGATACAATTTGCGGTCGCTTGTATAGATGTTAATTCGCTTTTGGGAATATACAGGTTCGTTATCCATAGGCATCCCCCTTTATTAGTGGAGAGTGGGGAGTGGGGAGTGGAGAGTGAGCTGCCGCGTTCCGCATTGAGCGGAACGCGGCTAAATGGTTGGTTCGCGCTTTGGCGCGAACCTTCCTATTTTTCACTCTCCACTCTCCACTCATCACTCTCCACTATCAGTATATGCAGCAGCCCTGCAGTTCGTATAACAGATGGTAAAAAAGGGTAAAATATCTTCTGATTGATTATTTCGGAGGAGTATATGAGAAATAAGGTAGAAGGTACCCTACTAATTATTGGAGGGGCCGAAGACAAAACCGGAAAATGTGAGATCTTAAGCAGGTTTGTAAAACTTTCCGGGGCTGGCAGTTCCATTATCATAATTATCACAACTGCTGCCGAGGAACCGGATCGAGTGGGCCAGGAGTATCGTAGAATTTTTAATAAATTGGGAGCAGGACATATTGAAGTCCTTAACATCGATTCCCGCAGGAGGGCAAATCACTCATACATGGGAAGGCTGCTGGAAAAAGCCACCGGTATCTTTTTTACCGGGGGGGACCAGTTAAGGATTACCTCGGTTCTCGGAGGAACCGTCACTAACGAAGGACTTCGCAGCGCCTACCTCCGGGGGACGGTAATTGCCGGGACGAGTGCGGGGGCTTCTGTGATGAGCAGCACAATGATTGTTGAAGGAGACAGTGACCACGCGCCAAACCTTAATTCAATAAAACTCGCACCAGGCTTAGGGTTGTTAGAAGAAGTTGTGATTGACCAACATTTTGCCCAGAGGGGCAGAATTGGCCGGCTGTTGTCAGCTGTTGCCCACAATCCGTATATCCTGGGTATGGGGATAGATGAGGATACAGCTGTACTGGTACATCCGGATGCCAGACTGGAAGTTATAGGTTCGCAAACCGTTACCTTTTTAGATGGCAGACAAATTATATTCACGAATATTTCGGAACTTTCACCAGACCAGGCGCTGGCTATTGAAAATATCGTTTTACACATCATTCCGCGGGGGTTTGGCTTTGATTTGGCTGCTCGCAGGCCCATTCCCAGGAGTGCCGGCAGGATCGAAACAGAGGAGGGAGAAAAAAATGAGGATAGTTGAAATCAGGCTGCTGGAAGGAGCAAACATATACTGTCACCGTCCGGTAATCAAGCTCGAACTGGACCTGGAAAAATACGCGGAAGTAAATACCGGTAAACTCCCGAGCTTTGTAAAAGGACTTTTAAGGCATCTTCCCTCTCTGAAGGAGCACTACTGTTCCAGGGGAAGACCGGGTGGTTTTATCGAGAGACTCAAAAAGGGGACATATATTGGACATGTCATAGAACATGTAGCTTTAGAACTTCAGCATCTGGCCGGGTTAGATGTTTTTTATGGCAAAACCGTCAGGGCTGAAAAACCCGGCAGGTATTATATAATAATAGAATTTACCTCCAAAGAGGGTGGTATCCAGGCGGTTCACAGCGCGGTTGAGGTTGTTTATTCTTTATTACGTAACAAGGATGTTAACATTCCGCAGGAAGTTACTAAGGTTTATAATGCTGCTGCCAGCTGCGAGCTTGGGCCAAGTACGGGCGCCATTGCCAGAGCGGCCGTGAAGATAGGCATTCCGGTGATGCGGTTGGGAGAGGGAAGTATCCTCCAGCTCGGTTACGGAAAATACCAGCAGAAGGTTGAAGCGGCCATTACCGGCAGAACCAGCTGTATTGGCGTAGATATCGCCTGTGACAAGGGTTTGGTTAAACAACTTCTCGTAGAATCCGGAATTCCCGTACCCTGGGGCGGGGTTGCCAGGACGGAAAGGGAGGCCATGGAACTAGCCGAATATATCGCAGATGCTGTAGTTGTCAAGCCATATAATGGGAACCAGGGAAACGGGGTAGCTTTAAATCTGCGGACAAAACCGGAAATAGCGCGTGCATTGACAGTTTCTCTGGCTATTAGTCCAAAGGCTATCGTGGAAAAATTCATCGAAGGAAGGCATTACCGGCTGGCGGTTGTCGGCGACCGCGTTGTAGCGGCTTCCGAACGTATTCCGGCCTTTGTCGTCGGGGATGGTTGTCATTCTATAAAACAGCTGGTTGATATCGTGAATCTGGACCCGCTAAGGGGGAACGACCATGAAAAACCGTTAACCAAAATTAAAGTTGATGCTGTTGTGTTAAATGTCCTGGCCAAAAAAAGTTTATCTCCGGAATCGATACCCGGCCCAGGCGAAATAATTTATCTCCGGGAGAACGCTAATATCAGTACAGGAGGAATAGCTGTGGATGTAACCGAAAAGGTTCATCCTGAAACAGTTCACCTTGTGTTGAGAGCAGTGCGCCTGGTAGGGCTGGATGTAGCCGGGGTGGACCTGGTGGCCCGGGAGATTGATAGACCGTTAAGTCCGGACAATGGAGCTTTGATAGAAATAAACGCTTGTCCCGGAATAAGAATGCATCATTACCCGGCCAAGGGTAAACCGAGGAATGTTGCCGGAGCTATAGTAAAAATGCTGTTCCCTCCCGGATCTAAATCACGGATTCCCATTATATCTGTTACCGGGACGAACGGTAAAACCACAGTAACCCGTATTATCAGCCACATTCTGCAGGGGACAGGTGTTGTAGTAGGGACAACAACAACAGACGGCATCTACATCGGCAGCCGGAAAGTCGTTAGCGGTGACTGTACCGGACCTGGCAGCGCACGTGTTGTATTAAGAGATCCTTTGGTGGAAGCAGCCGTTTTTGAAACAGCCAGAGGGGGAATTTTAAAGTCGGGTCTTGGTTATGATTACAGCAATGTCGGAATAATTACTAACATCAGTAATGACCACCTGGGACTTGGCGGCATAGAAACATTGGCAGACATGGCCCATGTTAAAGCTGTTGTGGCCGAGGCTGTCCATAAAAAGGGTTTAACGGTGCTTAATGCGGATGATAAGCTTGTAGCGCCTGTAGCTCAGCGCATAAAATCGGGGACAGTTTATTTCAGTGAAGCTTCAGATAATATTATCGTTCGCCGTCACTTAGGGGTAGGGGGTATGGCTGTATTTGTGAAGAACGGTTCAGTGGTGGTGGCCCGGGGGAATAAAACTACCAGGGTTCTTCCCGTAAAACATATTCCCTGTACATTTGGCGGATTAGCTCAGCACAATCTGCAAAACGCCCTGGCGGCTGTTGCCGGATGTAGCGCTTTAGGTGTTGATATAGAAAACATTAGAAACGGCCTGCTCAGTTTTACCTCTGATGAAATCCGCAACCCTGGCAGATTTAATATCTTTGAAACCGGCAGGTATCGGGTTGTAGTGGATTATGGTCACAATGAGGCCGGTTATACTAAAACCTTAAAAACAGTGCAAAAACTCAAACCTAAACGGGTTATCGGAGTTGTCGGCATGCCTGGAGACCGTAAGGATGAGGATATAACTATGGTCAGCAGAGTGACAGCCAGATACTGTGATGTAATTATCATCAAAGAAGACACAGACCTGCGAGGGCGGAAAACCGGGGAAGTGGCAGGACTGATGAAAAAAGCTGCCATGGAAAACGGGAAAAAAGAAAATAAAATAAAAATAGTTCTTCCAGAAGTATCTGCAGTAAAGGAAGCCCTGGATATTGCCCGGGAAGGCGACATAGTAGTAATATTTTATGAAAAGCTTGGGCCGGTATTGGATTTACTCAAATCAACAAGTTTACAACCGCAGACCCGGGCTGTTGAAAACGAAAACAGCCGGGAGGCGGCCTGCCAAAATATTGGTTAATCATTGAAGGAATTTCCCTGATGATATCAGAATCAGTTAATAATAATTTAAAGGGGAATTCCCATGAATAAAATTACACTTAAAGCCAGAGCGAAAATTAATCTCACCCTTGACGTTTTAGGGAAAAGGCCTGATGGGTATCATGAGGTCGAAATGGTCATGCAGACCATCGGCCTGCATGATGAACTGATGATTGAAGATGCAGAAAGTGGAATTACTGTAACAACCAATAATCCGGGTTTGCCAGGCGGTGAATCGAACACAGCATATCGGGCTGCCAAAATGATGATAGATTCCCTGCAAATTGACAGAGGTGTTAAAATTCATATCATCAAGGGCATCCCTGTCTCTGCGGGATTAGCCGGAGGCTCCACTGATGCGGCTGCTGTGATAAAAGGCCTTAACCACCTCTGGAATCTTAACCTGAGCAGAGAAGATTTGGTCACCAGAGCTGCTCAGATAGGCTCAGACGTGCCTTTCTGTATAAGGGGGGGGACGGCCCTAGCCAGGGGTCGGGGTGAGCTTTTGGCAGAACTGCCTGATATCCCTGAAATCTGGCTTGTCCTGGCTAAGCCTTTATTAGAGGTCTCTACAGCTGAAATCTATCAAAACTTTGACCCCCGGCGGGTGATCGAAAGACCGAACACCGGCGCAATGATTAAAGCTGTCCGGGATGGAACTATCAGTGGGATAACCGAAAACCTGGCCAATGTCCTTGAATCGGTGACGCTGAGCAGGTATCCGGTCGTACTTCAAGTAAAACAGGCTATGGAAGACTCCGGAGTCCGCCGGGCATTGATGTCAGGGAGCGGACCCACGGTGTTTGGTTTAGTTGACAGCCAAATCAAGGCAAAAATGACAGTCACCCGTTTAAGAGAAAGGCTGCCCGGTATGTTTGCAGAACTCTCCCGCACTTGGCCGGGCGAATAGCAGGAATTTAGAGGAAAAGAATAGAATAGTTATATGTCAAACTGCCGAAAGGGAGAGGAAAATGGAAAGAAGGTTAGTTCCAATTACGCTTGACAATTATAAACCTCTGCGGGAAATCGTTTTTGAAACACTGCGGGAAGCTATCATAAATGCTACTCTCAGGCCGGGTGAACGTTTAATGGAAATCCAAATGGCTGAAGAGATGGGGGTAAGCCGCACACCGGTAAGAGAGGCCATTCGGAAATTGGAGCTTGAGGGATTTGTAGTCATGGTACCCCGTAAAGGTGCTTATGTCGCTGGTATTTCAATGAAAGACATAGCCGATGTTTTTGAAATAAGAGCTGCCATGGAAGCCTTAGCGGCAGGTCTGGCAGCCGAAAGAATAACTGAGGAAGAACTTGAGGACCTGGAAAGAATACTGGTCACAATTGGTGAATGCGTAAAGAACAATGATCTGGAAAAACTGATTGAAGTGGATACAGAGTTTCACGATATCTTATTTAAAGCCAGCCGTAACGAACGATTGGTCCAGATTGTCAGTAATCTCCGGGAACAGATTCAAAGGTTCCGGACAGCATCCCTGTCAACTCCCGGCCGGATGAAATACGCTTTGGAGGAACATAAAAAGATAGTCGAAGCCGTTTCGGAAAGAAATGTTGAACTGGCCCAGTCTTTGGCCCGGGAGCATATTGAGAATGCCGAGAACAGTATGCTGGAAGTGTTGGACGACCATAAAGAACAGGATCGTTAGGCAATCTAAACATGGAGGAGAACGGACTTAATGCTTGATGCAATTGTAATTGCCGGGAGTCCCAATTCCGGCCTCTTGCGCGAGTGCAGTGATGAGGCTTACGAAGCCTTGATCGGGATAGGATCTAAACCGATGATACGGTATGTGGTAGATGCCTTGATAGAGTCGCAAAATGTCAATAAAATTGCCATCTCCGGCCCGGCTGAACTAAAAGAAGTATTTCCCGAAGACTTCATAGAAGTGGTCGAAATAGAAGGAACAATCATCGGAAACGCCGTTAAGGCGTTAGCCCGGGTTGATACTACCCATCCCGTCTTAATAACTACATGTGATATTCCCCTGCTTACGGCGAGTGCAGTGAACGATTTTTTAAGGTTATGCAGTGATCAGGATATAGACTTTTTCTATCCGATTGTTTCAATGGAAGAGGTTCAACTGCATTTCCCCGGAATAAAAAGGACCTCAGCCAAGCTGCAGGAAGGGACCTTTACGGGGGGTAACCTGTTTATTGTCAACCCCGCGGCAGTCCCCAAGAGCGCCGCCAAGGCCCAGGAATTTGTCAATTTCAGAAAAAGCCCACTTAAACTGTCGAGGCTCTTGGGACTGGAATTTGTGTTTAAACTGCTGTTTAGCCGGCTGACGATTCCAGAGTTAGAAAAAAAGGTTTCCGAAATACTTGGGATAAAAGTTAAGGCGGTAATTACCTTATATCCTGAAATAGGAATAGATGTGGATAAACCAAGTGATTATTTAATTGCTTCCTCATACCTTGATAAACCCGCTTAGCCGGGTTTTTTGTTTATAGATTTCCCCAAAAAGGCAAAAAGAGGGTGATGCTGTGAGGCTGCCGGTGAAATACCGGGATATAACAGAAGCAGGGAAACGCATTGGCGAAGTAGTAAGAAGGACCCCCCTTGATTTCTCAACGACTTTTACGGAAATTCTTGGCCGGGAAGTGTATTTTAAGTATGAAAACCTGCAAAAAACCGGCTCCTTTAAGATTAGGGGGGCATATAACAAAGTTGTCAGCCTGAATAAAGAAGAATGCAAAAATGGGGTAATCACGGCTTCGGCGGGCAATCATGCCCAAGGACTTGCTTACGCTGCTTCCAGAGCCGGCATCGAGTCAACAATTGTAATGCCGGAAGGTGTTCCGATAGCCAAGTTAATGGCGACAAAGGGTTATGGAGCCAAGGTAATATTGGGGGGGCAGTCTTACGATGAGGCTTACGTAATGGCTGAACGCGTGCAAAAAGAAACGGGGGCGGTCTTCATTCACGCCTTTAATGACCCGTTCATAATTGCCGGCCAGGGTACTGTGGGCCTGGAGGTAGCACACGACCTGCCTGATGTAAAGACGGTTGTTGTACCGATAGGCGGCGGTGGGCTAATTTCCGGGATTGCTATTGCGCTTAAAAAAGCCAACCCCAAAATAAAGGTTATCGGAGTGCAGTCAGCCGGCGCCCCATCGATGAAGAATTCAATCACCCAGGGCGCCGTTCAGGAGCTTCCAACGGTGTCCACTATCGCAGACGGGATTGCCGTTAAACACCCAGGGTCCCTGACCTTTCAGCTCGTCAAGGAACTTGTCGATGATATTACTCTTGTAAGTGACGAAGAAATTGCGGAGGCCATCTTAATGATGCTGGAAAGGTCCAAGGTGTTATGTGAGGGGGCCGGAGCGGTCGGAGTAGCCGCTCTGCTCCATAATCGCGTTGAAAATAACGGTAAAACAGTTGTAATTATCAGCGGTGGAAATATAGATGTTCGCCCTCTTAGTATCATCATTGAACGTGGTCTTATAAAAGCCGGCCGACATGTCAGAATAAACACTGTCATCACAGATAAACCCGGGGCCTTACAGAAACTTTTGGGAGTAATCACCGAGACGAAGGCCAATGTAATTTCCGTCAACCACGATCGGATTTTGCCCCGAATCCCGATTACGCAGGCCGAAATTCAGATTGACCTGGAAACAAAAGACCGGGGTCATGTCGAAGAAATTGTAAAAACCCTGAAATCAAAAGGTTACACTATAATAAGAGATGAATATGAATAAATAGGAGGAACACGCATGCAAAAGGAAATTATCAGCACAGATAAAGCTCCGGCGGCTATTGGGCCGTATTCTCAGGCTGTCAGATGTGGAGACTTTATATTTGTTTCGGGGCAAATTCCAATTGACCCGTCAACCGGACAGATCCAAAATGACATAAAATCCCAAACCTTGCAGGTAATGAAAAACCTGGAGGAAGTTTTAACCGCTGCCGGAAGTTCCTTGGAGAAAGTCACCAAAACTACTCTTTTTATCAAGAATATGGACGATTTTTCAGTTATCAACGAGGTATATACCAGCTTTTTTAAACAAGACCCCCCTGCCAGGTCAACGGTGGAAGTAGCCCGTCTGCCAAAAGATGTCATGATCGAGATTGAAGCAATAGCAATATTTAGAGGTTCTTCTCAGTATATTTAAAATTTTCTTAAAATTTTGGCATTCCAGGAAGGAATTCTATGGTAAATGAAGAATATCGAAATTTAACGAATGATTTTTGTCTGGGCGAAAAAGGGGGGGGCTACCAAAAATGAATGTTACCGATGTGCGGGTGAGGAAAATTAATCTGGACGGGAAAATGAAGGCCATTGTTTCTGTTACCCTTGATGATGCTTTTGTCATTCATGACGTTAAGGTCGTCGAGGGGCAAAATGGCCTGTTTGTGGCAATGCCTAGCCGGAAAACTCCTGAAGGGGAGTTTAGGGACATTGCTCATCCCATTACATCCAGTGCCCGAGAAATAATCCAAACAGCAGTACTTGAGGCATACCAAAAAGCCCTTGCTTAATTAAATCATTAATATTAAACAGGAGTGGGAGCTCCTGTCTTTTTTTGCCTTAAATTAGAAAGGCCAACTTTTCCACCTACCGCAGGAAAAGTAAGTTTTGTGTGGAAATAAATAATATCCGGAGTACCCGGGTTTCCGGAATATTTCCTAAATGAGTATTTACCCAGCCTATACAGGGAGGAAACTGGTTTGGAACAGTATATTTCAATTATTTTAGCCGCAGGAAAGGGAACTCGGATGAAATCCCGATTACCCAAAGTTTTACACAAAGTCTGCGGAAGACCGATGCTGGCCCATGTTATTCGGGCGGCCAGCGAAGCAGGTGTGCCTAAGAATATTGTTATCATTGGCCATGAAGCCGAAACAGTGCGGCAGACTATCGGCCCGGAGGTTGAGTGGGTATATCAGTCCGAACAGTTGGGGACAGGGCATGCTGTAATGCAGGCTGAGCCCCTGTTGGCTGATTTTGAAGGTCAAGTGCTGGTCTTATGTGGTGATATCCCGCTGATTACCCCCAATACGTTGACTCAGTTGATGCAAACCCATACTTCTTCAGGAAACGCAGTTACTGTTTTAACGGCTTTAATGGATGACCCGACCGGCTATGGACGGATAGTGAGGGGAACCAAAGGGCGGGTACATGACATCGTAGAACACAAGGATGCTTCTGCGGCACAGTTAAAAATTAATGAAATTAATACCGGAATTTACTGTTTTGAAGGTCGCAAACTCTTTGCCGGACTTCAAAAAATTACACATGCTAATGCCCAGGGGGAGTACTACCTAACAGATGTCCTGTCTATCCTTAAGAAAAACAGAGGCATTATTGGAGCTGTACAGGTGAGGGACCCTGATGAAACGATGGGCATCAACGACCGGGTGCAGTTGGCAAAGGCTGAAAAAATACTGCTTCAAAGGGTACTGAAACAGCTGATGATTGACGGGGTCACAATTATTAACCCTCAAAACACGTATATAGAAGCAGGTGTTGTGATAGGGCCGGACTCTATAGTTTATCCGGGGACAATTATTGAAGGTAAATGCGTTCTTGGGGATAACTGCCTGATTGGACCCTATACCCGCCTAAAAGATGTTAGTACAGGCGACAATGTGACTATCCAGAACTCGGTTGTCCTGGAATCATCGGTCAGGGATAATGTGACGATAGGACCCTTTGCCTATATCAGACCGGGGACGGTATTGGGTGATGGGGTCAAAGTCGGGGATTTCGTAGAGATAAAGAAGTCGGTTATCGGGAAAGGCAGCAAGGTGCCCCACCTAAGTTATGTAGGGGATGCCCAAATCGGGGAAAGGGTTAATGTTGGAGCCGGCACGATAACGTGTAATTATGACGGGTCCAAAAAATCGCTGACGATTATTGGAAACCAGGCTTTTATAGGCAGCAACACCAATCTGGTGGCGCCTGTTGAGGTAGGCGCCGATGCTGTTATAGGGGCTGGGTCTACGGTAACAAAGAGCGTACCGGAAGGCGCATTATGTGTTGAAAGAAGCAAACAGATGATATATCTGGGATGGACTGCTAGAAAAAACAAGGAAAAGTGATATAATAGGGAGTGGACAGGTGGAATAATACTTTAATAGCTGGGGGGTTTTTACAGCCAATGCCAATTTTTAATCGGAAACTTAAAATTTTTTCAGGGAACGCTAACCTTCATCTGGCTCAGGAAATTGCGGAGTATTTAGGGGTTTCGGTGGGTGAATCCAAGGTGTCAAGGTTTAGTGACGGTGAGATCCTTGTGGAAATTAATGAAAGTGTCAGGGGTGCAGATGTTTTTGTGGTTCAACCGACCTGTGCACCGGTTAATGAAAATATCATGGAACTATTGATTGTCGTAGACGCATTGAAAAGGGCATCGGCTCGCCGGACAACAGCTGTAATTCCGTATTATGGTTATGCCAGGCAGGACAGAAAGGTGAGGCCTCGTGCCCCTATCACCGCTAAACTGCTGGCAAATCTTATTACAGCGAGCGGGGCAATGAGAGTAATCACAATGGATCTACACGCCGGCCAGATTCAGGGGTTTTTTGATATTCCCGTTGACCATCTACCTGGAGTTCCGATATTGGCCGAATACTTTCAAAAAAAGAATCTTGATGATGTAATTGTTGTCTCACCTGATGTGGGGGGCGTTACCCGTTCGCGGGACATGGCCGGGCGGCTGGATACTTCCCTGGCCATCATTGATAAGCGCCGGGATAAACCTAACGAGGCTGCAATCATGAATATTATCGGAGATGTCAGCGGTAAAACAGTTATTATGATTGATGACATTATTGATACGGGCGGGACTATCACCCAAGGGGCCGACGCCCTTATGGAACGTGGGGCGAAAGAGGTATACGCCTGCTGTACACATCCGGTTTTATCCGGTCCGGCAATCGAAAGACTGCAGAAATCCTCAATCAAAGAAATTGTCGTCACAAATACCATTCCACTGCCCGAACATAAAGCAATTGACAAGATCCATGTCCTTTCTGTGGCTCCTTTAATAGGTGAGGCAATTATTAGGATACATGAAGACTTATCAGTCAGCAAACTCTTCGCTTAAAGCAAGACCTCATGAGAGAAGAACGCTTTTAGCGTTCTTCTCTCAGTTTTGGTATAGTTCTTTATACCAGGACTATTGTTTAATCGGTTTTTTTCCTCCGATTTCTTCACCGGGCGTTTTTTTACTAACCGTTTCTTCGCTGAATATTTCTTCACCTGCCGGTTCTATACTACCTGGCTCTGCACCCGTAAATTCATGCCCCGCCGTATCCTCGCCCGCGGGTTCAATTACATCTAACTGCCCGGGGTCTTTAACCTCAGGAAGGACATCTTCATTTCTTATTTCTATTTCACTTACGATGTCAAGATCCGGATTTGGTTCTAGCGGTTGTTCGGTTTCCGTATCTTTCTCTTTTTTTTCATACTTGACTTTTATGTTTTTGCTGATTTTTTTTGTCCGTTGTTTTGTTGATTCCCAGATAGTTGATGTGCCTTCCTTGATATTATGGATAGTTTCCTGTAAACCGCCGTCTATTTTCTCAAGTTGTGATTCCGAGCCATCCTTAACGACAATAACATCTGTGCCCATTGTCCGGACCTGTTCAATGCCCAACAGGGCCTTTCCCTTAAAAAGGCTTTCCAGGAGTTTGCCGCTTATTTCCAGGCTTATTATTTCCCCGGTAAGTTCATTTATATAGTATTCGTCAACCAACCCTAACACAGTGCCGTTTTCTGCGATAACTTTGGTCCCGATGGGGTTTGCCCTTTCTTTGACTAGTTTTAGTATTTCGGGCAGGCTGATAACCTTCTGGACATTGGATGACTTGTCAATGGTAATAGCGTCATTTCCAATATGCTTGACCTTTGAGTAGGGGATTATTTTCTGTTCCCTGAACCAGCCGCGCTGGTCAATGATAATCGCCGCTATCTCCATTTTGACCGGATCGACGACAAGGCTCCGGACTGACCCAATCTGTAACCCTTCCTCCAAACTCACTATCGGCATGGAGATGAACTTACGGCTCCTCCTCATGCAAAAACCCCCAATCGTTTCTTTGCTACCATATTATTCATGAAATGTGTTTGTTATTCCAGTTTGCAGGAAATACTATAGACAAATATCTTCGAAATAGTTCCCGGTAAAAATTCTCCGTAAAGTTCTCCATAAAAGTTTTCTGTATAATAAAAAGGAGAGTTTTGGCTAAATATAGAAGTAACATAATGTTATACTTCAAGTTGATAAGGAATCAACAAAAACTTAAAGGGGGAAAACAATGGCTGACGTAAAAATTGGAGCCGAAGTTAGATCCGGCGACACAAAGAAATACAAACACAATTTGCGTGATAAAGGTAAAATACCGGCTGTGGTTTACGGAAAAGGGATTGACAGTCAAGCAGTTGAACTGAATGTCAAGGACTTGGAAGCCGCACTCCGGAAGAAGGGCCGCAACGCGTTGATTGATCTGGTTATCGAGGGTGGGAAAAAGGAAACAAAACATGTTGTGATAGTTAAGGAGATTCAAAAAGAGCCTATCACAGGTAAGATTCTTCACGTTGACCTATGTAAAGTATCACTTAAAGACAAAATGCACACAGCTGTTTCGGTGACCCTCAAGGGAGAACCGATGGGCCTGAAGAACGGTGGAATTATTCAGACCGGGCCAAGGACCATAGAGGTTGAATGTATTCCGTCCAAAATACCTGATACGATTGCAATTGATGTCTCGTCCCTGGAAATAGGTGATCACTTAACGGTTTCTGATATTCCGGAATCACCTGACTACAAAATATTGACCGAACCTGATACAACTCTGGTGACCATTATAGCTCCGCGGGCGGTAGAACAACCGGCTGAGCCGACCGCAGAGACCACCGGAACCGCCCCGGCTGGGCAGGAAGCCGGTCCTAAGACTAACGAAGAAGCTTAAAAAGAGGGTGAGCAATCACCCCTTTTTCTTTTATCACTGCCTCACCTTCGTTCAGGCTGATTTCAACCAAAATTTAGCAGGAAAAACAAAGGCATTCTCGAATAGAGAAGGGGATAAAAGAAAGGGGAATAGGTTGTGAAACTTATAGTAGGGTTAGGCAACCCCGGCAAACAGTATGCTTATACAAGACACAATGTTGGATTTATGGTCATAGACTACCTGGCTGATAAAATGGGCATAAAAGTTGACAAAATTAAATTTAAGAGTATTCTTGGGCAAGGGTTTTGCGGCGCCGAAAAAGTAGTCCTGGCCAAACCTCAGACATACATGAACCTAAGCGGCGAAGCGGTACTTGATCTGGCCCAGTGGTATAAACTGGCCCCAGAAGATATTTTGGTTATTTTTGATGATATGGACCTGCCTGTGGGTAATCTCCGCCTGCGAATGAAAGGTGGCGCCGGTGGACACAATGGGATGAAATCAATTATTTACCTGCTCCAATCTGAAGATTTCCCCCGTTTGCGATTAGGGATTGGTCGTCCGGAAAACGAAATGATGGAATCTGTTGATTTTGTCCTCAGCAGATTTACTGATGAGGAAGCCAAGGTTATGACAGAAGCGGTAAAAAAAGCTGCCGAAGCTGTTCTGGCGGTACTCGAACAGGGTGTTGAACAGACAATGAATGATGTTAATAATATGTAACCACCGATCCCACAAACCGGTGGTTTTTTGTATAAATAATTTAGTTTTTGTCCAAGATAAAAGGAAAAGTATGCTGGGGAGGGATGTGTTCATGAAAGTAAAATTTGTATGTGACTGCTGTGACCTTGTATTTGAAGAAGCCGACGTGCCTCAAGGGGTGGAAGCGGACGAGCTGGCAGCCTTGACTGGAAAACTGGGCCGCGATATAATATTAGATAACAAAGAAGGCTCTGATTTATATATTTCCTCGACTTGTGTTGAGTGTACGCGGGCTCTGAGTATCGATGACGGTGATAATATAATTTTTTACGGCAAACCTTTAATTCATTAGTTACCCGGTACGGTGTACAGTTTTACAATTGGGCCTTGATGAGCTTTAGCTATACTTGCTAAAGCTTTTTTTAAGTAAATTGACATGGTCAGAATTTAATGAAGGCCACCGGAATAAAAACCGGTGCTTTTGGTGTGTCCGGAAAGAAGGAATAATCATGGCGGTTCGTGGTTTTTATCGGCCTCTACTGGAAAGCGAGAAATTCATATCTTTATCCAAAGGTCTGCAGAAGCAGTTCGGGTACCAGGTTGTATTCGGGTTAGCCTCTTCTCAGGTCAGCTACCTCACAGCTGGCTTGGTGGAAACCGGGAGACAGCCGGTTTTATTTTTAGCCAACGGGTCTCAGTCAGCCAAAAAAAAGGCTGCTGATCTCAAGACCCTTCTTCCGGACAGGGAAGTACTGCTTTTCCCGGATCTGGACCCTGTGCCTTTTGGAGCGATAGCTCAGAGCCGGGAAGTGATGGCCCTGCGGTTGAAAGCGCTGCAGGCGGTACTTTCGTCAAAAGATGTGGTTTTAGTTGCTCCGATAGAGTCTTTGCTCAAAAAGCTCATCCCGCCGCAGGTTTTTCGGGAACATTGTATGACTATTCAAGTAGGACAAAGGGTCGACCTTACTGATACTTTCAGGCGTCTGGTCGGTCAGGGTTATGAAAGGGTTGATATGGTTGAGGGTCCGGGGCATTTCAGTGTCAGGGGAGGGATCCTCGATATATTTCCGCTGACTTACACCGACCCGGTCAGGATAGAGTTCTTTGACGATGAAGTTGACTCCATCCGCGATTTTATAGTGGAAACTCAGCGTTCTCTGGAAAAGCGAGGCCAAATCACCATTCCACCCGCCAGGGAAGCTGTTTTTCCACCGGGAAGAATCCCTGCGGCTCTGCCAGGGATTGAAAAGGAATATCTTACACAAAAGGTAATGCTCTTGAAAGCCGGGAAGAAAGCTGCCCACAAAAGGTTAACAGAAAGAATGGATGAACTCCTGGAAAAATTTAGACAGAGTGCTGTTCCCGAGGGGACCGAAGCCGTTTTTCCCCTTTTATACCCGGATGGCGTAACCCTGTTTGATTATTTCCCCGAAAAAGCTATAGTGTTCCTTGAGGAACCTGCCCGTCAAACTGAATCTCTGGAAAACCGGGTCAGGGAACAGGCCGAAACCCATACAAATCTCCTGGAACAAGGGCTTGCCCTGCCTTCCCAGCTTAAGAACTACGCTACCTGTGAGGAACTAAAGAAAATACTAGCCCGCATAGTCCGAGTAGCCTTCTCCCTGCTGCCTAAACAGGATGAGGCCAAACCGAGGAACATAGTACATTTCAGTGCTAAAACAATGCACCTGTTCAAGGGCAAAACCGATCTTTTAATAGAGGAAATCAGGACACTGAAAGAAAACAAATTTGCTGTGATTATTTTCGCCGGCACAAAATCAAGAGCTGAAAAAATAAAAGAACTGTTCAAAGACCATAACATTTTTTCCGGAGTTGAGGACGGTTTACCTGATAAACTGACGGCCGGTGAAGTGATAATTACCTGTGGCGCTCTGGAAGCGGGTTTTGAATTAACGCCTGTCAAGCTTGCAGTCATTACCGATTGGGAAATATACGGACAGTCCAAAAAAAACCGGGCAGCTCGTACCCACGTCCAGCAGGGGGCCAAAATCAGCCATTTTTCCGACCTCCGGCCTGGGGATTATGTTGTCCATGTAAATCACGGAATCGGAAAATATGTGGGGATCAAACAGTTAGAGGTGGATGGGGTCAGGAAAGACTATCTTTTTGTGCAATACGCCGGTGAGGATAAGTTATATGTACCCACTGACCAAATTGGCTTAATTCAAAAATATCTTGGCGCCGAAGCTACAGCCCCCAAACTATATAAGCTTGGAGGCGCCGAATGGCACCGGGTCAAACAGAAGGTTAGGGAATCGGTAAAGGATTTGGCCAATGACCTGATTGCCCTTTATGCCGCCAGGCAGAAAATACCCGGGTTTAAGTTTTCCCCGGATACTGTTTGGCAGAGGGAGTTTGAGGATGCCTTTCCCTATGAAGAAACCCCTGACCAGTTGAAGGCGATTGAAGAAATTAAAAATGATATGGAAACACCACGGCCGATGGACCGGCTCTTATGCGGAGATGTTGGTTTTGGAAAAACAGAAGTGGCTGTCAGAGCTGCTTTTAAGGCAGTTATGGATAATAAACAGGCGGCTGTTCTTGTACCAACCACTATTTTAGCCCAACAGCACTACAATACATTTATCGAAAGGTTTGCGGGATATCCCATTCAGGTCGAGATGCTGAGCCGTTTTAAGAAAGCAGGTGAACAGAAAAACATCCTGAACAAAGTCAAAAAAGGGGCAGTTGATGTCATTATCGGAACCCACCGCCTCCTTCAACAAGATATCTCGTTCAAAGACCTGGGATTAGTTATTATTGATGAAGAACAGCGTTTTGGTGTTGTCCATAAGGAAAAACTCAAATACCTTAGGCAGAACGTAGATGTGCTAACCCTCACGGCCACACCGATCCCCAGAACTCTCCATATGGCTTTAATCGGAGCCAGGGATATGAGCATCCTGGAATCACCTCCTGAAGACCGGTTTCCGGTCCAGACATATGTATTGGAATATAACCTTGAGATAGTGGCCGATGCCATCAGACGGGAAATTAACAGGGGTGGGCAGGTTTACTTTGTCCATAACCGGGTCATGGACATTGATAAGTCAGCCCGGCTGCTTCAAGCAGTTATTCCAGAGGCCAGGTTAGTGGTGGTCCACGGGCAGATGCGGGAGGACCAGCTGGAGCGCCGCATGCTTGATTTCATTGCCGGGAAATACGACAGCCTGATCTGTACAACAATAATCGAAACAGGCCTTGATATACCAAATGTAAATACCCTTATTTTAGATGAAGCCGAAAAGATGGGACTCTCTCAGCTCCATCAGTTAAGGGGTCGCGTAGGCCGTTCCCATAGGCTGGCTTATGCTTACTTCACATATAAGAAGGATAAAGTCCTGTCCGAGATAGCGGAGAAACGATTACACGCCATCAGGGAATTTACGGAATTCGGGGCTGGTTTTAAAATAGCGATGAGAGACTTGGAAATTAGGGGAGCCGGTAATATTTTAGGCCCCGAGCAGCATGGCCATATGATGGCGGTTGGCTTTGATATGTACTGCCGGCTGCTTGACGAAGCTGTTGACGAACTTCGCGGGGAATCCCCGGAACAACGGCCCGAGCCCAATCTGGACCTTAACCTCAATGCCTTTATCAGTGACCAGTATATTTCGGACCCAGCAACTAAGATAGACGTGTACAAGAAGATAATGCATATTGAAAACCAGGCTGACTCGGAAGATGTCGGGGAGGAACTGGTCGACCGCTTCGGTGACATCCCGGAGCCGGTTCTCAATCTTGTTTC
The DNA here is from genome assembly GCA_002840165.1 of Firmicutes bacterium HGW-Firmicutes-8. Lineage (GTDB taxonomy): Bacteria > Bacillota > Thermincolia > Thermincolales > UBA2595 > GW-Firmicutes-8. The sequence continues at coordinate 38,158 of PGZN01000018.1, forward strand.
CATAGCCAGGATTAAGGCTCTGGCGGCAAAAACGGAGATTCAGAGTATTATCCAGCACAAAGATATCGTTAATATAAAGTTTTATGAAGGGTCGAAGATTAGAGCCGAACAGCTTGCTCCGGTTACTTCCTTTTTTAAAAACCGGATATCATTCGCTGTTACACCCAATCTCCAGATAATCCTTTCGGTTAAGGGTTTTAAGGGTTCAGAAACCCTGCAGAAGCTGGAATTGCTATTAAATGAATTAACAAACGAGGTAAAATAAACAGCTTGAATATTAAAAAGCCAAGCATTATAATAGGGTTATGATTATAAGGGGGAGGTCAATACATGAGAAACCTTATGAGAATTGTTGCTGCAGTAGTCGTTTTGATATTCTCATTTACAGTTATCGGGTGCGGCAGCAAAACGGTTGCTGAAGTTAACGGTGAAAAAATCACCAAAAGCCAGTTGGATAAAAGGGTCAAAAAGATTAAAATGGCTTTGGAATCACAAGGCGCCTCATTTAGCGGTACGGATTCCGTACAGATGTTAAAGGCTCTGGAACAGCAGACTTTGGATAATATGATAACCCAATCCCTGATTCTTCAGGCAGCTAAGAAAGAGGGGGTTTACCCTGCTAAGAGTGAAATAGACAAACAGCTTGAAGAAATTAAGGCTGGTTTTGGCGGAGAAACAAGATTTATCGAAGAATTAAAAAAATATCAGCTTGAAACTCAAGATCTCGTGGATAAAATGTATTCTGAAGCCTCTTATTCAGCCCTATATGAAAAAATCACAGCAGATGTAAAGGTTAATGATGATGATATCAAAAAATGGTATGACAATAACAAAGCTAATTATAAGGATCCTGTCAAAATCAAGGCCAGGGCGATTCTAATTAAGTTTGATGACCCTAACCAGCCGCCTTCCGCGATGGGTCAGCCTGCCGAAAAGGTTAACCGTACTGAAAATGACGCCAAGAAAACGGCCGAAGATATTATCAAGCAGCTTAATGCCGGGACCGATTTCGCCACCCTAGCCAAAGAAAAATCCGAAGATGATAATTCCAAAAATGACGGTGGTCTGATTAAAGATTTACAAGGCAGCAGCCTTTATGCCAAAGGGGCTTTGATGCCTGCTGAGTTTGACCAGGCCGCACTGGCTCTTAAACCGGGAAAAATTACAACTGCCCCGGTAAAAACCAGTGGTGGTTTCTATGTGATTAAACTGGAGTCTGTAACACCGGAAAAACAACTTTCATTTGAGGAAGCTAAGGAAAAAATTCGGCAGGACCTCCCTATTAGAAAAAAACAGGATAAATTTACCCAATATATGTCTGACCTGCGAAACAGCGCAAAGGTTGTCAACAAATTAGAGCAAGAAGCCCCGCAGACACCGGCTGGAATGCCTCAGGGGACTCCTCCGGCAAGCTCAAAATAGTTCAATCAATTTCTCTAATTCAATGGAAAAAAATGAATAATTCCCTCAACTGTGTTATATACTAACAGTGAAAAGTTACTGTTAAATAATGCAGAAAAAGGAGGGAAGACAAAATCTATGAAGGCAACCGGTATTGTACGCAGAATAGACGATTTAGGACGAGTAGTGATTCCCAAAGAAATCAGAAGAACCCTAAGGATTCGTGAAGGGGACCCTCTTGAAATTTTTGTCGATAGAGAAGGGGAGGTCATCCTAAAAAAATACTCTCCGATTGGTGAGCTGGGTGATTTTGCAAAAGAATATGCTGATTCTTTGTACGAAGCAATTGGACATATTGCCTGTATTGCTGACCGGGATACCATTATAGCGATTTCAGGCGCTCCCAAAAAAGAGTTTCTTAATAAGGCTATCGGTCCTGCTGTAGAAAAAGTTATGGAAGAACGTAAGACGGTGCTTATCAATGACCCCGGAGCGCATCCAAGCTGCAAAAACTGTCCTATTATCGAGGGCGATGAAGATGAACCGTGTAAGTTTAGCGCGGAAGTAATTGCCCCAATCATCGCAGAAGGGGATCCCATCGGCGCGGTGATTCTTCTCTCTAAAGAAGAAGGAACCCAAATGGGTGATATGGAATTAAAACTTGCCGAAACTGCGGCGGGTTTTTTAGCAAAACAAATGGAACAATAGGTAGGTAGGCTGTCTCAAAAGAGGCAGCCTCTTTTATTTTGGTATTATACGAGGGGCTGGTGTATTCCTCCGGGCGGGCATTCTGAGCAGGGCTTGTTGGCAAATAAGTGTAGGGCGAGGGGATGGCTGTTCGCAAAGGGTTTTCTCTTGTTCTCCTTGTCCGCCACTAACCGAAGATACTGGCAGAGCCTTGGGTTTCACTCGCCCAAGCGCCGTCCGTGGCGCTGGGCGGCTCCGCCGTCCGTGGCTCCGCCCTGCGGCTCTGCCAGTATCTTCGGCAAGTGGCGGATCAAGGGGAACA
>PGZN01000072.1 GCA_002840165.1 Firmicutes bacterium HGW-Firmicutes-8
GGTTAGCCCACCGGCTTCGGGTGTTGCTAGCTTTCGTGGTGTGACGGGCGGTGTGTACAAGGCCCGGGAACGTATTCACCGCAGTATGCTGACCTGCGATTACTAGCGATTCCGACTTCATGTAGTCGAGTTGCAGACTACAATCCGAACTGAGACCGGCTTTGATGGGATTTGCTCCGGGTCACCCCTTCGCAGCCCTTTGTACCGGCCATTGTAGTACGTGTGTAGCCCAGGATATAAAGGGCATGATGATTTGACGTCATCCCCACCTTCCTCCGGTTTGTCACCGGCAGTCTCTCTAGAGTGCCCAGCTCTACCTGATGGCAACTAAAGATAAGGGTTGCGCTCGTTGCGGGACTTAACCCAACATCTCACGACACGAGCTGACGACAACCATGCACCACCTGTCTCTCTGTCTGACCGAAGCCAGAAAACGTACTTTCATACGCTGTCAGAGGATGTCAAACCCTGGTAAGGTTCTTCGCGTTGCGTCGAATTAAACCACATACTCCACCGCTTGTGCGGGCCCCCGTCAATTCCTTTGAGTTTCAACCTTGCGGCCGTACTCCCCAGGCGGGGCACTTATTGTGTTAACTACGGCACAGAAGGGGTCGATACCTCCTACACCTAGTGCCCATCGTTTACGGCGTGGACTACCGGGGTATCTAATCCCGTTTGCTCCCCACGCTTTCGCGCCTCAGCGTCAGTTGTATGCCAGAAAGCCGCCTTCGCCACTGGTGTTCCTCCCAATATCTACGCATTTCACCGCTACACTGGGAATTCCGCTTTCCTCTCATACCCTCAAGAAATCCAGTTTCAAGAGCAGGCTGCCGGTTGAGCCGGCAGTTTTCACTCCTGACTTAAATCCCCGCCTACGCGCTCTTTACGCCCAGTAATTCCGGACAACGCTTGCCACCTACGTATTACCGCGGCTGCTGGCACGTAGTTAGCCGTGGCTTCCTCCTCAGGTACCGTCATTTGTTTCTTCCCTGATGACAGAGTTTTACGACCCGAAGGCCTTCCTCACTCACGCGGCGTTGCTCCGTCAGGCTTGCGCCCATTGCGGAAGATTCCCCACTGCTGCCTCCCGTAGGAGTCTGGACCGTGTCTCAGTTCCAGTGTGGCCGATCACCCTCTCAGGCCGGCTACTGATCGTCGCCTTGGTGAGCCGTTACCTCACCAACTAGCTAATCAGACGCGGGCCCATCCGTAAGCGGATTTCTCCTTTGATCATCAGAAAATGCTTCCCAATGATGTTATGCGGTATTAGCACCAATTTCTCGGTGTTATCCCCCACCTACGGGCAGATTGCCCACGCGTTACTCACCCGTCCGCCACTATCCTCGAAGTTCGAAGTTCGACATTCGATGTTCGAACCGGGCACTGCTTTCAGGTCTTTCAGATGACCTTAAACATTTACCTGGATCGAATCTCGAACCTCCAACTTCGAACCTCGAGAACCGTTCGACTTGCATGTGTTAAGCACGCCGCCAGCGTTCGTCCTGAGCCAGGATCAAACTCTCCATTAAATATTTCAGTGGTGAGTGGTGAGTGGCGAGTGGGGAGTGCCCATTCGCTTCTTCCATCATCACTATTATTCTCTGGAGCTTTGATTCAAAGCTCTTTTTCTCTCAGAATTACTCATTACTCTTAACGAGGTTTGAGTTTTCTCTTCACTGTTCAGTTTTCAAGGACCACGGCCGTCTGCATACAACGACCTTCTGTTCCTCCGCAGTAAGTTTCCCCTGCCGCGGAATCTTAGTCTACCATGCCCAGGTGTGTTTTGTCAACTACCTGTTTCTGGTATTTTTTAAGGCTTTGTTTTCGGTTATGCCGAGGTTTTAACCTCGACGACCGACATTGACAAATATATCATATCGGCCCTGCCGTTGTCAAGTGGGTTTCGCAATTTTTGAGCATTTTTTGAGCAATATTAAGAAAAACAATGCATTATAATAGTACATATATTATGTTTCTTCATTAACTAATTTATGTTATCTTCCTATCTTTAATAGAATATCAATATAAATATCTGTCAGACTGCCTGTTGACCTGTTCGTTTGGAGTCCTATTCCGAGAAGCCGTTGAACTGGCCTTTACCCAAATCCAGGTTAACGTAGGTCTGTGGAACTTCCCCGACAATAATTGTCTCAGCAATCGGTATCTGGGAGGTCACTTCAACATATTCACTTGTCAGGGGGATGACAATTTTCACCCTCCCATAAACATTAAGGTACAGCCTGTGACGGGTTTGGTTAATCCCGGCTTGCTGAAAATCGTCCACAACTTTTACTTTTACTGTTCCTATAGGGACTAGGGTAACATGAATTTTAGGGCCGTAAGCAGCCAGCAGTTGGCTTTTCAGGACCTGGCCCAATGGAATAGGTATAACTTTACCTTCCAGTTTGGACAAGCTTTTTTGAATTTCGAGAGTTGTATCTGCTGCCAGACTGTTTATCTTTATCGTATTAGCCTGCATCAGGACAACCCGGCCCCGGTTGTCAGTCCGGATAAAGATAAGGTCTTTGTAATCCACAGCTTTAGCGACTTTTTCATTAACCGCATCTTGGATGGCCCTTACTGCGTTTTGCTCGGCATAAGCCTTGGCTATCGCCAGTATGGTGGGTTTCAGATTGCTTTCTACAACACCGAAGGAAATAACTATAATCAGCACTAGGATGATGAGGACCACCAAAATCTTGGTGGAAAAACGGGGCTGATTTAACAAGGCGGTTCACCTCCACATATCAATATATGTAATGGTGAAATAATTTGTGAAAGCGGGGTGTCCCCAACAAAAAACAAGAAGATGAGTGCGAGCACTCACCCTTCTTTAATCACCGAATAATTTTGGCGAATTTTCTTTTCCCTGCTTTAATAATTATACCGTCCTGCGGAATAAGCTTAATATCAGGGTCGGTAATTTTTTCTTCATCGATTTTGACCGCCCCCTGCTGGATCAGCCGTTTACCCTCACTTGTACCTGATACCAATCCGGCCAGCGCAAGCAGTTTCGGCAGCCATATACAGCCATCCTCAAGGTCTTTGTCACTCAGCCGGTATTCCGGTACTTCATTAGGAAGCTCTTTTTTCTGGAAGATGTTCTTGAATTCTTCCTCGGCTTTTTCAGCTGCCTCGGCCCCGTAGTATATCGTGACAATCTCCCTGGCCAGCCGCATCTTTAGGTCCCTGGGGTGAATTTGGCCGGCTTTCAGACCCTTCTCAATAGCCCTGATTTCTTCCATTTCAACAGGTGTCACCAATTCAAAATACCTAATCATTAATTCATCGGCAATAGACATCGTCTTACCATACATTTCCTTAGGGGATTCGGTAATCCCAATATAGTTGCCAAGGCTTTTACTCATTTTCTGAACACCGTCAAGCCCTTCCAGAATGGGCATCATCAAGGCTACCTGGGGTTCCTGGCCGTACTCCTTCTGAAGGTGCCGGCCCATCAACAGATTAAATTTCTGATCTGTCCCGCCCAGTTCTATATCAGCCTCCAGGGCAACCGAATCATAACCCTGCATCAGCGGGTAAAAAAATTCATGGATGCTTATCGGCAGTTCGTTGTGGAATCGCTTCGCGAAATCATCCCTTTCCAGCATCCGGGCTACAGTATATTTGGCAGCCAGGCCGATTACATCGGCAAAAGTAAGGGGCGCCAGCCACTGGCTGTTGAAGACAACATTAGTTTTCGACCGGTCCAGGATTTTAAAAATCTGGTTCTCATACGTTTGGGCATTTACTTTGATTTCTTCGTCGGTCAGCTGTTTTCGCGTCTCCGATTTACCGGTGGGGTCACCAATCCGACCGGTGTAATCTCCGATAATAATTGTGACCTTGTGCCCCAGGTCCTGAAACTGCCGCAGCTTCTGGAGGACCACCGTATGTCCCAGATGGATATCAGGCGCGGTAGGGTCTAATCCAAGTTTAATATGTAAAGGTTTGCCTGCGGCCACAGACTTTTTTATTTTCTCCACCAGCTCATTTTCCGGCACTATTTCAGCGGCGCCTCTTCTAATGATTTCAAGCTGTTTCGCCAGTTCTTTTTCCACAATAATTCCCCTTCCTACCAGTTTACCTTTACAGTATAGCAAAAGCCTGTCTGGTTAGCAACCTGTCAAAAATATTAACTTTATGGTAGTGTTATGATATAATCGTTTTAGCGCACTCTAAAACGGGGAGGGAATCAGTCAGATGGCAAATACCCAAAAGTCTACCCGCAAAAGTATCCGTAAGCTGAATCCTCTTAGATTAGCTATAGTAGTGGGGGTTTTTCTCTGTCTTATCTTAATCGGTTCAGCGACGGGACTGGTACTGTATAGCATTAAAGATATGCCGGCCTGGAATCCTACCGTTCTGCAGCCCAATTTGCCCTCGAATATTTACGATAAAGATAAGAACGAAATCACTAGTATTTATGTGGAAAACCGGGTCCCAATCCAGTTTGACAAAATCCCCGATAAGGTAGTGAAAGCCTTTCTGTCCATTGAAGACATTAGGTTTTATGAACATAAGGGGTTGGACTTAAGGCGCATAGTAGGCGCTTTGCTGGCCGATATCAAGGCAGGTAAAGCGGCCCAGGGCGCCAGTACGATAACCCAGCAGCTCGTTAAGAGAGCTTTTCTGTCACCCGAAAAAACAATGAAACGGAAAATTCAGGAGGCTGTCCTGGCAGTTCAGATAGAACGCAGGTTCACCAAAGATCAGATTTTCGAGATGTACCTGAACCAGATTTATTTCGGTGAAGGCGCCTATGGTATCCAAAGCGCCTCCCAGGTGTACTTTGGGCAAGACGTCAAAGACCTGAATCTGGAAGAAGCCGCTATGCTGGCCGGACTGCCCAAGGCCCCCAATAATTACGACCCTTTCAAAGACATGGAAGCTGGTACGAAGAGACGCAATATCGTCCTGGAAAGTATGGTCAGATATGAATTCATCACCAGGGCCGAAGCCGATGCAGCCGAGGCGAAGACGGTTACTCTCACCGGTACAAAAGCCAAACAGTATGATACATATAAATTCCCCTATTTTGTTGATTACATTACCGATACCCTAATAGCAAAATACGGGGAAGATAAGGTCTACAAGGGCGGTCTCAAGGTATACACCACTCTTGACCCCAAAATCCAAACTTACGCCGAACAGGCCATGGCCAACCCCAAAAATTTCCCACAAAGCAAAACTGATGATAAGGGTGTAATTCAGCCCCAGGCGGCAGTAGTTGTTTTAGACCCTCATACCGGCTATATAAAAGCAGTTGTCGGAGGCCGGGACCACAAACAGAAACGCCAGTTTAACCGGGCTACTGACGCTCTGCGCCAGCCAGGCTCAGCCTTTAAACCGGTTGCGGTTTACGGTCCTGCAATTGAGAGAGGCCAGGCGCCGGCTGATGTCGTTGATGACACCCTGACCAAATTCGGGTCATATACCTATAAAAACTATGACGGTAAATACCGCGGAATGATTACTTACAGAAAAGCAGTAGCTTATTCTGTCAACGTTGCAGCTGTTAAGGTAATGAAGGAAACCGGCATTATCAAATCTCTCAATTTTGCTAAAAAGCTAGGGATTTCTTCTTTAGTAATGAGTGAGACCAACCCCAATCGAAACGACGAGAACCTAAGTTCCGCCCTGGGCGGCCTGACCTGGGGGGTAAAACCGCTTGAATTGGCCGCAGCATATGGCGCCTTTGACAATGATGGGGTTTATATCCAACCGACAGCTATTATCAAGGTGGAAGACCGGGATGGTAATATCATAGACCAGGTAACACCAAAAAAGACGATCGCGATGAAGAAAACTACCGCCTATCTTATCACCAGCATGATGGAGTCTGCAGTTGACTACGGTACGGCAACCAGCGCTTCGCTTGGCAGCAGACCTGTTGCCGGCAAGACAGGTACGACTAGTGATGACAAGGATGCCTGGTTTGCGGGTTATACCCCGGAACTGGTCTGTGTAGTTTGGATGGGGCACGATGACCCTAAACATATGAACAAGGTATATGGAGGTTCTTATCCCGCTAAAATATGGCGCTACATTATGAGCAAATCTCTGAGTGGTGTGCCGGTCAAGGAATTCCAAAAACCAGACGGCATCGTATTGGCCACAGTTTGTTCAAAGTCCGGGAAATTGCCCGGTGATACATGCCCCAAGGAGGACCTGGTCTCAGATGTTTTTGCCAAGGGTACAGTCCCCTCAATGCACTGTGAAGGCCATACTCCGGTAGAAGTTTGTGCCGAATCCAGCCAGCTGCCCACTGATAAGTGCCCCCAAAGAGTCACCATGTTCTTCCTCAACGGTAAAGAACCGACTGATACATGTAAAACTCATGTAGGTCAGCCCCTGCCACCCCCGAAACCAGGAACGCCGGTATGCAATGACCCGCTGCACGGCGGGATATTATACCTGGCTTTAATCCCTGGTCCGACTGAGCAGGGCGGCTGTCCTCCGGAAGTCGTACAGAACAAGGTATTTTCCGAAGGCCAGGCCCCAACCGCTTACTGTGACATTCCTGAACACCAGCTGACTCCAAAACCGCCAGAGGACACAGGCAGTCCCGGAACACAAGATACACCGAACACTACCACCCCCGTGAACAGTCCCGGCCCGGATAAACCGAACAAACCTAACAAACCGTAACCGTAATAAAACTAAGGGAGCTAGCCTGAAGCCAACTCCCTTTTTGTTTTATCTTCTATTTCGCCAGTCTGTCAAAGAAGGGGTTTTTCCCCGATATGCTTAGGGGTATCCCATAGGCCACTTTAACATCTGTGTTAAACATCTTAAGATTTATGGCCGCCCGGCCAATGGAAAACATAATCCGGTTATCAACCCGGAGAGCCGAAGCTGTACTTACTGCCGAACCCACTGCGATACCCAGGTCTCCGGTATTAAAGGCACATACGCCCCCAGCTTTCTGCATCCCTTCACAGTCACCGAACCCGCAGTAGCCGCAGCCGGGAAGTCCTAAGGGCTGCACTGTAGTGCCCAAGATAACAGCCACTTTCACCAGGTCCAAATTTCCGGCATCCCTCGCACAAAACCCAGCCCCTGTCTTCTCTGCCCAGGTTCTCATTTCTGCTGCCAGGGACTTTAATTCTTCATCTGTGACGATAAGGCTTTCAATGTTGTCAACCCCACGACCCTTGGGGGCAGTCCTGGCCGCCGCACACATCAGCTCAGCGGCCCTCATCAAAGCACTTTCTTCTGCCTGTTCTCCCCGGATAATCATTGTAAGTATTCCCTCCTTTTCGAGTTGACAGTTGTCAGTTGTCAGTTGACAGTAAATATGAACTACAGTACACAGAGACTCAATGATTCATTAAAAAGACACGAGAGTTTCAAAAAAAACACGGAGTTCGCGGAGAATTCGCGGAGAACACATAGATATCGACAGCCCGCGTTCCGAGTTGTATTTAAATTTATTGCAGTTTGCTGCACTGGGTTGACCACTGACAACTGTCAACTGACAACTGTCAACTACTTCAACTCTACCACCGTAACTCCCGTGCCACCCTCTCCGTATTGTCCCAGTCTAAAGGTTTTGACAAACCGGTGCCCGGACAGTAGGTTCGTAATGGCTTTGCGTAAAGCGCCGGTACCTTTCCCGTGAATAATACAGGCCTTTGGAAGTCCGGCCAGGTAAGCGTCATCGAGGTATTTTTCTACCGCTTCCATGGCCTCGTCTCCCGTCATGCCCCTAAGGTCAATCTCGGTTACTATTTCCCTGGCCTTGCCAAGCATTACCTTGGACGCCCCGGTTTCGATGAGATGCTTGGCTTTTTGCAGCCGCAGCTCCACCAGCGGGAGCGCCAATTTCATCGCCCCTACTTGCACCTGCACCATCCCATCATCGTCTGGTGACGATAAGGCCAGGCCCTGCTGGTTATATCTGGCCAAAAAAACCTCTTCGCCCGGCTTGATATTTTTCGGTACTTCCCCGGTTACTATTGTTTCTCTGTGCACTTCATTCTCAGATTTCATCTCCCGCAGGCGGCTTCTGGCATTTTGGGCAGCTGTCAAAGCTTTATGAGAGGCCCCTCTGGCCGCGGCCTCTTTGATCTCCTTCAGCAGAGCATCAGCCTCTAACCGAGCCTTGCGCAGCATTTCCCCTGCTTCCTGCCTCGTCTTTTCCATAACTTCAGCCCGCTTGTCTGAAAGCTGCCCCAGTTTTTTTTCGTATTCCTCTTTCAGCCTTTGCAGTTCTGCTCTTAATTGTGATGCTTCCTTCCGGTCAATTTCGCTGGTCCGCCTGTTGTCTTCGAGCTCCCGGATTAAACCGGTGACCTGGATATTCTCCTGGGACAGGGCCTGCCTCGCTGTATCGATTATTGCTTCAGACAGGCCAAGCCGACCGGCGATCTCAAAAGCGCTGCTGCTTCCCGGCTGGCCTATATTCAATTTGTAGGTTGGTCTTAGAGTTGTAATATCAAACTCCACAGAGGCGTTTTCTACTCCCGGCCTGTTAAAAGCGAAGGCTTTAAGTTCACTATAATGGGTTGTCGCGATCGTCCTGACCTGCTTTTTATCCAGGTAATCCAGAATTGCCATCGCTAAAGCCGCACCTTCTGTGGGGTCTGTCCCAGCCCCGAGTTCATCAAACAAAACAAGGGATTTATCGTCAACGTCACGCAGTATCCCGATAATATTTGTCATGTGTGAAGAGAACGTGCTTAGTGACTGCTCAATTGACTGTTCATCACCGATGTCGGTAAAAACATTATGGAAAACCCCGGTCTGTGACCCGGTTTCGGCCGGTATGTGCAGGCCTGATTGGGCCATCAGGATAAGCAGCCCAACGGTTTTTAAGGCCACCGTCTTCCCACCGGTATTGGGCCCGGTAATCACCAGGATGCCAAAATCCTGGCCCAGCCTGACACTTACCGGGACAGCTTTTCCCTTCAATAATGGGTGTCTGGCCCCGGTAATTTTTATCTGCGGTCGGTCGATTATTTCGGGCTCCCCGCCATCCAGCTTACTGCTCAGCTTCCCTTTGGCGATAATGAAATCTATTATCCCGGCGGTTTCCACACTCACAAATATCTCATCATGGCTGGCCAGGACCTCTCCGGTAATCCGGATCAGTATTCTGATAATCTCCTGTTTCTCCTCAACCATCACCCGGCGCAGTTCATTGTTTTTTTCGACCACCGGCATCGGCTCAATAAACAGGGTAGCCCCGCTGGCCGACTGATCGTGAATAATCCCCGGCACCTGAGCCCTGTACTCCTGTTTGACGGGGATTACATACCTGTCCCCCCGCATAGTGATAATAGGGTCCTGCAGATACTTATGAAACTCGGATGAACGAATAATGGAATCCATTTTTTCTTTTAGCGAAGCCTGCAGGTCCCGCTTTCTGCTACGCAGCCGGCGCAGTTCCGGGGACGCCTTGTCAGTAACTTCACCCCCGGGCTCAATACTTTCTCTTATCCGGTCCTCCAGCTCCCGTAACGCACATAATTGTTCGGTAAGCCGCGATACGACCGGATAGCTTTCCGTCTTGTCCCGGAAGAATGCCTTCAACCGCCTTACGGCAAGCAGCATATCCCCCACCTCGAGCAGTTCAGACGGCTCCAAAACGCCCCCAATTTCTGCTTTTCTTAACAGGTTCCGGATATCCCGCATACCCCCCAGGGGTACATCCGGTTCCCGCCGGAGAATCTCTTTGGCCTCTGTGGTCTCCTTCTGTCTGCTGATAATTTCAGATATATCGGTCAGGGGCTGTATTTCCCCGGCTATTTCTTTACTAATGCTGAAAGATGTGCATTCCTGTAATAGGGCGATTATCTTGTGATATTCAAGTCTGGTTAAATTACGCTCATCCACTTTGTCTCAACCTCTCATGCGCAGTTCTTTTGGGGTCTTTAAAAATCAACCACAGAGGACACAGAGAAACCGCTTAAAAGAAGAGAACACAGAGAGTAATCAGTCATACCTACTCCCCAGTTCAATTCAGTCACTCTGTACCAGAAATTATTATATAAAAAAATATTTACTACTCGTATATTCTTACTCTCGGTTTTCTCACTTAAATAGATGTAACTTCTGGCAATCATCTATGTTGTCCTAGTTACTTCGCGAGATAAGTGAATTTCGTATCTCCGCGCTCTCCGCATCCTCTGCGGTCTCCGGGGTCTTATCTGATACAGCAGAACTAGGTTGGGTAGAAAAAAATACTCATATGACCTGTAACTGTTTTTTGGTTTTGTACATATTTCATTTATATTGTCAGGTTGCTTCGGAAGAAGAAAAACAGTACGGGTTATTGATTTCTCTCTGTGTCCTCTGTTCATCTCTGTGTCCTGGTATGGTAAAATGCCTTTAAAAGAAGGATAATCCCCAGCGACTATATAACATTTGAAGGACCTAGCAGGGAACTTCAAAATGCCACCCAATAAAG
>PGZN01000073.1 GCA_002840165.1 Firmicutes bacterium HGW-Firmicutes-8
GCATTTTGAAGTTCCCTGCTAGGTCCTTCAAATGTTATATAGTCGCTGGGGATTATCCTTCTTTTAAAGGCATTTTACCATACCAGGGCACAGAGGCTGAGATAGAGGATACAGAGAGAAATCAATAACCCATACTAATTCCTACTTCCGCAGCAAGGCAATAATTAAAATGAATATATATAAAACAAAAAACAATTACAGGTTATATGAGTATTCTCTTCTACCCAACATAGTTCTGCTGTATCAGACAAAACCGCAGAAAACAGAATCTCTTTTAATTAGACCGGATTATCCTGTTATCCTGTCTGCTTTATCTATTATTAAAGAAAAAAAATGATATCGGACAGGATAACAGGATCAATAAAGAAACACAGTTCGAGGAAATAAAGATAAATAAGTAAGAAAGCGAGATTTGGGACGTTTGTTACATCTATGCGGGTGAGAAAACCGAGAGTAAGAATATTTGAGTAGTAAATATGTTTTTATAATTAATGATTTCTCAAGTTACAAAGTTACTAAATTGAACAGGAGAGTAGGCATTACTGATTACTCTCTGTCTCTCTTCTTTTCAGTGAAAACACATATGTATCCGGATTATCCTGTTATCCTGTCTGCTTTATCTATTGGAGAAAATGATATCGGACAGGATAACAGGATCAACAAGAAACATAGTTCGGGGAAGTAACGATGTAAGTAAGAAACCGGGATTTGGGACGTCCGGGATTATCCGCGTCGTTCTAATCCGCGTTATCCGCGTCATCCGCGGCCTTTTTCAAATTTTTGATTTCAGCTTTGCTGCGCTAGTACTCTGTGATTTCTTGTAAAGGCTAAATAAAAGGAGTGGAATACAATGAGCAAAAGGAAACATTCTAAGCAGCCGGGGGATAAGGGACCCCAGATTTATGGTGTCGGGGATCCCAAGCCGATGCAGCTGCAGAGCAAGGGTGAACTGGTCAGGGAAGGCAAACACGACCTGGAACCGTCAGAGGAGTTTATGAGAAACAACCCTTATAAAACAGCGCCTAATAATTTGACATCCAAGGGGTTGTCAGATAAGGAAAAGGGGTAAAAAGCGAAAAAGCCTCAGCCAAGACGGCTGGGGCCACTTTAGTCCGTAATTTACTTATCTGCAGCCTCTTTAAATGTCAATGCCCCCACCGGGCATACCTTGACACATTCACCGCACTGGGTGCAGCGGGAGTCAGTCAGGCAGACCTCGCCAAAAGTTGATACTTTGCGGGAGATTCCCCGCCTGATAAAACCGATAGCGCCCACTTTAGCTTTATTGTGGTCGACCCATACACACCGGCCGCAGAGCACACACCTGCTGGCATCATAGCTGAATGACTGCGGGCTGTCATCTACCGGGGTTTCTTTGACCAGCTGCCGCAGCCGGGTCAGCTTCAGTTTAAGCTTCCTCGCCTTGGCAATCCGCTGCAGTTCACAATCACCGTTTTTAGCACAATTGGCACAGTCCAGACGGTGATTTGAAATAATCAGTTCAAAGGCAGTCCTCACCAGCCTGTCAACACGCGGGCTGCGCGTCATCACGACCATCCCCTCGACAGCCGGCTCAGTACATGCCGTAACAGGGTTTGGGTGGCCTTCCACCTCTACGAAACAAAGCCGGCACCCGGCCGCCGGCCGCTCAGACTCCCGAAAGCCGCATAAATGGGGAATGTATAGCCCATTATCAAGGGCTGCCCAGAGAAGTTTCTCCCCTTCCGGGACAGTCAGCTGCCTGTCATCAATTGTTATTGTAACCTTTCTGCTCATTTTTAACTAACCCCTTCCTCCGCAGCCGGTGGAGACTTTTTGATAACCGCATCATAGAGTGTCCGGCAGGTTGTCAGGCAGTTATCACATTTAACACACTTATCAAGGTGAATGGCTTTTAACATATCTGGCCTCGTATAGACAGCCTCTACAGGACAACTGCCCACACAGGCATCACACAGCTTGCTGCATTTTTCAGCTGAGATATGGAACGTTATCAGGTCTTTGCACATTAAGGCCGGGCAGCGCCCCTCATTAATATGGGCCTCATATTCGTGGCGGAAAAAGTTAATAGTAGTTAAAACAGGGTTAGGGGCTGTTTTACCCAAGCCGCATAATGACCCTGTTTTGATATCCTCGGCCAGATCCAGGAGGAGTTCTATATCCCCCGGCCGGCCGTGTCCCTTCGTGATATCGGTTAGGATGTCCAGCATCTGCTTCGTCCCCAGGCGGCAGAACGTACACTTGCCGCATGATTCATTCTGGACGAACTCCAGGAAGAAACGGGCTACCTCTACCATACAGTCATCCTCATTTAAAACAACAATGCCGCCGGAACCCATCATTGCTCCCGCCTCCCGTAAGGAGTCGAAATCAATCGAGATATCGAGTGCCGATTCAGGGAGACAGCCGCCGGAAGGGCCGCCAATCTGAACAGCTTTAAATGTTTTGCCATCCTTTATACCGTCACCGACATCATAAATCAGGGTCCTTAACGTAGTTCCCATCGGAACTTCTACTAAGCCCGTCCCAACCACCTTGCCGGCCAGAGCGAAAACGGCTGTCCCGGGACTGTTCGGAGTACCGATGCTCTTAAACCAATCCGCTCCTTTTTGGACAATATGGGGAATGTAGGACAGGGTTTTGACATTATCGATAAGTGTCGGTTTCCCACGCAAACCGGAAACGGCGGGAAACGGCGGCCGGTGAGTGGGGATCCCCGCGTGTCCTTCGATAGAGGCAATCAGGGCTGTCTCCTCACCACAGACAAAAGCCCCTGACCCTTTGAATATTTCGATATCAAAACTAAAGCTGCTTCCCAGTATCGATTCACCCAGCAGCCCTTTGGCCCGGGCTTGTTCCAAGGCTGTGTGGAGACGCGTAATTGCCAATGGATATTCCGCCCGGACATAAAGATAACCTTGGGAGGCTCCCACCGCGCAAGCTGATATCACGAGCCCCTCCAGCACCTGATGCGGGTTTGACTCTAAGAGGGCACGGTCCATAAAAGCCCCCGGGTCTCCCTCGTCAGCATTACAAATAACGTATTTCAGCGGGCCGGGAGTATCATGGCAGGTCTCCCATTTGATACCGGTGGGAAAACCGGCCCCTCCACGCCCCCTTAACTGAGCATCTTTTATTTCGGCAATTACCTCTTCCGGCTTCATCGCCAGGGCTTTTGCCAGGGCGCCGTACCCGCCGCAGGCCAGGTAATCGTCGATATTTTCCGGGTCAATAAGGCCGCAGTCGGCCAGGATAACCTTCTGTTCGTATACCCCTCGCGGGTAATCGCCAAAGGTCGGGAATAGATCATTCGGTTCAAGCGCCGCCATCGCAAACTCAAAACACGGGTCATCTTCAATAAGGAAATCGGTAACAAGGCGGGCGGCTTTGCCTTCATCAACAGAACCGTAACAAAGGGGCGGAAACCCCGGCTTGTAAATGATTACCATCGGTTCGGCATAACAGTGCCCCATACAGCCTACTTCTATGATGTTTACATCAAGCTGACGGTTATCGATTTCATTCCGGAAGGTATCCAAAACGCCTAAAGCCCCAGCCGCTCTGCCACACGTCGCCGTACCCACAAGGACATACGGTTTTTCTTTAATCTCCCCGTGTTTTTGCAGAGCCAGGTTCTTCAACTGTTCGTAATTTTGCTCAACCACAAGCGCGGAATCGCTCATTGCTCTCGACCCTCTTCCCCTTGGTCTATCCCCTCATCAGGGGCTGTCTTTTCAGGCGCCGCCCTCTCCAGGCCAAACCCCAGTAAAATGCCGTCTACTCTAGTCGGCCTCACTTTTGCTTCGACGGTTTCATCAACTACAACAACAGGCGCCAGGGCGCAGCAGCCCACACAGGCGACCCGTTCCAGACTGAATTCACGGTCAGGTGTAGTCTCACCTTCACTGATACTTAAACGGCGTTCAAAAGACTCCATGATAATACGGCCGCCGGTCATATGGCAGGCTGTCCCCATACATACCTTGAACTGGTGCTTGCCGGGCGGGTTCATCCGAAACTGGTTATAAAAGGTCCCGACCCCGTAAACATCAACTTCCGGAACCTTCAGAGCTTCGGCAATTTGCCGCATTGCTTCTTTGGGGAGGTAACCCAGTTTGACCTGAACCCCCTGGAGGATAGGGATTAATTTTTCCCGGTCCAAATCATATTTTTCGAGTACCGCTTCCACCTCGGCCCGGATTATCTCCAGTTCGCCTTCCATAAGTCCCATTTCTTTTCTCCACTCCCCAATAATTTGTATATTTAACATTGAATTATTCTTTTTGTCAAAAACACTAAAGCTTTCGTCATTTTTTTCGATTTTCCTTCTGTTTCCGCAAAGTTGTTGATGGAAACATAATAATCCAGCCCCCCAGGCCTTGTCAACACCTTCTTTTTGGATTTTGGCGGAAAACGGGTGCAAACAGGCCAAGCCTGTGATAAAATCAGAAATAATCGGAAATGTGACAAAGATGGTGAGGAAATGATAGAAACCGAGGTAATTGAGGTCGATTTAGGCGGTCGCGTAATCAAGATGCAAATCGTCAAAAACAGTGAAGAGGTCCTGATTGATGCCATCAATGATGAAGAAACCCCGGTGTGGGTTGAGCTGTGGCCACCTTCCCTGGCCATAGCCCGATGGCTCTGGGAGGGTCCTTCCCTGGCCGGGAAATCCGTGCTGGAATTAGGGGCCGGACTCGGCCTGCCCGGAGTTGTGGCCGGATTAAAAGGGGGCCAGGTTTTGCAGACCGATTATATCCCGGAAGCCCTCCGCATCGCCAGGGAAAACGCCGCCTTGAACAATGTCTCAGGAATACGTACCGCTGTAGCCGACTGGCGCTCTTTTGACATCAGCGGGACCTTTGACTATATCATTGGTTCTGATATCCTTTATCATCCTGAACTTAACCCTTACCTAAAAAAGATATTCCAGACCAACCTCCGCCCCGGAGGCACTATCGTGATGGGTGACCCCGGGCGCCGGGAGAGCCTGGCTTTTGTCAAATCCCTGGCAGACGAGGGATGGCATGTTACGGAACGATTCCTGAAGGTTAAACAGGGGGTTTTTGATTATAGGATTCATGTGTTTAGGATTCGGACGCCGGGGTAGTACGGAGTACGAAGTGGGGAGTGCGTTGTGCGGAGTTTGGTGTAAGTGAGTTAATAAGGTGGATTGAGCATATGATTAGGAGGCGCTTTGGGCGCCTCCTAATTTACTTTGCGTAACGCGAATTGTGGTTGACGTTCCTGCCATCCTCAGATAACTTCGCTCTTGGCGCAGGCACGCCAAACTCATCGTAACGGTAATGGTCACGCACCTCGCCGTTCGGCCTCATAAAGGCTGCATCATCCACAAACAGAATAGTTGCCATTGTTTTTGACCCTCCTTTTTCTGCTGCTATTGAACAAGTTTTTGTATTAAACCAGCTATATCAAGGATTACGGCTACGTTCCCATCTCCTAAAATGGTTGCGCCGGCTACTCCGATAGTTGCCTGCATATTTACCCAGGCTCTTAATAACAATCTCCTGTTCGCCGACCAGCGAATCTACTATTAGCCCTACATCTTGTTTGGCATAGTTAATCACTACAACAAATAATTTCTCACTTGTTTCATCTGTTACAGTATTTTTATTTAGGAAATTATGAGGCTTAATGAGGGGTAATACTTTACCTCAGTTATCAGGCCTTTTTGTACGGCACTTGCTCGTATTGTTTCGCCATATTGTATGAGTATCTATACAGCCTCAGCCATGTCCCGGCTTATAACCTTTTCTAGATCAAGGATTATGATCAACCCCGATTCCATTTTTGCTACTCCAGTAAGGTAATTTTCGTCTATGGAGGAAGTAAAAAGAGAGGATGCTTTTTCAATCACACTACCAGAAATCATGACCACCTCGGAGACACCGTCTACGACTATACCCACGGTATTAGCACCAGCTTCTACAACAATTATCCTTGTACTTCTTGTATTCCCGGCCTCAGGGAAATTAAATTTTTTTCTCAGGCTGAAAATGGGAATTACATGCCCCCTTAAGTTGATTATCCCTTTAACAACACTTGATCCTCCGGGCATATGTGTAGGCTCCTGATATATTATAATCTCTTTGACTTTGTTTATATCCAAACCAAACGTTTCCGCCCCGAGCTTAAAAATTACATATTGTCTTTCCTCAAAGATATTTTCATCCACAATTTTACACCTCCTCTAAACCCTGAACTGAGCAACTATGCTTTGCAGTTCCTGGGCCATTTTGGCCAGTTGTTCACTCGAAGAAGAAATTTCTTCAACAGATGCGGTGAGCTCTTCGGTGGAAGCGGAAACTTCTTCGGCAGAAGCCGCGCTCTCTTCGGAAATGGAAGCCATGTTCTGCATGGAAGCATTGACCTGCTCGACCGAGGCAGACATTTCTTCGGTGGCAGCGTTGTTCTCCTCGGTAATGGCAGCGACATTGTTGACAGCAGCGGATACTACCTTACTGCTGTTTAGAATTTCATTAATCAGGCTCATAATTTTATGTACCTGCTCACCGGCAGTTTTAACGCCTTGTACTATTTCTTGTAAGGATTGACCGGCTTCCTGGGCCAGTTCCACCCCTGATTCCACTTCTTTGGTGCCGACCTGCATGGATTCCACTGCTACCTTAGTGCCACGCTGAATGTCGGTGATGAGGTCAGCGATTTCCTTGGTGGCTTTGCCTGAACGCTCGGCCAGTTTCCGCACCTCATCGGCTACCACGGCAAAGCCTTTGCCATGTTCGCCGGCCCGGGCCGCCTCAATGGCAGCGTTTAATGCCAGCAGGTTGGTCTGTTCGGCAATGTCATCAATAACCTGAATGATTTCCCCGATTTTCTGGGACTGTTCACCCAATTCGTGGATTTTGTTAGCCGTCTCAAATACAGCATCCTTGACCTGAAGCATGCCATTTACGGTTTTATCCACTGCTTGTCCGCCTTTAGTAGCTACAACTCCGTTTTGCTCTGATACTTGCTTGACGGTTTCCATGCCTTCTGCCATTGTATCAATTTTATTTGCCATCTCAGTGACCATAGCACTGGTGTTGATAACGTTTTTGCTCTGTTCCTGGGCACCTGCAGCAATTTGTTCAATGGCCTGGGAAACCTGGGTTACAACCTGTACTGTATCCGTAATACTCCTCGACTGTTCAGTGGAGCCTTTAGCTACCTGCTCAATAGCCGAGGCCACTTGCTGAGTAGCTTTAGTGCCCTCTTCGGAATTAGAAGATACTAATTCGCCTACTGAGGCCACCTTCTCTATCATCTCTGCCAAATCGCGAACCACAACCTGTATTTTTTCAATGAAGGTATTAATATGTCTGGAAATTATACCCAGTTCATCATTAGAAGATATATCTAAACGCTGCGTAAGATCTCCGTCCCCAACAGCAAGATCCTCAGTGGCTTTCAATATTTTGTTTAAGGGCTTGCTCAACATTATGCGGGCAATTATAAAAATAACAGTAGTAAGAATGACAGCCAGCAGCACCATCGATAATATTGTCTTATTCCGCTTGGCGGCAAGTTGGGCTTCTATGCTCGCCACAGATAGTGCTACCCGAAACCCTCCCCAGTGTTTACCGTTAATATAAATTGGATGAGAAATGTCCCAGGCCACTTCACCGGTGTCCCTTTTATATACTTGTTTCAAAGGTTCCTTCGTATTACCTGCACCGACACCGACAGAGTCATTGAAAATCCTCTTAGACCGGTCTTTATATTTGGTATTGTGAGTCGGTAAGTAACCGGCCTTGTCCCCTTCCCCATTGGCAACAGGAGCAGCAAAAAGAACATCCTCATCAGCCAAAAATGCGTCTACAAATCCTTGCCAGTAAGTATCCGTATAGCTGTCAAAAGCCGAACTGTATTTACGGTTTTTCGCTTCGGTATCATCCTTGATTAATTTATAGTCACGATCAAACAAAGCTTTTTCTGTAATCACACCTTTTTTTATATCATTTTCCACCATTGTCTGGAGTGCCAAAGCAGCCCCTTTTGCCAATGCAAAACCTTTTCGTTCTAAGTGTCCTTCAACTATTTTTTTGTCTTCCTGTACGGTGTATACCGTATAAATACTGACTAACAAAAACAATGTTAAAATAAGCGTAGATACCAACTTCCCTGTTAGGCTATTTTTTATTCTGTTTAACATAAGTATAAACAACCTCCTACTTTTAGTTTAGTTCTAAAATCACTTAGAATGAGAACACGTCTTACGGTAAGAACTTACTGGCAAATGCTTCGGGCAAAATAAGCAAACATAACGGTTATTGAGAGTACTGTTACAAAACCCTAGATTTCAATTCGCCCACCTCCTATACATTTGCTAAAAACGTATTACTTAATTTCGAAGAATTGTTCCCGTATTAGATTTATAAATACCTTAATTATATCCAGGTCAAGCTGAATCCGTTTCCTTCTAGAGCAGCATTTAGATTTAATTTCTTCCGGTAGCAGCGTTCGGAAGTCATTGCTTCCAATAATGGACAATCTGCTTGTCCCCCTCTCCAGTAAAAAAACTATCCCGGTTAGAGGGATAGTTCTCTCTTAGATCCGGCGACTGGCTGTCATGACTAACAAAAAGTTAGCTTTAGACCCTTTAGCTTTGCGCAATTACCTTTCGGTAATTTTGCCTTTTTCGGACAACTATTCGTCTAATGTAACATTATTCATCTAATGTTACATTGGGGTAGAAACAAACAACTGGCACTAAAGGCTGGTCGTTAAAACGTAACTTGTATTATTGAGATTTATTACACCAATGAAAAAATTATATGGATAATGTAACTGCCCAAATTATTTGACCGCAAAATATGTAAATTAGATGACCGCCAAAGAAGGAATTCGGGGCGGCTTTTTTGTAAAACCGTTCGAAAGGATTTTCTGTGAATTCATTGACTTCAGAAAGAACCCAGGGATTTCAAGCAGAACACTTGAATCGTACACCATCTATTTGGAAAGGTTCTCACAATATCTTCTTAACCACGAAGTAGCACATGTGACAGAAGTACCTCAAAGCTTGGTCGGCATTGGGAGTGCTGTAGATTCTTCCGTATACCTTATCATAGATATCCCAATTTAAATTCCACTTATCATCCTGAGTGTAATTTAGATTGTTATAATTATAATCGTCCCACTTGTTAATAGTTATGGTGTTTTCGTGCCAACTCTGTCCTGCTATTCCAGTCATGCCGGTTGTTAAACCGTGAGCACTCGTATCTATACCTTGATCATACTTGGCAATAATTTCGGCTTCATCATCATTAAAGCCTACTTCTTTTGCCAGTTCCAAAGTTTTATCATGATGAATATTAGCTCCCCAATGACCTGTTGGATCAATATGATTGACTGGGTTCCTTACATAAGCATACAAATGCTTACTCAGCGGATTCTCCAATTCCCCCTCATAACTATCCCTACTCAAGAACCTCCCCGTCTCCGGCTCATAATACCGTGCCCGCAGGTACAACAGGTTGCTTTCCTCGTCCCACATCTCACCTGTATAGCCGAAGGTATTGTTCAAGTTGATGCGCCCATCTTCAGAGAGCTTGCTGTTGCCCGGCGCGGGTTTGCCGTATTCGTCATAACGGTAGTGGTCCCGCATGTTGCCATCAGGCTTAACCATATAGGTGACACTGCCTAATCCATCATACAGATAGTACAACGGGTCCTGGGATTCCGGCCTGGTCTCGTCAATATCTTCCACTTCGATGCGTTCCAGACCGTATGTATAGGCAGCATCGTATTTGCCGTCCTCACCATAGGTCATCAGCACCTGGGTCAGCGGGTCTGATACGTCATTCAGGTAATATGTTACTTCTACCTTTTCAGCAGGCAGTTTGCCGTTCTTGTACCAGCCTTTATGTTTGCCTTTGTTGGTATACTTGCTCTTTTGGCGGTAGCCGTTCTTGGCTTTGGCCTTTTCTTTTTTCTTTTCGCGCTGTTCTTTATTGATATCTTTGTTTTTTACTTTATCGCTTCCGTTGTCGCGGACTTCTCCTTAAACTGATTGCCTACATTGTCAGACTTTTACTTGTCTTTCCGTTGCTGTTATTTTAGGCGAAGCTTCCTTTGTCTTGCCTACCTTCTTGAAAAGTATATCATTCATGCATCAATTAACGAACGCAGGTAACCTGCAATTTTGCTTCGCTACCCCTTGTCTAATATTTTTGGAAACCACTAACTAATATCTCTTGTTCAATTTCATAGGTTCTCTGAATATTGCTATCGTCAGACAATTGTATTTCTTTTATCTTAATCGTATACGGTGCATCAATCACAGGAAAGGTAATCTCAGAATTTAAATAATCAATGTGGATAGGAATTTCAAGTTTATTAATATCCTTGAATGCTTGAACTACCATTTTTTTGATACTCACTACGTTTTTATTTGGGTCAAACACATTGTAAACTGTTTTAATTTTGGAAGTATTCTTGGGGTCTTGTTCGATTCGAAATATAACCATCCTATAAGAATTAAACTCTATTTCTTTGGGAGAAAAATCGTATAAAGCTGTTTGAGTATTTTCCTTAACAACTGCAAAATGTGCACTGTATATAGGAATAATGTTAAATAAAAATAATATTCCAATTACGAGGTAAGCTATTGTTTTTGAAAAGATTTCTATCCCTACCATTTTCCCTAAGCATAATCCTAGAAGTAACCTTCGGCTGCACCTACTAAGGGACCAATAACTAAATAAAATGTAAGGGCATCTTCATGTTTTCCGGTTAACCTAGCTAAAATCATAACGAGAAAAGTAGATGGAAAATCTATTAAGAAGAAAAAATATTTAATGTAGTCTAGGGACAATTTAATAAATAGAATAGAATATACCGTACCTGATACTCCACCAAGAATAAGTCCCAAAACAGGTAATATCTTCAATTTAAACATTTATTATCCTCCTTTGAAAGACAGCCAACCAATATTGGTTGGCTGTCCATTTGCGCCCCCGCCTTACGACGGGTTTGCCTTTATCGGGATTTTGCATTTATTCAATTTTTAAGGCATAATTCAGATTTCTACATTTTTCTACAAATTTTTACTTTTACCTGCCATCCTGTCCTATAATGCGGCTTTCCTGGGTTATAATGCGGTTTTGGCGGGTTGAAATGCGGAGTTACACTCTACAACATAAGAAAAGCCCCTTTGGCAAAAGGGGCAAAACTGTTGGTTCGCATCCGCGAACCTTCCTATTATATTATTCCTTACTCCTTACTCCTTACTCCCTACTCCACACTCACCACTCACCACTCACTACCCCCGGTGCACAGTCCCGGCACTGCCGTTGACCGTGAGAATTTCACCGTCCTCCAGCAGCTCCGTAGCCTTGACCACTCCCATCACAGCCGGGAGGCCGTACTCCCTGGCAATAATGGCCGCATGGGAAGCCGCCCCGCCGGTCTCCACTACGAGACCGGCAGCGGTTGAAAATAAGGGCGTCCAGGCCGGGTTCGTATATGGGGAAACGAGGATATCCCCTTTCTGAAGGCGGTGGAAGTCCCGCGGGTCTTTGATAATCCTGGCCGGCCCGCTCGCAATCCCCAAGCTGACCGGCGCGCCCCTTAGAGCTTCGCTCTCATCAAACTTCACATTCCGCAGTCTCCAGCGTTCCAGTCTCCTTTCCCGCTCAGCCTTCCGGGAACTAATCTTGGCAGCCAGGGCCTTAACATTGACATCATCTAACCCGTGAAATATTGTCGAAATAATTTCCTTGATCTCAAAGTATGATAAATAGAAAATGTCGACCGGGTCTGTTAAAAGACCCTGCCTGACAAACCGCTGGCCTAATTCCGTAAACAGAATCCTGAAGGCGTGCAGGCTCCTTGTCACATCATAGTGGCTGTTTTCCCGAAAGACCGTAAAACTGCGGGCATGTTTGAGAATCTTGCAAACGAACGGCTTCATCCGCAGTAACCCGAAAATACCCCTTGATAAGCGGTCACTAACCATCCTTTCGGCTTGTTTCGCCCGTTCCCGGCGGACTTTGTCCCGGGCTTGTCCCGCCCCAGGTTCTTCGTCCATCATTCCCCTGACCATGCCAAAAACCACTTCCGGGGCATCCCGCCAGGTTAGGGACCCTATGCCGCCCAAACCCATGGAGGTTTCCCGTTCCCCGTACAAACCCAGAAAATCATTGAATTTATTTAAAAAATCGCTGCCCTCTTCGACCCCGGACAGCCCTTCAATTATCTCTTCCGGGGGGCTCTCAGTAATCACTTTTTTGACTGCCGGGCGGGTTCTGGCTTCACCGGCCAAGTTACTTAAAGCCTTGTTAATATCAAGGGTGACATTGTCTGAGCCAGCCATCAGGTTCTCATAAACCAGTTCGCCATCCTCTTTAAACATAAACTTTAAAAACTTAAGTAAGAGTATGTTGGGAATCCTATTCTGGGAAAAGTAGTTGTACCTCATGACAATAAAATAATGGAAATGATGCAGCCCCTCAGTTATATACTCCATGACTATTTCGAACGGCAGGCCGGAGATACTCCGCCCCTTCAGTTTTTTCAGGGTATCGAGCAGGTAAATCTGCTCCCCCGCCCATTCCGCAGCCGGGTCTGACCTTAAGGTCTTGTTCAGGTTCAGGTACATCCAAAACCGTTTTAAACCCGCCCGGATTTTCGGCGGCATAAAGAACTCCGGGAAAATGCCGCTTTCCACCCTGGTCCAGTCCATATCGTCAATCTTGAACCCAAAAGCGGCCATCGCCTCAAACTGAGCCATAAACAGCACCTTCACGACAACCCCGTCAATCGGGAAAATTGGTTCAGGGAACCGCTCGGCGACCCAGTCCACAACTTCCCTCTGCAGGCCGCTCATCTGTTTCAAATCGACATCAGGCAGCTCTTCATCCATCATTGTGGTTATCGGCCTGGACTGGAGGTAATAAGTCTTACCCTGGTAAAAGGCCCACTCAATGTCCTGATACTCCCCATAATAAATCTCTATCTTTAACCCTGTATGGGCTAATTGTCTAAGGTCATAATCATTTATCATCTGGCCCTTTTCGGGGTCAGAAATTGTTTTTGAAATAAGGTCTACGTTGACCTCATTTTTTTTGTAAAGATATACATCCCCGGCGGCATGGCCGGAAACCAGCTGTTCCCCAAGTCCCCGGACGGCTTCGATTCTAATCTCGTGGCGGCAGTTATTGATTGGATTAGCGGTAAACATAACACCGGAAACGGCTGCCGGAATCATCTCCTGGACAATCACAGCCATCCTGACCAATTCATGTTCGAACCGTTTCTGGGTCCGGTAATGGATAGCCCTAGGGGTCCACAGGGAAGCCCAGCACTTTTTTACAGATAAAAGGACATCTGCAATTCCCTCAACATCAAGAAATGTTTCCTGCTGCCCGGCAAAAGAGGCATCAGGAAGGTCCTCGGCAGTGGCAGATGACCTTACCGCCACCTTGATGCCCGGCTTGCCTTCAGCCAGCCGCCCATAAGCTTCCCTGACAGCGCTTGCAACCTCAGGCAGGAGGGGGGCCTCTTCAATCAGGGCAGAAACCTCCGCGCTCACCCTGTCCACAGCCTCGATGTCTTCAATATCAAGCCCCTCTAATATCCCTGTAATCTTTTTATCAATCCCATGAGCCTTAAGATTAAGGTAATATGTTTCAGCCGAAAGGCAAAAACCGTCCGGCACATTCAGGCCCCTGGCCATATCACCCAGGTTACCGGCCTTTCCGCCTACTGCCGGCCTGTCGGATTGACGGATTTCTTTTAGCCAGTACACATACTTTGCCATATCTACTCCCCCCATCAGGTATCTACTTACTTTTCCGTACTCAATGCGCCGATAAGGAAAAAATCCGCTCCCTTCATTGTCAGTTCATAAAGGCCCGGTCCGGCCCCGCCTTCAAACCAACGGCATAGTTGAATCAGGGTTATACCCATTAGATGATCGACCATCTGCTGTGGTATCACGTCATCTCTAATATCCCCGTCGTCCTGCCCCATTTTGATAATCTCAGTCAAAAATAACTCAAAATGGTTGTACTGATAATTGGCAGGATTTCTTAAACTCTTATTAATTGTGTCTGTCAAATAAACCCTTAACAACTCAGGGTATTCTTCAAACCATGCGCAAAGGCTTTGAAACGCCTTAGCCAGACGCTGCCGGGTATCCTGAAGTTTAAGTATGCCGGGCCATATTTTCTGTCCCCGCCGAACGCCTAAGTCCTCAACAAACTCAAACAGGGCGGCCTCCCTATTTGGGAAATAGTTATAAAAAGTTCCTTTTCCAACATCAGCTGTGATGGTGATCTGGTCGACAGTGGTATTCTCAAAACCCTGTTCCACAAACAGCTTAAAGGCAGCATCAAGTATCCGGCGTCTCGTCTCTTCTTTTTTCCGTTCCCTGCGGGTTTGCTGCTGCATTAAATCACACCTTTCTGAAAAAACGTCCTCATCCCAGATTTGTGACCACAGTCATTTATGTCCCTGGTCATATTTTAATCCATTCCCCTGCTAAAAGTCAACAAAAAAAGAGCGGTTTGCCGCTCCCGGAAGGAAATTTATTTAATCACCCGGTTTAATGCCTTCTCCGCATATTTGTAAGCTTTGCGAAAAAAGTCTTTCAATTACATTTCAAATTTGGCCTTTATCGTCTGGTATTCCTCTTCCGATATTTTCTTCGCGCCCTTTATGTATTTGGTTAATAATGTGTCACAAAACACCTTTTTGGCCTCATCAAGGTCGTACTTTTCGGACGGAAAAAACTCGGATATAGTCCGCCGAACTTTTTCTTTTTTCAGGTTTGTAACCTTCACATCAGTATGGACCAGAATACCTTTAGGATTGCTTTTACTTTCGTCTCGAACAACCGATGTCATGACCGGGTCTATTTTATATGCTACCCCGCGGTCCTCATCGAAATAATAATCACACATCGCTGAGCCCTCCTTTAATTTTAGACGACCATATTGTGATATTTCAATATTAACTTATCAGGTTGTATGAAGTTGTAATCTATTACTTTCGGCATCGACGTAATTTTTCCT
The DNA here is from genome assembly GCA_002840165.1 of Firmicutes bacterium HGW-Firmicutes-8. GTDB lineage: Bacteria > Bacillota > Thermincolia > Thermincolales > UBA2595 > GW-Firmicutes-8. Next base: position 15,036 of record PGZN01000073.1, read on the forward strand.
GTTAACAACAGGTTAAAATTATTAATATTACTATGCAACTGTTTTTGGTAATTTATGCAAAGTCCCACAGTTTAACAACAAAACGGGCTGCCCCGGCAGCGGGCGGTGCAGATTGAAGTGTCCATCCCCGTCATGCACCCATACCGAAAAAGGCAAAAACCGGGGTTTATAACTTTAACCCCGGTCCGTTTTCTTTTAACCAACGTTTTTTGTCTTTGTAACCAGGAATCTGGCTGGCGACCGTTTCCCAGAATTCCTTGGAATGGTTCATGTGGAGCAGATGACATAGTTCGTGTACTACAATATAGTCGATGATATCTGAAGGAGCTATCACTATTTTCCAGTTAAAATTTAAATTACCGTTTTTGGAACAGCTGCCCCACCTGGTCTTTTGATCCTTAATCCGTAGGCCGTTATAGTCTACACCCAGTTTGGACTTAAAGTATTCCAACCGCTCGAGAACAGCTTCGCGAGCCTTGTCCCGATAGAGCTGCTCAAGTTTGGCTTGGACCTCTTCCCGGCGGGTATCCAATAGCAGGCCGCGGTTAAGATGAACGACAAAACGGTCCCCTTTTAGAGCAGCCTTCGTCGTTTTGCCGTCATATTCCAAGACCTGAAGCAAAAAGTCGTCTCCCTGGAATTTTAGATTCTCACCGTCAACAAATTCCGTTTCTCTCGGTTTCCGTTTTTTTTGTTCTTCATAATTAGAAACCTTTTGGGAAATCCATTTTCTTTTTTTTTCTATAAATGAGCTTATTTCATGTTCGGATACATAACCCGGGGCCGTCACTGTAACCCCGTCCATACTGACAGTTATGCTGATGTTTTTGGCCCGGCTGCTTTTTCTGATCGTAAACGGCACAGCCATTTCCCCAATGCTGAATACTGCCATGACTCCAACCCTCTTTAACATTTCACTTCGCTATATCTAATATTCTTCTTTTTTTCACATTACATTCCTGCTTAAATAAAAAAAGACTAATCATTTGTCCATTTTAGTTTTTTAGGAACCCAGGCCGTAAGCTTTTTAGCTAACCTGCCCGCCCCCAGTTTGTTTGGTACTTTCAACGGCTATGTGGGCGAAGTGAATATCCCTAATGTAGGAACCTTTGGGAATGTGATGTTCCCCACACCGGAGAACCCGCCAACCTATGCTCTAACTCTCGACTTTCCGACAGCAGCGCAATTAACGCCGGACAGCACCGTAGTTATTCGACCAGCCAACCTGCAGACAGGCGCCTCAGGCCCAATAATTCTGCAGGGAAGACTCACCGACTGCCGCAGATAATACTGAATCCCCCATCCCCCAGCTGTGATGGTGGCCAAAGGCCACCGAACGCTTAGATATAGCCGCCCTAGCATGGCCTTAGCATGGCCCCAGTACCGACCCAGAGGGCGTACTTCCTTGTACTCCGAGGATTGCGCCAGCCCGGGCAACAACGCCAGATGCCATTTTTCTCGGCATGCACAGTTCCACTGAATCCCTAATATTATAGACAAAGGAGGTATTTTTATGGCAACCAACTGCCCCGGTGGCGCCCCTTACACCATCAAAGCAGGCGACACCCTTTTCGCCATAGCCAAACAGGCCGGTATCCCCCTCGATCGACTGATAGCAGCAAATCCCGGCATCGACCCCAACAAACTACAGATTGGCCAAGTCATCTGTGTACCCGGCCAGGGTACCATAACCTGCCCCGGTTTTATGTACACCATCGTAGCCGGGGACACCCTGTTTTCTCTGGCTCAGCGTTATCATACAACAGTCCAGGCCATCGAATTCTTCAACCGCGGCATCAACCCCAACAAACTGCAGATCGGCCAGGTAATCTGCCTCCCAGTAGGCGCCTGCCCGGCCGGTACATTCCCATATATCATCAAATCCGGAGATACCTACTACTCAATCGCCAGACGATACAATATCGGGGTGCAGGACCTTCTAAACTCCAACCCTGGAGTAAATCCCGACAAACTTTACATCGGCCAAACAATCTGCGTCCCGCTTTCACCTTAGAGTAAAATGAAACACGCTTCCCCCCTGCAATCTTCTTGCCTCACACTGCCTAAGCATGGCCCCAGTGCCGACCCAGAGGTAGAAAAATGGCAGCTGGCTAGGCGCCGACCCCACCGCAACCACAGGCATACTATGGCATGTCAAACATACTGTGACACATCGATGA
>PGZN01000074.1 GCA_002840165.1 Firmicutes bacterium HGW-Firmicutes-8
GTTCTCCTGCCCAGTTGGCTCTTTTTGAAACATGTGAAATACTAAGATAACGCGAGTAAATCGGAGTAAATTAAAAATCATAGAGGGAGGACACAGAGATATAATGATTCACTGAAAAAAAAGAGAGCACAGAGAGTAATCATTAATACTTACTCCTCAGTTCAATTTAGTAACTCTGTACCTTGAGCAATTATTAAATATAAAAACATATTTACAACTCGGATATTCTTACCCCCGGTTTTCTCACCTACATAGATGTAACTTCGGCAATTAACTAAGTTTTCCAAGTTACTTCGCAGCTATTTAAAACCGCGGAGTTCGCGGAGATAGCGGAGCACGCGGAGAAAAAGAAAACTCATGGTTTAAAAACACTGTTTACAAAGTTTTTTGTTTTATAAGATTTGAACTAAAAAAACTTAACAAGTCAATTTATTATCTCCGCGCTCTCCGCATCCTCCGCGGTTGTTATTAGAATTGATTGCAGCTTTGCTGCGCTAGGCCCTCTGTGATTTCTTTTTTCACTGTCAACTGTCAACTGTCAACTGTCAACTGATAACTCATCCGGGACCGGCACTGCCAGGGTTAACACAGTCGCTCCGTCGGCAGAAGTCCCGGTGTTGAAACGGCCTTTTAGCTTGCCTGCCATTTCCCCTAAAAAAACTGCACTTGATTCAATAGCCAGAATTTCAGTGTTCCGGCTCCCGCCAAAACTAACCTGAAAGACATAGGCCCCGTCCTTTTGCATAATTTCAAAATCTATACAACCCTTGGCGCCTGCTGATACTTCAACCAAACTGATAGCCGTATTCAGCATATCTCTAACAATTTCCGCTACGGCAAACGCCGACATCAGGCCTTTTTCAAAGTCTGTACTGATTTCGACGTTAATTTGAACACCCTTTTTGGAGGCCGCCAGTTCGGAAGTTAAAATCACGGCCACTATTTCCGGGCAGCCCAGCCTGGCTGTACTTCCGGCCCGGCCCAGCTCTTCCCCGACCTGTTGAATATACGCAAAAGCTCCGTCATACCTTTTTAGCTGCAGCAGCCCGGAAATCACCTGTAAATGATTTAGAAAATCGTGTCTTTGAACCCTCAAAACTTCCAACAAGTCCTGCAATTCCAGTACCCTCCGCATTATTACGTGTTTTTTCTTCTATTCTCCCAATGTGAACAATTTCCTTCAACAATTTGTATTGAATTGTCTAAAGCAGATTTTGACCTACTGCTTAAGGAAGGAAAGAATCACCTCTGAAAATGGGTTGAAAATAAATTCTATTACTTTTGTCGGGTTCGGCAGATCAATGCGTAAAACAGCAGCAAAGCTCATCACCATACCAACCGTCAGCAGCCCGGAGAATGTAATCAGCTCTCTCCACATCTTATCCTTCCACATCCGGGGGACTTCAAATAAAATAATCCCGCTAAAAATCAACATCAAACCAATTAAATGCATTTCAACTCAACTCTCTTATTTCGGAATAAAAGCTTCTGAGATTGCCCTTGTCCTCCTGATATGGGCAGTAACCTTTATCTCCAACTTAACATTTGGTAAAATTTTATACCAGTCCTTCTCCATCTTCTTCCACGCCTTGGGATTACGTTCATGCAGTCTGTTGCCCAAACCGAAGATATCGGCATTTAACTCCTGGGCTTTTTTAAATGACTGTCTGACTTCTTTTTCCACTTCTTCTCTAAACTTGGTCTCCAATTTAAATACACCTTCGTTTGTAGCTACCTCTTCCTTGCCATTGTATTCTCCCAGGTCTCCTTCCGCGTGAATCACTATCTTAGCTGTGACTTTGTTCCCTTCGGCCTTTACCGTTAATTTGCTGGATGAACGCGTTAGATTAATATTGGTATCCGGCTCGGGTTGGTTCTTCAGCCTCACAGGAAGCGCCCCCTGGTGGGCCTCACCCGTTCCGAGCAGATATCCCCTCGTTTCGCCATCAGTCAGCCAACCGACAAGCTTATCCTTTTTTATTACTCCACCACCCCCAAAGCGGAGGATTCTGATTGGCCCTCCGCCTGGTTCGGTAGGTGCCGTAACCGGGGTCATTAGTTCTGCCATTACCGGATCCAGGCCGGGGGTGATAAGCTGGTTTATAGTCTGGGCCAGGTCCCAGATTTTAAATTTAGATACTATACTGCCGGTAATACTCGCCATTTCAGTAATCTCTCTGGCTATCGTGTTTTCCAGCTCCGAATAGTTGATCAGTGCATCTGTGGCCCTTTCCTTCGTCAGCAAAATTAATATCCGCAGCCTGACTTCTGGGTTCCGCGCAAGATAATCAATAACATCCGGCAGCTTCTCCCGGGCAATTTTTTCACTGATGACTACAAACCTCATATGCCCGTAAAAAACCAGCCTGGGGGACCTTAGGTTAATATTCTTCTCAGCATCCACCAGGGTATCCCCGGTGGCGGTAATCCGCCAGTATATTGGTCTGCCCCGCGATCCACCTTCTGTGCCTCCGCCAGATAGACCGGGCCTTATTACATTGAGTGTCAAGAGGTACCTTTCTTTGCCGTCTTCCTGAATCCGGTCAATACCCATCCCACCGATAATAGCCAAGTTCTCGATTTCGTACCTGCTCCAACAGCCGGCCAGAAGGGGGAACACCAAAAGCAGAACAGCTAATAGAGATAATTTACTTTTCACTGCCGCGCCCCCCCTTTTTCCGGATAACAGCTATCAGCAGGAGGGTTGTGGGAACAACAAATTCAAAAAACAGGGAAAAGGTTATCCACGGTTTTTCAAAAAAGTCCACCATTTCTCTGATGTTATCATAAATCGTAATCGACCAGACCACCTGGATGATTCCCAGGGGCAGGACAACCGGCTTGTAGTCTTTCAGGTTAAAGGTTTGGGCAGTCACCAGTGTCGCACAATAATACCACACCGCCACTTTAATAGTCACCCCGGTCACCCACAAAGCCAGGATAAAGGCTTCAACTCGCTCCAGAAATCCCGCTACACTTATATAGGCAGCTAGGGAGTGTACGGGGAATACAAAATTGGCAGCCTCCTTCCCAAATACGGCCAGGACCATGATAACGTCAGTGCCCAAAACAAGCCCCAGTAATAATACAGCCTTGTATGCGGCAGGTCTGGCTTCACGGTAATTGCTTAAAAACGGCAGCATAAAAAGCAGTAAAAACACCTCGCCCCGCCATCCCATGGGGGTTAAAGCCCCATGAATAATAGGCTTGACGCCTCCCTCAAACAATGGAAGCAGATGATGAAAATTAGCTTCGCCAAAAATAAGGCAGAAGATAAAAATCAGGGCAAAGAACATTAGGGACACAATAAACTGGTTCATCCTGGCGATGACCTCTATCCCGTTCCTTACCGATGAGGCAGCCAGAAGCAGCAGAACCACATTGAAAACCAGAATAGGTGTCTCGGGCATAAAGGCCGACAGCAGGAATTCCCCAAATTCCCTGACAATAATCGCATTGGTATAAGTAATAATAAAAATATAGAAGAGGCCTAACATTTTCCCCAGCGGCTGGCCCAGGATTTCTCCGGAGTAGTCCAACAGAGACCTCCCTCCAAAACGTTCCCCAAGGGTACAGCAAACCGTTACGACTAACAGCCCCCATATCGTAGAAACAATCAAACCGTCTAGCCAGGCAGACGTGCCGGCGTTTTTAATCGTGATCGCCGGAATAAAAAGTACAGCAGTAGGCAGGACTGTCGTTACCATCATCCACATAAACTGACTGCCGGAAATCTTACCTTTTTCTAGACTGTTCATAGTATTTCTGCCCTCCGCAAACTCTTATTTACTGCCCTTAGGCGGCTTTGGGACCCGTCCTTTTTCCTGCCTCTGGGGTTCTTTGAAGCCGACTAACCGGGGTCTAGTAAACATCGCCCAGTGGGGAGCCCGTAAGATAAAATCCTTCCAGTCGCTTATGATCAGAGGAGAGATCGGAGCAATGTAGGGCACTCCAAAAGACCTCAGGGAAGAGAGGTGAATCAGCATCGCCATAAGCCCTGACATAATTCCAAAAAGCCCCAGGGTAGCCGCCAGGACCATCAGCGGGAACCTCATTAACCTCAAAGCAATAGCGCCCGAGTAATTAGGAATCGCAAAAGAGGATATCGCTGTAAGAGCTACCACAATGACCATGGCCGGAGACACCAAACCGGCTGATACTGCGGCCTGACCAATAACAAGGGCGCCTACAATACTTACCGCCTGGCCAACAGGCCGGGGCAGCCGGACACCGGCTTCCCTGAGCAGCTCAAATGTGGACTCCATGATAAAAGCCTCCACAAAAGCCGGAAACGGTACACCCTCCCTGGCCTGGGCGATACTGATCAGAAGCTGGGTGGGCAGCATTTCCTGGTGAAAGGTTGCTATCGCAATATAAGCTGATGGCAAAAGCAGGGTAATATTTATCGCCACCAGTCTCAGCAGCCTGATTATCGTAGCTATCGGAGCCCTCGTATAGTAATCCTCGGCAGCGGTAAGAAAGTGGAAAAAGGTAGTCGGCATAATCAGGGCAAAAGGGGTGGTATCTACCAAAACAGCCACGTGCCCTTCCAATAAATGGGCAGCCACCCGGTCGGGCCGCTCTGTGCTTAAAATGAGAGGGAACGGTGTGAGCCATTCATCCTGGATAAATTCTTCGATATAACCGCTCTCCAGAATGGCGTCGGTCTTTATTTTGTTCAGCCTGGCTCTGACTTCGACGACAACCGAGTCATTGACTATCCCGTCAAGGTACATGATGACAACATCAGTTTTAGTAAGTAATCCGATATTCATTTTTTCCAGCTTTAACCTGGAGGACCGCACCCGCCTCCTGATATGAGCGACATTGACCAGAATGTTCTCCGTAAAACCGTCTCGCGGGCCGCGGACGGTCGGCTCTGACGGCGGCTCTCCCACAGCCCGGTCCGACCAGCCCTTGACCCCAATCATCAGGGCTGATTCTTCGCCATCGATAAAAAGGACGACATCTCCTGTCAGTACCTGGTTTGTTATCGTGATAAAATCGTTCTGCTCAATAACTTCCGCAATCGGCAGGAGCTTGTTTTTAATCAGGTGGAGATTCCCATTGGAAGCGACCTCTTCCATTAACCCTTCCAGCAGCATCAACTTTTCTAAAATGCTTACATGAACGTCAGGCATAGAGGTAAGCCCTTTTATGTAGATAATCATTAATTTTACGGGGGGGGCGGTCCCCAGCTCAAACTCCCGGAATTCTATGTCCCCCCAGTTACTAAAGATTTCCTGCATCGTTTTCTTGTTTTTGGCGAGGGAACGGGTAATAAGATGCCGTTCGGTAGCGTGGTCACTTTCCCCCTCGTCGAACCGCTCATGAGACACTTTCATATCTTTGTTTTTACCAAAGGTGGTTTTTAGTTTTCTGCGCAGTACATTGAACAATGCTTATCCCCCAGAACTGTTCGATTCATGCCGCTTGTCAGTTGCTAGTTCCTAGTTCCTAGTTGCTAGTACCGAGTGTGAAGTATTGGGCAAAACAAGGGTTAGTGGTTGGTTCGAGCCTGGCTCGAACCAACCGACTTTACACTCACCACTCGCACCTATCAATTTGCACCCAGCAACTAACAACTAACAACTAGGAACTAGCAACTAGCAACTATTAATGTTCCAAATTATTATTTCCCTACATAATTGTTCCTTATCCCACTTATTCCGGCAAAATGGTGACTAGTGACTAGTGGCTAGTAAAAAAAGGAAGGAATTCGCCATCAGCGAATTCCAACAGATTTTCTAACCTTTGAGCCACGGATGTCGCACGCTACGCTAGCCTACTATTCCCCTCCCCCAAAAGGGGTAATCTCAAAAGAGGCGTACTCTTTCACTTTTAGCACAGGAGAGGTCGGTCGTCAGATGTCAGAGGTCGGACAATCATTATATTTTCTTTCCCCCCAGCAAGCTGTCTTAAAGAGACGGCCTGCTTAAGTTTGGCCAGAATATTAGGACGGGGCCGATGTGTTCCGCAGGGCGGGCTAACTTCAAGCAGCTTCACATTGGGAAGGGGCGGATGTGTTCCTCAAGGCGGTGTCTGATCCCAGCCGACCCACGAATGCGAAGCGTGAGTGGTGGCATATCGAAACAGCCCCAGAGTCGGCTGAATCGTAGCCCGCCTGGAGGAATATATCCGTCCCTTCCCGGCCCCCAACTGACCTAAGCTTGGCCCGCCCCGAGGAACACGCCGGCCCCGTCCTCCCCGAAGTTTGCCCAACAAAAAGAGGCCGTCTCATTTTTGAGACAGCCCCTGCACTATACTGTTACAGCTTGGCCATATACGCTGACCTGTTTTTTGTCTCTGCCTTTTCTCTCAAACTTGACAGTACCGTCAACTAAGGCAAATAGAGTGTCATCTCTGCCAATACCGACATTGTTGCCGGGATGAATCTTAGTCCCGCGCTGACGGACAAGGATGTTTCCGGCGGTTACAACAGTTCCGTCATAACGCTTCACACCCAGATATTGCGGATTAGAATCCCGGCCGTTCCGGGAGCTGCCTACCCCTTTTTTGTGGGCAAATAACTGAAGATTAATGTTTAACACGGAGTCCACCTCCTCCTAAATACTCTTATATGTCTGGCATAATTTTTTTGCAGGTTTTTGAGTCCATCCATCATCGTCTCCAAGATAGCTTCGGCCCGGATTTGTTCCAAATCGCTCAGCTTCCCGGGGAGGGCGCATTTTAAAATACCGGAATCATCATCAATGCTGAAACTAAGGCCTTCCTTAATATACCTGCCGAGGCCCAGCAGAGCAGTTTGGGCCAGCATCGACACAGCCGCGCAGATAATGTCTTCGCCACGGGGTTTGAACCCGGCATGGCCTTTGACGCTAAAACCCTTGATAACCCCATCTGACCTGATAACCGTTATAATAATCATATGCCTTAAACCTATGCTTCAATCTTTTCTACGGCTACTTTGGTAAAAGGCTGGCGGTGACCGGTTTTACGGCGGTAATTTTTCTTGGCCTTATACTTGAAAACAACGACCTTTGAGCCTTTACCATGAGCCAAGACCTTTAAAGATACTTTGGCATCCTTCACCAGCGGGGTACCTAATTTGAGGCCCCCCTCGTCACCCACTACGGCAAGCACATCGTTGATTTCAACCAATTCACCTTCATTTGCGTTAAGCTTTTCAACGAAGATGACATCACCCTCAGTGACGCGATACTGCTTACCTCCGGTAGCAATGACAGCATACATAAAACACACCTCCCTCTTTGGACTCGCCAGGACGGGGCACGCAAGCGTTTGTGGACAGTCACCCGACCGTCCGCCCTCTCTGAGCGGTTTTCAGTAAAGACGCGAACTCCATAAGCCGCAGACTTCACCTACAGTATATTATTCTACAGCAGACCCTTTGTTTTGTCAAGCTTAACGGTTATGCCAGCGGCTAGTGATCAGTTGACAGTTCTCAGTTGTGTCAGTTGTCCGACATAGTAACACTAAAAAATAGGCAGCCTAAGAAGGGTTAGTTTTTTCAGTGTAGAAATAAACCATTGCCCGTGATTTGTATAATATCCGCGGCTAATTATAAAAGTAATTTTGATTTAGAAATGGAGGGAAAAATAAATGGTCACTGCAGAAATAAAAATACCCACCCCCGGTAGGCCTATAGAAGCCCTCACTATGTGCGGTGAGGACAAGCCGAAAAAAGCTTTTTTAATTCTCCCTGGAAAAGGCTATACGATTAACCACTTCCTGCTCGACTTTCTATGGCGGATGGCAGCCGAAGCAGGGTTCTATGCCATTAAGGCCGAATACCGGGGATACACCTACCGGCACCTTGACGAGCCCTATGATCATGACCATGCCATCGAAGACCTCGGGTATGTTCTGGATTACCTGGCAGAGGTGGGCTATAAGTCTCAAAATATTATCATCTGCGGCAAGTCCCTTGGTACGGTTGCCCTAGCCGGGGCGGTGGCGAAACGCCAGGAAAGTTTTGCCCAGGCAGTTTTGTTAACCCCTGTCCTATATTATAAAAGGGAAGCCGGAGTCTTTCCGATGTGGGACGTCTACAAGCAAAAAGTGGGCTCTTCATACCTCATCTTCGGCAGTGATGACCCCTTCTGTGACCTGGTAACAGCTAAAGCAGCCTTCCCGGAATCACAAATGGACTGCTATCAGGGCGCCGACCATGGGTTAAACCTAGACGGTAACTATACCCGCACAATTGAAATCAACCGGGAAATAATAGAGAAAGTAAAATCATTCATCACGAAAATTTAGTTATAAAAAGTAATGAGGTAGCCCCCAAAAAGGAGCTGCCTCATTCACTTTTATGTACAGAAGGGTCTTCTATTCTTCCCCCTAAAAAGTGAGTCCAAAAGGGGCTTTTCTTTCATTTTTGGCACAGGGGCTGGTGTTTTCTGAAGAGCCAACCCAGGTGGCTTGTTGGCAAATGACTTAATATCAGAGGAGATGCTGTCCGCATAAGGGGTTTCCTTTGTTTCCATTTTTGCGCCACTTGCCTCAGAGACTGGCGGAGCCGCAGAGCGAAGCCACGGGGAATGGAGGTCGGTCGTCAGATGTCAGAGGTCGGACAATCATTATTTTTTTCTCCTCCCCACGATGGCTGTCTTAAAGAGACATCC
>PGZN01000019.1 GCA_002840165.1 Firmicutes bacterium HGW-Firmicutes-8
GGTTAACAGGAATACGTGCTCGCAAAGGAAACATTAACCGGACATGTAGGGCTGGAGAAATTAATGCAAACCTCACTGCGAGAAGTACTAAAAGGTTACATGAATTGTAACTGATGACGGAGGGAGTATTCCTGAGGAGCCCGGTGCAGTAGTTCCGCACGCCGGGATCTGTGCGGGGGACGCCAGGTAACTGGCGTCGCTACCGTGACGCGAAATATCCCCACTCACGAGTCTTTATATGATTTAAATGATAATTATGGATCAATCCCACAGCTTTTTTATAATTAATTGGGCATTTTAACCCCGGAAGTCTGCATTTCAAACCATTAAAGCCGCATTTCAGCCTTTTGACTTGAAATTGGACATATGGCCAAGCAGGAAAAATGTGGTTTGATGAAGAACATACTCGTAGGAACCAATCTGGGCCCCCAAAAAAACCGAACGCCTAAAAAATATCTTTTAGGCATCGACAACATAGTGATTATTCTTTGGTTGTTCTTGGGTCGAAACACCTGGTTGGTAACAATATCTTCTAGTTAGACTAATATAGTAATAGGTTCTGCGAAAGGGGACGGATATATGAAAAGAAAAAAATTATACATATTTATTGGGATTATTTTGGTCATAATAATTTCCTATTACACTCTACTAACACCAGAAGGAGCCATCAGAAAATATGTATTTCTAAAAATCAATTTAGCTGATGCGTTTACCCTAAAAATAAAACCCGGAGATTATAACGATCCGAAGTATGGGAAACAGTATTACGTTGAGGGTGTTGTTGATAGAAGATCAGGCGGTACAGTAAACTTTTTTTATTTAAAGCAAAATAATTATGGAAGATGGTATGTAAATTCCAGTGGAAGTGGGCCATAATTCTTAAAGTTGAGTATTTGTAGTTACTTAAGATATTGATAAAACAAATATTTTTTTTGAATTGTGTAATACAACTTCATGTTTGTCATAGGAATCCAGACAAAGCAAAGCAGCCCTGCTGCAATGCCGGGCTGCTTTGCAACGTTTGTGTCTGACTGTTTCTCCGGGTTGTTAACAATAAGCTTGCTCAAGGCCGGAATCTGGGTCTGTAAATAAATTCGTATTAATAAGAGGGTGAAAAGGAAGCCTACTGTTATTATATGGATGTGTTTAAATGTTATTATGGAATTTAATGTTTCTATTTGTAGTTTTAATTGACCAGACTACAAAATATTTAGTTATGAGTAAACTTCCATTAGGAGATTCATTTATAATAATAAACGATTTTATTTACTTATCACCAGTACAAAACAGGGGAATAACTTTAGGTGCATTTCAAAAAAGTTGGTATTTTTATTCAATCTTAATTCTAGTAATTCTTTGTGCCTTTTTTTGTTATGTTACCAAAAGTAAAAATACATATTTAAAATTATCCAGTACTTTAATAGCGGGTGGTTTCATCGGAAACCTTATAGATTTTTTTCTTAAGGGAAGTGTAATTGACTTTCTTAATATTAAAATCTTAAGTTTGACTTTTCCTAACACTAATTTTGCAGACATCTTTATTGTAGCTGGTATAACAGTATTTATTACGCATTTCATAAACAAAGAATCTTAAAAGCATACTAATAAATAGGAAATTAAATCATGATTAAGTTATTCTTTAGAACGATAAAGAACGGACTTCTATTATGATGTTTTGCCAGTGTAACGACCAAAGGTTGTAAGACCATGAATTATTCAGAAACAATGTTTATAATGCTCCCAAGAAGTGAGACACAAAATTGAAAAAGTAAGTTATACTGGAAATATGAATAAGAGAAATCATTACTCACCCGAATTTAAAAGCATGGTCGTCCTGGAGGTGCTCCAGGAAGTCTTCACTATCAACGAAATCGCCGCTAAACACGGTATCAGCCCTGTTGTGATTAGCCGCTGGAAAAGCGAGTTTCTAGAACGAGCCTCAGAGGTGTTTAAGAAGGGCCCCTCTGCAGCCGAAAAGGAACTTCAAGAAAAGAACGAAAGAGTAGCTCAGTTGGAGCGTAAAATCGGTCAGCTCACCTATGAGGTGGACTGGCTCAAAAAAAAATCTGAAGAAATTGTCGGACCAGACTGGAAGAAAAGATTTCGTTGACCGTACTAATAAGCAAATCAGCATCAAGCGGCAGGCTGAATTATTAAACATCAATCGTACCGGTGTGTACCGCCAACCCACTACTCAGAAGTCCATCTCTGCTGAGGAGTTATTTATAATGCGCCGAATTGATGAGATTCACACTGCTCATCCCACATGGGGCTATCGAACCATCACAAAGATTCTGAGACGGGATAATCATCTGGTGATTAACCGGAAAAAAGTGCGCCGGATGATGCGGGATATGGGATTTATACTATCTATCCCAAGCCCAACCTGAGTAAGCGGTATCATGCTCAGTATGTTCGGCCATACCTGCTGAGAAACCTGACTATTGATCATCCAGATCAGGTCTGGGGTATAGATATTACATACATTCGGATGACCAAAGGCTTCATGTATCTGTTTATTATCATTGACTGGTACAGCCGGTGTATCGTTGATTTTGAGCTGTCTAGTACCTTGGATAAGTCATTTGTTTTAACCTGTCTTAAACGAGCCTTGAGCCGCCGCTGGCCGGAAATTATCAACAGTGACCAAGGCTGCCATTTTACCAATCCCGACTATCTTAATTTATTAGCATCTCAAAAAGTAAAAATCTCTATGGACGGTAAGGGTCAAGCGTTGGATAATGTGAGAACAGAGCGGTTTTTCCGGACACTGAAATATGACTGCATTTACATCAATGAATTCAACAGTCCCCATGAGTTGAGAATTGCTTTAAATCAATACATGCAAGAGTATAATACCTATCGTCCCCACTCTTCCATAGGAGACCAATGCCCGGCCCAGGTCTATGGCAGTCAGCAGCATCAAGAAGTCGCCTAAAAATACAAGCACGGAAAGGAGGATAACTTACAAAATATTTTCCGTGTCTTGACAACGGGGGGCATTATAGTTCACCTCACTATCCAGGGTGGATATTTTTTATAATTGTATGGTCGAGCGTAACCACCTGGAACTGACCGTTAGACGCCAATCCGGGACTCCTTGAAACTAACTAACCAGCGTATATTACAAGCCTTCTTTTCAGGAAGACTAAATATTGGATTTATGCATTGGATCAGATGAAATCTATCCTCGGTGGCCGCATTATGGTTACCGGCGAATAAATTTGAACTTGTGAACATGGGTCGCATAGCTATTTCTGAATATATAGTTTAAAAAGAATAAAATGATCATTATTAAACATGTAATAGCAAGTGCAATTTCCTGTTGAATCACAATAGTTAAAGGCTGGTATGTGGCTCCATCAAAATATGTTTTTCCATTTCCCATGTAATTTGATAACGTAATTGAGGATAACCTTATCATAGGAATAGATATAAAACAAATTATTAGTAACTCTATTTTTCTTTTAGCATTATTGACTACAAAAGAATAACGAAAATATAAAACAAAGTAAACAGATAATGCACTGTTAAAGAAAAATAGAGTTATATCATTATGGCTAAAAACACCATGGTTTAAAATAAGTAACCAAATTAATTGTTTTATTTCTGTAGTAATATAAAATATGAATTCAGGAATTAGTATTAAATTAATGATAGTTATCATATATTTTAAAGGATTAGTTTTCATTGTAACCTACCTATTATAAGCCGTTAAGCTGCACTTTGAATTAACAAAGGCAGCTTAACGGAAATTTTTATTTTTCTGCTGTTAATGTATGTGTTGTTGAATCAAGGTCTGGTATGGATTCAAATTGAACTATTTTCCATTTCCCATTTTCCTTTGTAAGTGTTGCTGTATCAGTAATATTGCCTTCCATCTTATCAAGATAGTATTTACCATTTTGGTTTACTCGATCTATCAAATACTTTGTAAGAATTGCGGTTACAGTAGCAGTATTGCCATTAATCGAAAAATCTTTAATTTCAATATTTGATATCCCAGCTTCAACACAATCTGGTCCATCCTGTACGTTTGTAACTTGGTCATCAATCCATGCTTTCTTAATTTTTTCTACATACTTGTTGTCAAAAACATCATTTAAATTATCATGATGCTTTTTCATAATGTTTTCTTTATTACTATTTAATATACCCTGTTTATCGCTCGTTTTACAATCGACATAAGCTTTATCAGCGATAGTGCTAGCATTTATTAATACATTTTTAATAGCGTCCAGTTCTTTTTCATTTGATGATGTAGCATTTACTCCTATAACTGCTATGCTTATTAACGTAATAGTAATCAGCGCAACCAATAAACTAAATTTTTTCATATTACTTCCTCCTCTTAATAATTAACGTATGGATACAAATTAAAAACTAGAGTATAGATGAACAGGTTTGATTGTTGTCGTACTTCTATTTGTATTATAATAATTTAATGTCCAAATTGCATGTTGACGGTCATATGTGTGCTGATCAATTAATGCTCCTGAGCTCTTAGAAACAGGATCAGTTCCATCCACAACATAAATAGATGCATGGTCTGCGTTACCATCCGATGTCCAGTCATAAAAAATTATATCACCTTTGGAAACTCCACTAGGATAGTTGACGGTAGTAGTTCCACTGTATCTAGTAGTTGCCATACCTCGGTAAGGATTGGTATAAAGAAATGAAAATGCATATAACCGATCAGCCACACTCCATGTATTAGAATTAGTACTAGTACTTGCTTTATACCACCAGGCATAATTGTCCGTTGCTGGTAAGCTGGTATTGGCATAAGGCCAGCCACCAGCATATAAACATTGAGACACAAAATTTGTGCAATCTGAATAGTAATATTTGTACGCAGGATTATAATTTAAGACATATTTTTCTGCATACGATATCGCTTTAGAGGCACTATAAGAACCTGAACCTGTTGGGGTTGCTGCTAGTACAGGAGGTACAATAGTTAAAGCAATCATGCATGCTACAAGTATTACGGTTAACTTTTTTTTCATTTGAAACATTTTTATCACTCCTCGTATTATTTTTCATTTTGTTGTCCTACCGATAATTCTTTACTTAATTAACTAAGTTCATAAACCACCTCACTCTGAAAATACTAATTACCGTATTAAAAACGCAACTTATTCAGTTGCATACAAAAAATGGACAAAGTTGAAAAAAACAGAGCACAGGAACTTTCTTGTTTTTTTTACATTCTAGTATACTTAAAACCACTCCGAATTTCGTAAATATTTAAATAGGGTTAACTTGAATAGTATATATTAACTATTAAGTTTAAAATATCCTGCCAGACTGGTATATAATGCGGGTTTCGTGGGTTAAAATGCGGTTTTCACGGTTTAAAATGCAAAAAACTGTAAATTCATAAACTAGGTTCCCAAATTATATACTAAATCCCAAATTAATTAAAATATGATTATTCCGGCGTAAACCGGCCCCTCGTATCCGTGTGAATCTTAGCTAAATCCGCGTTTTCCGCGTAATCCGCGACTGTTTTTTCTCTTTCAGTGAAACCCGGTTTAGCTGCAAATTGCACTTCTATTGAGTAGAAAGATAAACCTGTATGCCCCGTGACAGGTTTTTTAATTTGTATAAATATTTATTTTAGTATCTGCCACACTTGGTGAGAACGCTTCACTATGATTTGCTGATTTCTCTCTGTGCCCTCTAACTCAACCTCTGTGAACTCTGTGTCTTCTTTTCCCCCTGATACCCGACACCCTTCGTATCCATGTAAATCTATGCTAAATCCGTGTTAATCCGTGAAATCCGGAAGCGACCGGGCAAGGTCGTGAAATTTAACGGGTGTAAACCCCGTCTGGTAAGGCTTTAGCCAAGTCACCAGTAGCGAGTCTTGGGTCTGGTGGAGTAATCCAACAGGCTAAGCGTAGACAGTTAGGTAGTAGGCCTGAAAGTGATTGAGCCCCGAAATCGCGAAGTAATTGAGAAGGTCGACGGTGTCGGATGTCTGGAAGACAACATCCTGTGTGGCGTCACGGTTAGTCAAACAGGGCTTCTCCGGGGTCAAAGAGCCAGGCATGCTATACAATGACTTCACGGCAACCCGGGAGACCCTGTTAGCTCTTCCAAAAGGGAGTATGACAAACAACCGATACAAAGGGAGGATGTCAAATGGCAGACAGGGAGTCGGATAGTCCGCGTAGTACCTATGAAGTCGGGCAACGCTGACGGAGGGAAGGCGGCTACGCATTACCACTCTTGGTAAGGAAACATTTGCTACACGCAGAGGTAGGATGCAAAATGGAAACAAAATTGGCAAGAATAAGAGAAATCTCAGAGCAATGCCCGAATGAAGTATTTACGTCAATTTGCCATTTCATGAACGAGGAAATGCTTTTGCAATGTCACAATGAACTTGATGGCAATAAGGCTGCGGGGATTGACAAGACGACGAAAGCCGAGTACGCAAAGAACCTGGAGGAAAACATCAAAGAACTGGTGGGACGCCTCAAGAAGAAAGCATACAGGCCCCAACCGGTAAGAAGAGCATACATTCCCAAGGGTAACGGTAAAATGAGGCCACTCGGCATCCCAGCATACGAAGATAAAATAGTCCAGCTGGGAATGAATAAAATCCTGCAGGCTATTTACGAGCCGCTGTTTCTCGACCTATCTTACGGATTCAGGCCGGGAAGGGGCTGCCACGATGCTCTCAAGGCGCTTAACCGCACCATCGAAAAAGGTAAAACCAATTACGTAGTGGAAGTGGATATACGGGGTTTCTTTGACCATGTAGACCATAGCTGGTTACTGAAGTTTATTGGCCATAAGATAAGTGACCCTAACATCAAGAGATACATTGTCCGCTTTTTGAAAGCCGGAATAATGGAAAACGGCGCAATAGACGCAAATGATGAAGGGACACCCCAGGGAGCTATTATATCCCCAACCCTGGCAAACGTATATTTACACTACGTACTTGACCTCTGGTTTGACAAGGCAGTAAAGAAGAACTGCAGGGGGCAAGCGGAAATGATTAGATATGCGGATGATTTTGTATGCTGCTTCCAATACAAAAACGAAGCAGAAAAGTTCCTTGGTAGCTTAAAGGAACGGCTGGCAAAATTCAACCTGGAAATTGCAGAAGACAAAACGAAAATCCTGATGTTCGGACGATATGCAGAGCAAATGTGCCATGAAAGGGGCATGCAGAAACCTGAAACATTCGACTTCCTCGGGTTTACACATCGCTGTGGCAAGAGTAGGAACGGGAAGTTCAGAATTAAGCGCAAAACCTGCAGTAAGAAATTTGGCGAAAAGGTCAAGACGTTCAAGAACTGGATGAAAACTGCTAGGCACGAAAAGGTAGAAAACATCATGAAAACGGTTGCAGCAAAACTAAGAGGACACTATTTATACTACGGTGTCACAGATAATCGTGAAATGCTAAGGAAGTTCAGGAACGTCGCTGTGTTGACCATATTTAAGTGGTTAAACCGTCGCAGTCAACGCAAGAGCTTCACTTTCGACAAGTTTGAACTATTGCTGAAGAAGTACAAACTTCCCTATCCACGAATCTACGTGAACATATACGGGTAAATGCTCAATGATTACTCGAATGGTAATGGTGAGGAGCCGTATGCCTTAATTGGGCACGTACGGATCTGCGAGGGGCGCAGGCACAATTGTCTGATTGGAACAATCAAGACGAGAGGTCTGTCCTACTCTACTGGCTATTTTTTATAATTTTAATAACTCCAAATTCCCTAAAGGGAAAATAATCCATGATGTAGAATTTAAAATAGGCTGCTTTGACTAAGGTTATTTTGCCTCATTCTGCCAAATAGAGCTATCAACTGTCAACTGCCAACTGCCAACTGTCAACTTACAAGGAGGAAATACTTTGTATCTAAAAAGACTAGAGGTCCAGGGCTTTAAATCCCTGGCTGATAAAATAGAACTCCAGTTTAATCCCGGGATTACTGCCGTGGTAGGCCCAAACGGCAGCGGGAAAAGCAACATCGCCGATGCTGTCAGATGGGTCCTGGGCGAACAGAGTGTGAAAAGCCTGCGGGGCGCCAAGATGGAAGATGTTATCTTTTCCGGAAGTGACAGGAGAAAAGCTGTCGGTATGGCTGAGGTAGCCCTGACCCTTGACAACAGCGGGTCTGTGTTTCCCCTGGATTACTCCGAAATAACTGTGGCCAGGAGGGTATACCGCAACGGCGAAAGTGAATTTTTAATCAATAAATCTCCCTGCCGGCTGCGGGATATTCATGAACTTTTCATGGATACGGGGATTGGCCGGGAAGGCTACTCTATCATTGGTCAGGGCAAGATTGATGAAATCCTGAGCGCCAAATCTGAAGACAGAAGGACAATCATTGAAGAAGCCGCAGGTATTATCAAATATAAAACCCGGAAGCTGCAGGCGGCTAAAAAGCTTGTCGATACCGAACAGAACCTTGTCCGGATCAGTGATATCATCAATGAACTCGAGATCCGGGTTGAACCGTTGGCCGAACAGTCCGCAAAAGCCCGGGAATATCTCGGGTTTAGGGAAGAGTTGGTAGACCTTGAAGTAAACTTACTGGTAAATCAGATCGCAGACCAAAAACAGAAACTGGCTGAAATTAATGAAAAGGACGAAGGGCTCCAGAGGAATCTAATCGAATCTGAGACGATGTACCGGAACCTGGAGTCCGAAGCAGAGGAACAAAAACTTCAGACGAACAAGCTGGATGAGGAGATCACGAATTTACAGAAGGAACTGTATGGAGTAAGCGGCCGGATCGAAAAAGAGGAAGCGCAGATCATGGTGGCCGGTGAACGATTAAAAGACCTTGAGGCCCAAAAAGAAGAAGTGCATCAGGAGATTTCGGAACTTCAAAACAAAGAAACAATCGAAAGAACCCAACATAGTGATGATGAGCAGGCCTTCACTGAAGTAAAAGAAAAGATCAAGGCGGAAGAAAAAAGGCTGGCCGAAATTGAACAACGTCTGTCTGATACTGAGGCTAAACTGCTTGCTGAGCAGAAGCAGATAGAAGAACAAAAGGGTGAAATCATCGACCTCCTTAATGAGATGGCAGGTGTTAAGAATTCCATTAATTCCGGAGAAATTGAGAAGCACAACATCCTCCGGCGGACTGCCCAGCTGCAGGCTCAAATTGAAGCCTTAGATGTAGAACATACTGCTGTTGATAATAAAGAAAAGGAATTAAGAGAACGGATTGGTGAATCTGATTATACAATAAGTAAGCTTACCGCAGATGAAAAGCTACTCGCCGAAAAAAGAGATAACCTGGACGGTCAGCTCAAAGCCTTGGCCGGCCAGCTCGCCGAGGCCCGTGAACTGCTGCGGAACAAGTCCTCGAGGCTTAAGGCGCTACAGGACCTGCAGGACGATTATGAAGGCTACCACCGTGGAGTCAAAGAGGTCCTTATCGAAAGTAAAAAAGGGAATGCCTGCCCTGGCTTATGTGGTGTTGTGGCTGAAGTAATCAGAGTTCCCGAAAAATACGAGACCGCCATTGAAGTTGCCTTGGGCAGCGCCCTGCAGTTCATAATCACCGAAAATGATATCAATGCCAGGGATGCCATCCAGTTTCTTAAAAAAAATAAAGCCGGACGGGCCACTTTTCTTCCATTAAACAGCATTAAACCGAGTCAAAAGCAAGATGAAATAAAAAAGATAGCTGAAAACAAAGGGTTCCTCGGCAGGGCCGCTGAGTTCATCAGCTGTGCAGACAAATATTCAGATGTGGTTGAATACCTGCTCGGGAAGGTTGCCATTACTGAAAACATCAATCATGCCATCGAACTAGCCAGGTTGACGAATCACAATATTAAAATTGTAACCCTCGATGGCGATGTTGTTAACCCGGGTGGTTCGATTACCGGTGGTGTTTACCAAAGGGGAAGGGCCAGTCTACTGGGGAGGATCAGGGAGATAGAGGAGGCCGCAGCCGATTCGGTCAGGCTTGAGCGGGAAGTTAAGGTTCTCGACAACAACATGTCCAAGGCCCAAACAGATTTCAACAGATACCTGACCCAAATAGCCGGAATTCAGGCCCAGCTTCAGGACTTGCTGATTGAGAAAAACTCGCTTCAGAAAGACGCTGATATTGTTCTTCAGGAAAAGGAAAGACTCTCCGGAACAAAAAAATACATGGCCGAAGAACTCCAGAATCTCAATGATCAAGCCGCTAGCTCAGAAACCATTACTATCAGCAGGAAGAAGAACTTAAAAGAACTTGAGTTAAAGGATGTGGAAATAAGAAGATCAATCGAAGACCGGCAGGGACAGCTGACCGGTCTGGAAAAGGAACGCTCAAGTCTGACTGATACAGCCACCCAAACAAAAGTGAGTTTGGCCGGACTTAAGCAGGAAGAAATAAATTATACTCAGATTATGAACAGGGTGATTGAGGAAATAAAAGAGATCAAGGCCCAAATTCAGAGAAAAGAAAAGCAGGTTAAGGACTGCCATGCCCAGCAGGAACTGATGCAAACAGACATTAAGCAACACGAACAGGAAGTCCGCAGACTCAACCAGCAAAAAGGTTCTTTGGAAGATACGCTCAACGATATGAGAAATGAAAAACAGTCTTTGGCCGCCGGGGTTGCCGAAAAGGAAAGTAGAGCCAAAACCCTGACGAGAGAAATGGGCCAGGTCAAAGAACAGCTTCATGCCGCTGATATCAAAAGGGCCCGCTTCGGGTTCGAGGTCGAAAACTCATTGGCCAAAC
Source organism: Firmicutes bacterium HGW-Firmicutes-8 (assembly GCA_002840165.1). Classification (GTDB taxonomy): domain Bacteria; phylum Bacillota; class Thermincolia; order Thermincolales; family UBA2595; genus GW-Firmicutes-8. The sequence continues at coordinate 10,734 of PGZN01000019.1, forward strand.
TGGCCGAGGAATTCGAAATCACCTATGAAGAAGCGCTCTTAAAGAAAACTGAAATCAAGAGTAAAAGAGAAGTTTCGGCCAGAGTCAAGGAACTCAAAGAAGCAATTGCTGTCCTCGGCAATGTGAATATCGGGTCCATCGAGGAGTACACGAGGGTAAAGGAACGCTACGATTTTCTTTCCGGGCAGTACCACGACCTCGATGAAGCCAAGAAATCTCTTTACAAGGTCATTGCGGAAATGGACCAGATCATGATGAAAAAGTTTAGGGACACCTTTAATGAGATAAACAGCAACTTCGGTTTGGTATTTGCGAAGCTCTTTGACGGCGGGAAAGCCGAACTGATATTGACTAACACTGATAACATACTGGAAAGTGGAATCGACATCCTGGCCCAGCCGCCAGGCAAGAAGAATCAACACCTTTCGCTCCTCTCCGGTGGTGAAAGGGCCCTGACAGCCATTTCCCTCCTGTTTGCCATTCTCAAAACGAAACCAATTCCTTTCTGTGTCCTGGATGAAATTGAATCTTCTCTTGATGAAGCCAATGTGGACCGGTTTGCCAATTATTTAAAGGAATATGTTCTTGATACCCAGTTTATTGTTATTACGCACCAAAAAGGGACCATGGAGGCAGCCAATGTGCTTTACGGGGTGACCATGGATGATTCGAGTGTGACGAAAATGGTATCAATGAAATTGAGTGATGCTATGGATAAGGTAAGTTAACTAAACTAAACTAAACTGGGTTTATTTAACCGCATATACCTTTCTACCCCCGGAAAAAATATCAAGGAATCAATAATAAAAGAATGGGGGGTATTTATGAAGGTAAATGGAATTGCCGGGTTTATTGTCGACGACCTCGTCAATATTACGAAGGAAATCAGCCAAGGCCGTAACGCCGGATGTCTGGGGTTTATCAATAAACAAAATATCGTGGACCGGATTACACCTATAGCCAAGGGAGGGCTGGCCGGGCTGCCGTTAAGAAAACTGCTTAATAATATTACCGATATGAACGGAAAAAGCCTGATTGAGGGCCTTGAGGCCATTCCTGACAATTCGGTGCTGATTACCACTAGGCCTGGAAAAACGGGTTTGATAACCGATGTTTCCGGGATCGATTTCTTTAATATGCCGCTGATTGCGATCGGAGTAAAAAATGATGAATTGGCTGGGGTAGGGATTATCTATCCCCAGACGGAGTACTTTGACCTGGCGACCAAGTCAGAGGAAGTGGAATTGAAAATACTGGCCGCCCATACGGCTGAAGAGGAAAAAGAGGTCCTCAGAGCTTCCACCGAATTGAGCCTTAAATACCTCGATGTGTCTACCGGACTGGAAGTAGTAAAAGCAACCGAAACCGAACCGGTCTATAGGCCTAATGAAGAAAAAGAGTGGAAACTGCCGAGGCTTGAGGTCAAGTCAATTTCCGGTGAACTGGCCGAAAAGCTTGTGGCCAAATCGATGGAAGTTGGTCAGGGCCGTGAAGTGGCCGCTATCGGGATAATTAATGAAGATGGCAGCATCGAGCAGAATGGGGAAGTTGTTGTAGGCGGGATAGGGTTTGTCCCTTCCCGGATCCTGGCTTCAAGCTGTGTCAGTATCTCAGGCAAATCACTGCGTCATTTATATGCCGGAGAAATCCCGGCCAATGCCGTGATCGTTCACACCCACCCGGGGGGCACGGGAGTCATGCATATTGGTGATGCCAATGCAGGTCCCGGTTCGTGGGGCAGGCCGATTGTCGCCATTGGCCACGACAGCGAGGGAAAAATCCGGGGGGCCACTGTTATTGAAACGATTGACAAGGTATTTGAGTTTGCCGATGAGGATGAGGAATTAGGACAGCGGTTTTTTGAAGCCGATACCCCGGAAGAGGAGGCGGAAATCAGAAACCGCAAATTCGGTGTAGCCCAGGAGTACACTAATTTATGCAAACCAATTGAGATAAAACATTAATTATGATAAAATTTAAGGGTTAAAGTAAATACTTTAACCCTTAAATTTTAAGTAGAAAATGTGATTACAAGGAGAGAAACAGGAGTGGGGCTATTTTCCAAGTTCAAAGAAGGGTTAACGAAAACGAGGCAGGGTTTTGTTGCCAAGATTGAGGATCTCATCAGCGGGAATAAAAAAATAGATGAAGAAATGTATGAAACACTCGAAGAAATACTGATTCAGGCTGACGTAGGGGTAAATACCGCTGTTAAACTGGTTGAAGATTTGAGGAAAACCGTTCGGGAGAGGAAGGTTGAGGACGCCGGCCAGGTTAAAAACATCCTAAAAGAATTAATCTCCGGAATGCTTGGCACCGAACAGGGCGGAATTAGTCTCAAAGGCCAACCGGCGGCAGTTGTCCTAATTGGTGTGAACGGGGTTGGCAAAACGACGACTGTCGGTAAGCTGGCCTATAATCTTAAAAAAGAAGGCCGGAAAGTTATCCTGGCGGCTGCTGACACCTTTCGGGCAGCGGCTATTGACCAGCTGGAAATATGGGGTGAACGTACCGGCTGTGATGTCATAAAACACAAAGAGGGCGCTGACCCTGCAGCTGTCGTATATGACGCGATCCAGGCCGCCAAGGCCCGTCACTCAGATGTCCTGATTATCGATACGGCAGGAAGGCTGCACACGAAAACCAACCTGATGGAGGAATTAAAAAAGATTTTCCGCGTAATTTCCAGGGAAATACCTACCGCGCCTGATGAAGTTTTGCTTGTTCTGGATGCTACTACCGGGCAGAATGCGGTCAGCCAGGCTAAACTGTTTGCCGAGGCCGCCGGGGTGACCGGTATTGTTTTGACAAAACTTGATGGGACTGCGAAAGGTGGAGTTGTTATGGGTATTAAAACAGAACTGGGTATTCCGGTAAAATACGTCGGGGTTGGGGAACAGATTGACGATTTAAAGGAATTTAATCCGGTGGAATTTGTAGACGCCTTATTTGACAGTGAATAATTTTGATTAACCTGAGTAAATTGGGAGGGGGGGGTTGAAAATGACGAAAATAGGAATTATCGGGGGCACTGGGGTATACGATTTGATGACTTTATCAGGTGTCTCAGATGAAGATGTCAAGACCGATTATGGGACAGTTAAATTACAAATGGGCATTTATAAGGGAATCCAAATCGCGTTTCTGCCAAGGCATGGTGAAAAACATGATGTCCCCCCACATAGAGTCAATTACAGGGGGAATATATCTGCCCTCAAGAAGGTCGGTGTGGAGAGGATTATTGCGACCGGCGCCGTGGGTTCCCTAAATCTTGAGATGAGGCCTGGGGAATTTATTTTACCGGACCAGTTTATAGACTTCACAAAGAACAGGGTTCAGACTTTTTTTGAGGATGGAGCGAAAGGATTTGTCCATGTTGACATGACAAACCCATACTGCCTGGAAACACGAAAGATTATTATTGATGCCGCCAAAAGCCTGGAGATGCCTGTCAAAACAAGAGGCACTTATGTTTGTACAGAAGGGCCGCGGTTTGAAACTCCAGCCGAAATAAAAATGTACAGTCACATTGGGGGCGACCTTGTCGGTATGACGACAGTACCGGAGGTAATCTTAGCCAGGGAAACCGAAATCTGTTATGCTTCAATTGCCATGGTCACCAACTTTGCCGCCGGGATTTCACCAACTCCCTTAACACATGCCGAAGTCTTGGAAGCAATGAGGCAGAATAACGAAAACCTCAAAACTCTGATCATCAAAGCAGTCGAACTGGTACCAGACGAACGGAACTGCGATTGTCAAAACGCCCTTGAAGAACTAGGCTCCCTCGGGCAGGGGAAATACTTATCATAACAGGTGTGATTTATGAAAACAATGGAATGGCAAAATGGCGGCTTAATCCTGCTCGACCAGACCAGGCTGCCTTTAGAAATTAAATATATCACTTGTGAAACAGCTGAGGATGTCGCTGAAGCCATCAAGACAATGAAGGTTCGCGGCGCCCCGGCTATTGGTGTTGCAGCTGCCTACGGCCTTGCTCTGGGCGCATTCCAAAACAAATGCAAAGACAAAGAAACATTTATTAGTAATATCAGAGAAATCTCGGATTTGCTGGGAGCAACGAGACCTACTGCAGTCAATCTATTCTGGGCGCTGCATCGAATGACAGACACCTTAGAAAAAACAGATGTTGATGAGGTAACAAAGCTGCAGGAACTTCTGCTCAGGGAAGCCCATAACATATTTACTGAAGATATCGAAATGAACAAAAGCATCGGCCGTTATGGCAGCGAACTCGTCCCGCCTAAGGCTGCTGTTCTAACTCATTGTAACGCCGGAGCTTTGGCTACCGCTGGGTTTGGGACAGCCTTGGGTGTGATCAGGGCTGCTCACGAAGCAGGTAAAGATGTCCGGGTGTTTGCTGATGAAACGCGCCCGCTTCTTCAGGGTGCGCGCCTTACAGCCTGGGAACTAATGCAGGACAACATCCCTGTGACATTGATTACTGACAATATGGCCGGATATTTAATGAAAAAAGGCCTTATCGATTTGGCAGTGGTTGGTGCGGACCGCATCACCGCAAATGGGGATGTGGCAAATAAAATCGGAACTTACACCGTGGCGGTATTGTGCAGGGAACACAATATCCCTTTCTATGTTGCCGCTCCGGTTTCCACTATAGATTTAGCTCTTGCCTCCGGGGATGAAATTCCTATCGAGGAACGGGAGGCGGTTGAGGTTACAACCATATTTGGCCGGGAAGTCGCTCCAAAGGGAGTTAAAGTCCTTAATCCGGCCTTTGATGTCACCCCAAATCATTTGGTGACAGCGATCATAACCGACCGCGGAGTAGTGAGGCCCCCATACGTAGATAATCTGAGAAAAATATTCTAGCAGTTGCTAGTTGCTAGTTGCTAGTTCCTAGTTCCTAGTTGCTAGTGGGCTAGTGGGCTATACACCTGCGCCTGAATCGGAAGGTTCGCACTTAAGCGCGAACCAACCATTTACTCTCGTTCCTCTCAATACGGAACGAGGCTATACTATCTATGGCCGCTATTAACTAGAAACTAACAACTAACAACTAGCAACTAGCAACTAAAAAAGGAGGACTACCATGAACTACATCGTCAGAGACATCGGCCTGGCCCCGTCGGGTAAACTTAAGATTGACTGGGTTAAGGAACATATGCCTGTATTAAACGAAATCCGCCGCGATTTTGAGCAGACTAAACCGTTTAGCGGAGTAAAAGTCGCTGTGAGTATTCACCTGGAAGCAAAAACTGCCTACCTGGCCAAAGTACTGAAGGCCGGGGGTGCAGAGGTTGCTATTTCAGGCAGCAACCCGCTCTCTACACAGGACGACATTGCCGCGGCGCTTGCCGAAGACGGAATCCGGGTGTTTTCCTGGTACAATGCAACAGCAGAGGAATACAAGGATCACCTGGTTAAGGTCCTGGAGACGAAACCTGAAATAGTCATTGATGACGGTGGAGATCTGGTCAACCTGCTGCACAATGAATACAGCAATTTAGCAGGACAGGTTATTGGCGGATGTGAAGAGACTACCACCGGGGTAATGAGGCTGAAAGCGATGGAAAAATCGGGGCTGCTGAAGTTTCCGATGATGGCAGTCAATGATGCTCTCTGCAAATACCTGTTCGACAACCGTTATGGCACAGGCGAGTCAGTTTGGACAGGGATTATGCGGACTACTAACCTCATTGTCGCGGGAAAAACCGTTGTCGTTGCCGGATATGGATGGTGCGGTAAAGGTATTGCCATGAAGGCGAAAGGTTTGGGAGCAAAGGTTGTTATTACCGAGATTGACCCCATCAAATCAATTGAAGCACATATGGATGGTTTCAAGGTTATGGGTATGGATGAAGCTGCACCCTTAGGAGATGTTTTTATTACAGTAACCGGATGCAAAGACGTTATCCGGGGCAGGCATTATGCTAAAATGAAAGACGGCGCTCTCCTGTCCAATGCCGGGCACTTTGATGTTGAAGTAAATAAACCGGAGTTGTTTGAGCAGTCTGTAAGCCGCAGGGTAGTCAGACAAAATATTGAAGAGTTTGTCATGGCCGATGGCCGCAAACTGTATCTTCTGGCTGAAGGCAGGCTTGTTAATCTGGCGGCCGGGGACGGCCACCCGGCGGAAATAATGGATATGTCGTTTGCGCTTCAGGTCCTGTCGGCCAAGTATATGCTTGAAAACGGCCGCAGCCTTGATAATAAGGTATATAAGGTGGCTGACGAAATTGACAGGAAGGTTGCCCAAATAAAACTGGACTCACTGCAGGTAAAAATAGATAACCTTACTCCCGAACAGGAGGAATACCTTTACGGATGGGAGCATGGGGAATAATCAATGAGGTAAAACAGATGCCGTCAGAACTTTTTGAACAAAAAAAATCAATAATTACGGTTTGCCGACAGCTGGTTCACCTTGGTTTGACTCTTGGGACATGGGGTAATGTCAGTGTTCTCTGTGACGAACCAGGAAAGGTTCTGATTACTCCCAGCGGGATGAAATACGATGTCCTCTGTCCGGACGATATTGTCGCTGTTGGCCTGGACGGACAGATATGGGAAGCAAACCGGCGGCCGTCTATTGAGACTCCGCTTCACCTCGCGATTTATCGGCAAAGAAGTGACGTACGGGCGGTAGTCCATACCCACAGCACGTTTGCGACAGCCGCGGCTGTAGCTGGGACTCCGATACCCGCAGTGGTTGAAGATATGGCTCAAATTGTCGGCGGTAATGCCGAAGTTGCCGATTATGCTCCGGCGGGCAGCGCCCAGCTGGCCGAAAATGTAATATCCGCATTAGGCCCCCGCGGTGCTGTGTTGTTGGCTAACCACGGTGTGGTCGGGGTCGGCGCGGATATTGAGGAAGCCCTTCAGGTTTGTCAGGTAGTCGAAAAAACTGCCTGTATTTATGCTTACGCCAAGTTATTCGGCAGCCCGAAAACCATATCTGAAAAGGATATTAAGGAAATGCACGATTTTTACAAGACCAAATATAAGCAACAAATTTAAGCGGATGAATAATGTCAGATGGAAAGATTCCGAATAAAAATAAAAAATAATTTACCACAAAGTCTAACAGGCACTGCTCAATGGTCTAAGAGGCACTTAGATGAATTGGGGGTCTTAAGATCACAAAGAGTCAGAGGTACTGCACACTAAAGGTTTTCTATCGCAGTTTTGATATTTCTATTTTACAGATAGTTATATAGTTTAATAAAGTATAAAGAAATTCTTGGGTAGAATGTTGATGTTGGCTTAATTCCTTACTCTTTGTGGCCTTTCTTTTTATCCTTAGACCACATAGAAATGCTCATTAGCCTTTGTCTAAAAAAAAGAAATTGGCCCCAATTATTTTGATTGCAGCTTTGCTGCGCTAGGGTCTTTGTACTACTACTTCGTAAAATATTGTCTAAAAAACTAAATTATATTTAACCACGGATAACACTGATGAACACGGATTTGGACCGATTAACACGGATTCTTAAATAGAACCCTAAAAAAACTAAATATATAAAAACATGTTTACCCTACAATTATCCCAACCCCCGGTTTTCCCACCTACATAAATGTGACTTTCAGTAACTTGTATACGTCTCGCTGCAAGCTACACTTCTGTTGAGTAGGAAAGTAAGCTCGGATGACCAGTAACTGTTTTTTTATTTTTATTAAAATGTTATTATTAGTCCCAAATTTACGGCCATATCCGTGTTCATCCCGCTATATCCGTGTTCATCCGTGTAATCCGTGGCTGTTTTTTGGTTTTTTAAAAGTTTTGATTGCAGCATTGCTGCGTTAAGAACTTTGTGATCCAGTTTTATTGTTTTATCCGCGTCGTTCTAATCCGCGTAATCAGCGTCATCCGCAGCTAATTACCTTATTTTTTTATCACTTTAGTTTTAGTGAATTCAATATATAGTCTACGTTGTTGAAAAGTTATAGTATGAAGAGAGGTGTGGGATTTGAGTAAGATAAAGATTCAAAACGCGTCTATAATTACGATGACAGGTAAAGATGATATTATCCACAATGGGAAAATCTATATTGATGATGATAAGATAATCTTTGCCGGAGCAGCTGCGGGAGGCCCGCCCGGCTGGCAGCCTGATGAAACCATTGAAGCCAAAGGAATGGTGGCCCTACCGGGGTTTGTTAACTGTCATACCCATGCGGCGATGACGCTGCTGCGCAGTTATGCGGATGACCTGCCTTTAATGGAGTGGCTGTCTGAGCGAATCTGGCCCCTGGAAGCCCGTTTGACAGCAGAAGATGTTTACTGGGGCACAATGCTCTGCATCCTGGAAATGATTAAATCAGGGACGACGACCTTTGCGGACATGTATTTTTTTATGGATGAAGTAGCCCAGGCTGTAGAAAAAACCGGTATCAGGGCCAGCCTGTCCAGAGGTATGATTGGGACAGCGCCGACCGCTCAATTAGCTCTTGATGAAACAGAACAGTTTATTTCCGCGTGGAACGGTGCAGCCGGTGGTAGAATCACAACAATGGCAGGACCTCACGCGCCTTTAACCTGCCCACCTGATTACCTTAAAAAAGTGATGACTTTGGCGGAACGGTTCAATGTGGGAATACATATCCACCTCGCCGAAACAAGGTCTGAGGTTGATGATGTCAGGAAACTATATGGCAAAACCCCAATCGAACATGTCAATGACCTCGGGCTCTTAGAACTACCGGTGTTAGGCGCCCATTGTGTCCATCTAACGCAAAATGATATTAAGATTCTCCTGAATAAGAAGGTGGGTGTCGCTCACAACCCGGAGAGCAATATGAAATTGGCGAGTGGGATTGCGCCTGTCCCACAGATGTTGGCTGAGGGAATTACTGTAGGCTTAGGCACGGACGGTGCGGCCAGCAACAACAACCTTGATATGATGGAAGAAATGCGCACAGCTTCACTGCTGCATAAAGTGAGCACCGGGGACGCCAAAGCTGTTCCTTCATACACCGCCCTGGAGATGGCCACCCGAAACGGCGGAAAAGTGCTCGGCTTAAAAGATATCGGAGTATTGCAGCCTGGCTGTAAAGCTGATATAATTCTGATTGATTTTGAAAAGCCGCATCTGTATCCCAAACATGACATTGTTGCCCACACGGTTTATGCAGCCCAATCGTCTGATGTTGATACCGTGATTATTGACGGTAAAATCATCATGAAAAACGGTCAAGTGCTGACCATGGACGAAGGGGAAATACTTGAAAATGTGCAGAGGTGTGCGGATCGTTTGGTTAAAGAAAAGTAGTGGTATAGGGACCGGGAAATTCCGGTCCCTATCATATTCTGGTAATACAAAATAAGGAACTTTGAAAGTAATTTTACAAAAATGTAATAAAAAGAAGGAAAATGTTAGATAATGTCGAATAAAATACAAAAATATAGATAAGCCCTAAAATATTAAGGGCGAAATTATTTTAAGGAGGTGGAGGTCAATGGCGGGGAAAAGATTATTTACACTCAGGTTGGAAAGAGACAACCTAGTAGACCGTTGGATGAACAACAGGCAGTCTGATAAGGCAAAACTACTCGTGCAAATTATGGACTTGGACGAAAGTATAGATAATGTTTTGAAAGCAGAGAAAAAAGAACCTCGTAGAAGTTATGCTCATTAGAGCAATAAATATTAATAATAAACTTAAATCAAAACCGGCGGATGCGAAGGCATCCGTTTTCTTTATCCCGAAAACATTACCGGTTATCAAAGATTCACGGTTATCAAAGATTCCTTGACAAAAGGCTTCAATTCTAATAAAATTCTAGTGTAAAGGGAAAAGGCTTTACACTAAAGGGAGATGCTATGATAGAAAAGCTGGAACGGATGGCGATGCTTTTTGATTTCTACGGTAGCCTGCTCACGGAAAAACAGCAGGAGATGCTGTCATTGTATTACGAACAGGACCTCTCTTTAGGGGAGATTGCGGAGGAATACAAGGTCAGCCGCCAGGCGGTTTATGATATTCTCAAAAGGGGCGAAAAAACCCTGGAAGAATATGATAACAAACTCGGCCTGATTAAGAAATTTACGGCTGAACGGCAAAAGCTGGCTGATGCGTTGGATTTACTGGACCGCCTTAAGGCTAAAGGCGAATCCGATTTAAGGGAAAAAATCAAACAGGCGCTTAACGAGATTATAGAGGGGTTTTACGTATGATATTCGAAGGATTGGCTGAAAAACTGCAAAACACATTTAAAAAACTTAAAGGGAAGGGTAAGCTGAACGAAACGGATGTTGAGGAGGCCATGCGGGAAGTAAGAGTGGCTTTACTTGAGGCTGATGTCAATTTTAAAGTCGTCAAGGATTTTATTGGCAAAGTCAGGGCGCGTGCTGTCGGACAGGAGATTATGGAAAGCCTGACACCGGGCCAGCATGTTATCAAGATAGTTAATGAAGAACTTACTGAGCTCATGGGGGGAGTGCAGAGCAAGATAAATGTATCATCCAAACCCCCAACGATTATTATGCTTGTTGGACTTCAGGGTTCAGGGAAGACGACAACTGCCGGCAAACTGGCCAACCTCCTGAAAAAGCAGGGGAGAAGTCCGCTGATGGCAGCCGGGGATGTATACCGGCCGGCCGCTATCAAGCAGCTGCAGGTATTGGGTGAACAGCTGAGTATCCCTGTATATACCCTGGGGGACAAGACAAATCCGGTGGATATAGCCAAGGGCGCATCTGAACATGCCCGGACCCATGGAAATGATACAGTCATAATTGACACCGCCGGGCGGCTTCATATAAATGAAGAATTGATGGATGAACTGAGAAACATCAAAGGCGCTGTTCACCCACATGAAATCCTCTTTGTCATGGACGCGACAACAGGTCAGGATGCTGTCAATGTTGCCAAGACGTTTGATGAACAGTTGGGTATTGACGGTGTTGTGATGACAAAACTTGACGGCGATACCAGGGGCGGGGCAGCTCTATCAGTTAAAGCGGTAACCGGAAAGCCCATCAAATTTGCCGGTATGGGAGAAAAACTTGATGCCCTTGAGCAATTTCATCCTGACCGGATGGCCTCCAGGATTTTAGGTATGGGTGATGTTTTAAGCCTCATTGAAAAGGCCCAGTCTACGGTTGATAATGAGAAGGTTCAGGAACTGCACAGGAAGATAAGAACCCAGGAATATAATATGCAGGACTTTATGGAACAGATGGACCAGGTTAAGAGTATGGGCCCGCTTGATCAGATAATCGGGATGATACCCGGCCTCAGTCAAGTGAAACAGCTTAAAAACCTTAAGGCTTCAATCGATGATCAAGAGCTTGTGCACATCAAGGCAATTATCCAGTCAATGACAGTAAAAGAACGCAATGACCCCAAAATCATCAAAGACAGCCGCAAAAAAAGGATCGCCAGAGGAAGCGGGACCAGGGTCAGTGACGTAAACAGGCTGTTGAAACAGTTTGAAGAAACAAAAAAGATGATGAAACAGCTTACCGGGATGGAGAAAAACGTGAAAAAAGGTGGAGGATTCAAACTCCCCTTTTTAAAATAAGTATAGAAAAGAAATTTATGGAAGATTATATTAAGGAGGTGATATTGTGGCAACAAGGATTCGCCTACGGAGAATGGGCGCCAAGAAAAAACCTTTCTACCGCATTGTGGTAGCAGATTCGCGGTCACCGCGGGATGGCAGGTGTATAGAAGAAATAGGATACTACGACCCCTGTAAAGACCCGGCTGAGGTAAAAATCGATGGTGAAAAAGCCGTTCAGTGGCTTAACAGCGGAGCTCAACCTTCAGAAACAGTCAGAGCTCTCTTAAATAAAGCCGGGTTAATTGAGAAAGCTGCCGGGAAGTAGTACAAAGGGGGTGCAATCATGAACGAGTTAGTTGAATTACTTGTCAAATCCCTTGTTGATAAACCGGACCAAGTTTCTGTGCAAGCTGTTGAAGGTGACAGGTCCACTGTTCTGGAATTGAGGGTTGCTCCTGAGGATATGGGTAAGGTTATCGGTAAACAGGGCAGGATAGCCAGGGCTATTAGAACTATTGTCAAGGCTGCTGCGAGCAAAGAAGGAAAAAAGGTTGTAGTAGAGATAATGTAGCTGATCGGGCCGGTTGACCGGCCCCGTTTGCCTCTATTTGTGATACCCGGGAGGTACTTTATGGTAAAGGGTTTAACTGTCAAGAGACCGGTACTCGTAAAAGTGAAGGTAACTGAGGATTTTAAGAAGAACATGGCCCAAGAGATCCAGGACGCCATTAAGAAACTCGATTCGGAATTACAACAGCTTGAATTTCAGGCTAAAAGGATGATTGCTGAGCTGGAAAAAAAGAACCCGACAGGAATAACAGCCGCCAAACAGCATTGTGATAACGAAAAACAAAAAAGAATCAAAGCTAAATATAACCTAACTGAACAGCTGAAAAACATCAGTAAGGTTGCTATCGGGTCAGAGGTAATCCAGGGGTCGATTGAATCTGTCACAGACATTAGGGTCGGCGATGACTGGAACGATATTATGGGTATGGAAATAGTGGTTTGTGACAATAAGATTATTGATATCAGGAGGAAAAAAAACAGATCACATGAATAAAGAGGAGCAGCTCATATCTGTTGGGGAGATTATTAATACCCAGGGAAATAAAGGAGAAGTAAGGGTTTGGCCGCTTACTGACTTCCCTGAAAGGTTTAAACCAGGCGCCGTCCTGCTGATGGAAAAGGACGGTCATCAAAGGCATTTAACTATTGAAAAGGTCAGAACCCAAAAAAACTTTCTGGTCATTAAATTCACAGAGATTACAGATATGACTTTAGCTGAAGAACTAAAGACCGGTCTCTTAAAAATCACGAATGACCAGCTTACGAAGTTACCGGCAAATACATATTATGTTTTTGAGATTGTTGGGATGGAGGTCCGGACGAATGATGGCCAGGTCTTGGGTAAAGTACAAGATGTTATCCAGACCGGAAGCAATGATGTGTATATTGTGGCCGGAAAGACGAAGGATTACCTGATACCGGCCTTGAAACAAATAGTTAAAGATGTCGACAAAGAGAACAAACTTATTACTGTAGAACCATTGGAAGGGCTTCTTGATTTATAAATATTAACAAATTCCTAATAGGTGGCAATAATGAAAATTGATATTTTGACCCTTTTCCCGGAAATGTTCGCCGGTCCTTTTGACTCAAGTATTATTAAGCGGGCCAGAGAAAAAGGGCTTTTGCAAATAAATATGACCAATATCAGAGATTTTGCTCATGACAAGCACAGGATAGTAGATGACTATCCTTTTGGCGGCGGCGCAGGAATGGTGATGAAACCGGAGCCTATTTTTGAAGCGGTAGAATCAGTAAAAGACGATAGCTGCAGCGGGCGCTGCAGGGTTATCCTGCTCTGTCCCCAGGGCAGGGTTTTCGATCATGAAATGGCTAAGAATCTGGCTGGGGAAGAACACCTCATCATGATCTGCGGACATTATGAAGGTATAGATGAACGGGTCAGGGAAAAGTTAGTGGATATGGAGATATCTATTGGAGACTTCGTCCTGACAGGTGGGGAAATCCCGGCGATGATAATAGTTGATGCCGTATCCAGGATGATCCCCGGGGTACTTGGCGAGGAGGAGTCTTTTGTCACCGACTCGTTTTATGACGGGCTGCTGGAATACCCGCAGTATACGCGTCCGCGTGAATATGAAGGGATGCCGGTCCCGGATATCCTGCTAAGCGGAGACCATGAAAAAATCAGGCTGTGGCGAAGAAAAATGTCTTTACTAAGGACAATGGACCGCCGGCCGCAGCTGCTGCAGCAAAAGGTACTTTCTGATGAGGACCGCAAACTGCTGGCATCGGCCTTGGAAATAACGGACAACCCCAAGCATAAATAGGGTTATAAGGGGGTAAAATATTTGAGCTTAAACAGCGCGCCCAATGTATATATTGGACTTCTGCACTACCCCATTTATAATAAAAAAATGGAAGTGGTTTCAACCTCTGTGACGAACCTTGATATCCATGACATTGCCAGGATTTCCTGTACCTATGATGTCAGGCGATATTTCCTGATACATCCCCTGGAAACTCAAAGAAAACTCATTCAGGATATTCTGGATTACTGGCAAACGGGGTATGGCGCAAGGTATAATCCCGACCGCAAAGTCGCTTTTGACAAAGTGGCCCTCACCCCGGGACTTGAGGAAACAGTTGAAGAAATCAGGCGCGAAAATGGGTGTGCGCCTGTTTTAGTTACTACCGATGCCCATGTTTATCCAAATACAGTAGGGTACAGAACCCTGCGTCAAAAAATGGGTGCAGGGAAACCCTTTCTCATCATATTTGGTACAGGCTGGGGTATTGAGAAGGATACGATGAACAAGAGTGATTACATCCTGGAACCGATTCTCGGCCCTGGGGAATATAACCACCTGAGCGTAAGGAGCGCGGTAGCGATTATCCTGGACCGGTTACTGGGTGAGCCGTGGTGGATCAGCCAGTAAAAACACACAGCCGCCAAAACTGCTTGAAATTCCCTGGCTGCTGTGATATAATTTTTTTTGTTAGTGACCAAACCGTTTGTCTGGTTTGGCCTAAGAAGGACGGTCCTCTGCCCGGATAAACACAGGTAATGAACGTCCCAAGGAAGGAGGAGCACATATATAATGGATGTTATCAGATTATTGGAAGAAGAACAGATGAAAAAGGAGCTGCCGGAGTTCCGTCCTGGTGACACCGTCAAGGTTCATGTCAAAGTTGTTGAAGGCGGCAGGGAAAGAATCCAGGTATTTGAGGGAGTTGTGATTAAGAGGCGCGGTGGAGGTATGAGAGAGACCTTTACGGTGCGTAGAATATCATATGGTGTAGGTGTTGAAAGAACTTTTCCCATACATTCACCCCGGATTGATAAAATTGATATAATTAGACACGGAAAAGTAAGAAGGGCTAAACTCTTCTATTTGAGAAAGCTTAGAGGAAAAGCCGCCAGAATTAAGGAACTGCGCAGATAAAACAAAGGGACTGGTTACAGTCCCTTTTTACCTTAATGCATAAAAACAAGCAGGTGAATCCTAATGGAAATTGGAACACTTCAATGGTATCCCGGGCATATGGTCAAGGCCCGCAAAATGGTGCTGGAAAACCTTAAACTGGTCGATGTGGCAGTCGAACTGCTCGACGCCAGGATACCGATGAGCAGCCGGAATCCGGAAATTGACCTAATCCTGGCAAATAAACTCAGGGCAATAGTATTAAATAAATCGGATCTGGCTGATAAATCACAAACCGAAAAATGGAGACGGTTTTTCTCGACTGAACAGGGCTATCCATGTATCGTCCTTGAATCCCAGTTGGGTAAGGGTGTTAATAACCTTATTGCAGCCGTCCAGGAGTTGGCTAAGGACATCCTGGAAAAGCTTGCTGCTAAAGGGCGAAAACCCAGGCCGGTCAGGTTAATGATGGTTGGCATACCCAATGTCGGGAAGTCCTCTTTGATAAACCGATTGGCAGGAAAAGGCTCAACAAGAACGGGTGACAGGCCGGGTGTGACCAAGGGGAAACAGTGGATCAGGGTTGGCAAAGGCCTCGAAATGCTTGACACTCCAGGCATCTTATGGCCTAAGTTTGAGGACCCGGAGGTCGGTTTTAAACTGGCTGTAACCGGGGCTATAAAAGATGAAATAATTAATATTGAACAGGTAACTCTAAAACTAATCCATATTTTATCGATGAAATTTCCGGAAGCGCTGAAAAACAGGTACAAACTTGAAGTTCTCGAAGAAGACCCCTCTGAGACCCTGAAAAAAATCGGAGTCAAACGGGGCTGCCTTATCTCGGGAGGAAATGTCGATACATTGAAAACAGCTGTGATTGTCCTTAACGAGTTCCGGGCCGGAAAAATCGGGAGATTCACTCTTGATGAGCTCTCGTGAGTGGAGAGTGGAGAGTGTCATAGAAATAGTAATAAATAACAGACCGCTGACTTTGTTAGCAAGATAAATGTTTCATACATTTATCTTTTTTTGTTTAGCTGAGACTCCAATCCCTATGTTTTACTAGTATCTATATTTTACAAGTCTCCTTGTTTTCCAATCCCGTTGTTTTTTCCCACTCTTCACTCACCACTCACCACTCTCCACTAAATAATCCAGTTATTCCTTGTCAAGGAAGAAAATTTTTCTTCACAAGCGGAAGGGATTTAACAATCCAAGAAGAAAAATTATTATGTTATCTCACCGGTTTCGGAGGCTTTATGAAGATAAATGAAATGACTGTCAATGAGATCAGGGAATTTATTAAAAAATGCGGTTCCTCCTTACGGGAAGAGGAAAAGACAATCCTCAGCCATGATCCCAGGGAAGGTGTCCGGAAGTTATATCAACAGTGCTGCCGCCTTGAGTCTCTAAACGATAAGGAAAGGCTCCGCCTGAAGCATCTGCGGATATATGAAGATGACGCCAACCGGCAGGGGTTCAACCATATTGCCGGTGTTGACGAAGCCGGGCGGGGGCCTCTGGCTGGGCCTGTTGTGGCAGCAGCTGTGATAATGCCGAAGGAACTTGACATCACAGGAATAGATGACTCCAAAAAACTGTCTCCTGCCAAACGCGAAAAACTATCCCGGGAAATAAAAGAAAAGGCCCTCTGCTGGTCTGTCGGCATCTCAAGCGTGCAGGAAATAGACAGCTTAAATATACTGCGGGCGAGTCTATTAGCAATGCAGCGGGCTGTAACGACCCTTAGAATAGTTCCTGATTATATTTTGGTTGACGCCGTTACCATCCCCGGTCTAGGAACACTACAGCTGCCTATCATTAAAGGAGACGGAAAGAGCGTATCCATTGCCGCTGCTTCTATTATTGCCAAGGTAACCAGAGATAAAATGATGGAAACCATTGACCGGGAATTTCCATATTATGGTTTTGCCCGGCATAAAGGGTACGGTACGGCTGACCACCTGGACGCCCTTAAAAAACACGGATTATGTCCTCTGCACAGGAAAACGTTTACTAAAAGTCTTAAAGTAGTAGAATAAAGTGGTAGATTATGGCAATAAAAGCACAAAAGATGTTGAATTTTTGGCAATTTTCTTTTGATAAGAAGGGATTTTTGCCCTCAATATAGAATATACATTAGCCAGGGTGAAATAGCGAAATATGACTCCGGAGGCGAGCGCCGGTTGAAGAGGATAGCGATATATACAGCTATGCCAGATATGATACTCGCAAAGGAAATTTTCAGCCGGAATGGCCGGCTTCTTTTATATATAAAACATCCGAAGCCTATAAGGTAGTTGAGAAAATTATTGGCCATTTGATAAATGTCAAGCACATTTTAGGCAAGCTTGCAGATATAAGAATCCTTGACGATAAATGCGGCCCACTGACCGAAAAAGAATTTGAAGAAATCAAACGGCACACAATTTTGGGATACGAGATGTTAAACAACCATTCGGAGATAACACCCAATGCTGCCAAGATATCTTTACAGCACCATGAGTGCTATAACGGCACAGGCTACCCTAACGGGGTAAAAGACAGTGATATTCACGAATATTCCAGGATAGTTGCCCTTGCCGATGTTTATGATGCCTTAACGGCGGACAGGGTATACAAAAATGCGATTCTGCCGTATGAGGCGATGGAGATTATCATCGCTTCCAGCGGTTACCAGTTTGACCCTGAGATAGTAAGAAGTCCTACTGTTTTTATTAATAGAATTTTAACCCATAGAAAAAGGTTGAGTCGGTAACCATTAGAGCAGCCCATACTAAAGGCTTTTAATTTTGTGAATCTTCAGAGAGTTACAAAATTGCCGTAGAATGGGTGCTTTTATGGATATAGATAGAGGAAGTAGTTGTTTAATAAAATAGCAATGAAAGGAGGGAAACAATGTTAATTAAATACGCAGGGGTAGTAATTATCATGATTTGGGGAATAGTTTTTCCCGCTATTTTACTTGGCCTTTCTAAATTATTTCACCCTAATAATCCTACACCGACCAAGCTGTCAACATATGAGTGCGGCTTGGAGACTCAGGGCGAGACCTGGGTGCAGTTCAAAATCAGTTATTTTATGTACGCGCTTATTTTCGTAGCCTTTGATGTTGAAACAATTTTCCTCTATCCCTGGGCTGTAAGATTTCAGAGTCTAGGGTTGTTTGGAATCGTTGAAATGTTCATCTTTATGGCAATTCTAATAGTCGGGTTCTGGTACGCCTGGAAGGAAGGAGCGTTAGAATGGATGTAATTAAACCAAACCAAGTTGAAGAGTCGATTCGTAACAATGTCGTCTTAAGCACCGTTGAGGCGGCATTCAACTGGTGCCGGTCCAGGTCTCTCTGGCCGTTAACATTCGGTCTGGCCTGCTGTGCTATCGAAATGATGGCCGCAGGTGATGCGAGGTATGACATTGCCCGTTTCGGATCCGAAGTTTACAAACCGTCTCCGCGGCAGTGCGATCTTATGATTGTGGCCGGAACCATCACCAAAAAGATGCAGCCTCTCGTTGCCCGTCTTTACGAACAAATGGCTGAACCGAAATATGTTTTGGCCATGGGAAGCTGCGCGATAAGCGGCGGACCGTTTACTGACTCGTACAATGTTGTACTGGGAGCAGATACCTTTTTGCCGGTAGATGTTTACGTTCCTGGATGCCCACCCAGGCCGGAAGCTTTATTTTATGGATTCCTACAACTAAGACAAAAAATTGCTAATCCCAAAAAAATTGAGAGGTTGAAAATGCATGGATAAGATTGTAGACCGTGAAGCTCTGGTGGGCGAACTGAATCAGAAGCTTGGCAATTGCGCTGAGATTTTTGAAGACAATACTAACCAGTCGATAAAGGTTAAGCCTGAAAAAATAGTAGGGGTTATGAAAGAACTTAGAGATAACCCTAAGTACGATTTTAAGGCTTTAATGAATTTGAGTTCAGTAGATTACCCCGAAAATTTCACAGTTGTATATCATCTTAACTCAATTTCGTACTATCACAAGTTAACTGTTAAGGTTGAATTAGATAAGGCAAAACCTGAAGTTCAATCTATAACCTCAGTATGGACGGCCGCAAATGTTCAGGAAAGAGAAGCATATGACCTAATGGGGATTATTTTTACCGGACACCCCAACCTTAAGAGGATTTTATTAGCTGATGATTGGGTCGGTCATCCATTACGCAAAGATTTCAAACTACAAGCATAAAAATAGTAGTTGTCGGCTTTAATTTTGGGATTGTAGAGGTGTAGAAATAATGTTAAAAACACAAGAACTAACCCTCAACATGGGACCTCAACACCCCAGTACCCACGGCGTTTTCCGTTGTGTGTTGAACCTTGATGGAGAATATATTACCAAGGTTGTCAACCATACGGGTTATCTGCACCGCGGATTGGAAAAACTTGCGGAAGCCCGTACTTATACTCAGTTCATTCCTTATAACGGCAGGCTGGATTACTGTTCGGGAATGATGAATGAACTGGCCTATGTAATGACCGTGGAGAAGTTGATGGGTATAACTGAAGAGATCCCTGAAAGGGCCCAGTATCTTAGAGTTATCATGTCTGAGTTGCAGCGTATTGCTAGTCATACCATTTATGTTGCCTCATTTTCATTAGACATCGCTGGATTTACTGGCTTTATGTATGCATTCCGTGACAGGGATCGGGCACTTGACCTTATCGAAGCGGCTTCGGGCCAGAGAATGATGCCTAACTACATGAGAATTGGCGGTGTAGCTGCAGATGTGGACGAAAATTGGTTCAGTCAACTTCAGAAACTGTTGGATGACATGCCTGCAAGTCTCGATGAGTATGACGGACTGATTACTGGGAACGAGATATTTCAGGCCAGAGTCAAGAATGTTGGCATCGTCACTAGGGAAATGGCTCTGGATATTGGCTTCAGTGGACCAAACTTAAGGGCATCAGGAGTTGACCACGACCTGCGAAGAGATGAACCTTATGGGATTTATGACCGGTTTAAGTTTGATGTACCGCTAGGGGAACAAGGCGATACCTTTGACAGATTTGTTGTCAGGATTAAGGAAATGAGACAGAGTGTCAATATTATTAAGCAAGCCATCAAGGATATTCCAGAAGGTCCTATTATGGCTAAGGTTCCCAAGGTAATTAAGCCGCCGGTTGGTGAAGCCTTCCATTGCATTGAAAACTCCAAGGGACACCTTGGATTTCATATCGTCAGTGACGGTTCAACAAAACCTTACCGTACCAGAATTTACTCACCCTGTTTTGTTAGTTTGGGATTCTTCCCGATAGTCGCTAAGGGGCAGCACCTTATGGATGCGGTAGTAACTCTGGCGTCTATTGATATCGTGCTGGGCGAGGTTGACCGTTAGTGTATGGTAAGACAAAAAAATGGGTTTATAGGGGAGAAGAAGCATGGATATTTTTATTAAAATAGCTGGCGCTTTACAAGATTGGCTGATGAACGGTATGGGATTGTCTGTCACAGCTTCTGAGCTAATAGCGACTGCTGTTTGGGCATTAGTTGCAATTCTTTTCATACTGGTTAACTTGATAATTCTAGTATGGATGGAACGTAAACTTGGCGCCTTTTTCCAAATGCGTAGGGGCCCAAACCGTCTCGGTCCGGCTGGTTTCTTACAATTCCCAGTTGATATTGTAAAAGTGTTGGGTAAGGAAGATATTATTCCTGCTGCGGCAGACAAACCGATTTACAAAATTGCAAGTATTTGTGCCTTTGTTACAACAATTTGTGCTTTTGCCGTTATTCCATTTGCTAAAGGAATGGTTCTTGAAGACCTCAATATTGGTATATTTTACTTCATAGCCATTGGTTCCACAGCCACCTTATCATTATTGATGGCCGGTATATCCTCTAATAACAAGTATTCATTTATCGGTGGAATGCGGACAGTAGCCCAGATGATCAGTTATGAAATACCTATGGCGTTCTCACTACTGGGTGTAGTTATGATGGCAGGATCCTTAAGGTTGACTGATATTGTTGAAGCCCAGCAGAATATGTGGTTTGTAATCCCTCAAGCGATTGCGTTCATTATTTATTTTGTAGCCACCATTGCTGAAACTAACAGGGGACCCTTCGATTTAGCCGAAGGTGAGCAAGAACTGGTTGCCGGTTACTTTACAGAGTACTCCGGGATTCGCTGGGCGATATTTTTTATTGCCGAGTATGGTAATTTAGTGGCTGTTGCTTCTATAGCTACCATCATGTTCTTAGGTGGTTGGAATGCACCCTTTGGTTTAACCTTTTTACCACCGTTCCTTTGGTTTATGATTAAGGTTTACTGTATGATTTTCATGTTTATGTGGGTACGTTGGACTTTCCCCAGAATTCGGATTGACCACTTAATGCATTTCGGTTGGAAGTTCCTGATCCCTGTTTCTATCGCTAACATAATGGTTACAGGGATTGGAATTTACGTATACCGCATGATAACGAATTAGGGTGGTGATAAAGTGTTTGGACAAGGACTAATAAAAGGACTCGGTATTACTTTTGGACACCTTTTTGAGAAAAAGATAACTCAACAGTACCCCGAAGAACGTCCGGTATTACCTGAGCGGTTTAAAGGCTCCTTTTCATTAAGGGTGCCAAAGTGCATTGCTTGCGGGCTGTGCTCCAATGCGTGTCCCAACAATGTAATCAAAATCGAATCAGAAAAGGACGAGAACAACAAGAAAAAGTTAACCGGTTATAAAATGATGGCTGAAAGATGTCTCTACTGCGGCTTTTGTGTAGAAGCCTGTCCTACCAAAGCCCTTCTTTGGAACCACAATTTCGAAAGGGCAAAGTTTTTCCGGGAAGATGTGAATCTTGACTTATTCAACAGTTATGTACCTTCTCCGGAAGATGAAAAACCGGCTAAGCCCGAAAAAGAAGAAGAAACGGCTAAACCCGAAAAAGAAGAAGAAACGGCGCAGGCTAGTTAAGGGGTGAAATAGGTAAATGAATTTTATGTTCTGGATTTTAGCCATATTCACATTAGGGTCAGCGTTATTAATGGTCATGAACAAGAATATATTTCACAGTGCCCTTTTTATGGTATTGACATTCATCGGGGTAGCGGCAATGTATGTTATGCTGCAGGCTGACTTCATGGCAGCGGTACAGATTCTGGTTTATGCCGGCGCCATCGCTATCTTCCTTGTTTTCGGTATCATGCTGACTCAGAGGGGAAACATGAAACAGACCAACCTATTTGCCAAACATACGGCTGTGGCAGGTCTGGTTTCCCTGGCGCTCGTTGTCATTAATGCCTTTATGGTTTGGAATACTAATTGGCTTAAGAGTACAGCCGAGCCGCCCCAAGATACTGTTGGTCAAATCGCGGACTTGATGTTAGGGAAGTTTATGGTTCCCTTTGAAGTGGCAGCGATTCTATTGCTTGTTGCCCTGCTAGGGGCAGTAATCATTGCGAAAGGGGTGAAGAAGACCTCATGATGGGAAACATCGGTTTAGAACACTTCTTGATTTTCAGCGGTACTCTTTTCTGTATAGGTCTTTTTGGCGCCCTGGCCAAAAGAAACGTTATTGCAATCTTAATGGGCCTTGAGATTATGTTAAACTCCGTCAATATCAACCTTGTCGCATTCTCAAGATATGCCACCACGGGCGACCTGACCGGCCAGGTATTTGCAATCTTTGTTGTGGCTGTTGCTGCTGCTGAGGTGGCAGTCGGTCTGGCTCTGATTGTCGCGATTTACCGTGACCGCATGTCGGTCAATGTTGAAGATTTTGATTGGTTAAAATGGTAGTTTCTACTAACGAAGGTAGGTGCGAAGAACAAGATGGTTAATTTTGCTCTTGAAAACGCTTGGTTGATACCCTTCCTACCGTTTATGGCATTTGTGCTCATAGCCTTAGTATTCAAGCCACTGCCAAAGGTCAGTGCATTTGTGGCGATTACGTGTATGTTAACTTCATTTGTACTGGCTATTCAAATCGGTATAGGGGTATTCTTAGACGCCGAGAGGTTTATTGAAGAACCGCTGAAGCATACGTTTACCTGGTTTAGCATGAGCGGATTAACGATAGAAATGGGGACCCAAATCGATCCTACTTCAGCCATGATGTTATTTGTTGTAACACTCGTGGCATCACTTGTACAGATTTATTCTTTAGGTTATATGCACGGTGATGTAGGATTCTCCCGTTTCTTCGCTTATCTGTCCCTGTTTGCCATGTCTATGCTCGGACTGGTTATTGCTCCCAACCTGCTGCAGATGTTCGTGTTCTGGGAGCTTGTAGGTTTATGTTCTTATCTGTTGATAGGGTTCTGGTTCTTTAAATACTCTGCCCGTGAAGCGGCCAAGAAGGCTTTTATCACCACCCGGACCGGTGATTTCGGCCTCCTGCTGGGCCTCCTCCTCCTGCAGATTAATTTCGGGACCCTCGATTTGGTGAAACTGGGTGAAATGATACCCAACTTTACTCAGTATGGCTTGACTGCCAGCGGTTTGACGGTCATAGCAATAATCCTGTTCTTAGGTCCGATTGGTAAGTCAGGCCAGTTCCCGCTTCATGTCTGGCTGCCTGATGCCATGGAAGGTCCTACCCCGGTCAGTGCGCTGATCCATGCGGCTACGATGGTTGTCGCCGGCGTATACCTGGTAGGACGGTCTTTGATTCTCTTTCAGACAGTACCTGCGGCGATGACTTTTGTAGCCTGTATCGGCGCCTTTACGGCCCTGTTTGCGGCCACAATTGCCGTCACCCAGGTGGAAATGAAAAAGATTCTGGCTTATTCCACAGTCAGCCAGCTCGGTTACATGATGCTGGCCTTAGGCTGTGGAAGTCTGACAGCCAGTATGTTCCACCTGATGACCCACGCCTTCTTTAAAGCCCTCATGTTCCTTGGCGCTGGCTGTGTCCTGCACGGCATGCATAACGAGCTGAATATCTGGAAATACGGCGGACTGAAGAAATACATGCCGGTAACTTACTGGACATTCCTCATCGGCTGCCTGGCCATCGCCGGTATCCCGCCGTTTGCCGGGTTCTGGAGCAAGGACGAAATCCTGCTGGTAACATATAATATGTTTGCCCACGGCCATCAGCCTATATACCTTGTATTGTTTATCATGGCTGTAATCACCGCCGGGCTAACCGCCTTCTATATGTTCCGGATGTTCTTTATCTGCTTCCATGGGGAGCTGCGTGATGAGCACGCCCACCCGCATGAAGCCCCGTTTTCGATGCTGATAGCTCTCTTTGTTTTAGCTGCACTATCGATTGTCGGCGGTTTGGTCGGGATGCCGTGGCTTGAGCACCCATTCGGATACTATGTCAGGCTGGGGCACTTTGAACACGAAGCCCCCAACTATTTTATTATGTTTGGGTCGGTAATTGTGGCCTGTATAGGTATCTTTACGGCAATCACAATCTACCTGAAGAAATCTATCTCACACGAAGCACTCGCCGAAAAATACAAGGGTATTTACACCCTGCTCTACAACAAATATTATATTGATGAAATCTACTTATGGCTGATCCACAACGTCCTTGACGGACTCGGCAGGTTCCTGTGGTGGGTTGACATCACGATTGTGGACGGGATTGTCGATGGAGTAGGGAAGAGTACCCAAGGTTTGGGTAGTATCCTTAGACGGGCTCAGACCGGTAAGCTCCAGCATTATGCACTCGTTCTGTTCGCCGGTGTTGTCATCCTCGTGGTTATCATGGCGATGACCGGGACCAGTTCAGCCAGTTCGATGTTAGGAGGTGTAAGGTAATGGATTTTCCAATATTGAGTGTTATTCTTTTATCACCAATCCTCGGCGCGCTGATTAGTGTCTTTATTCCTAAAGAGGAATCAAAAATTGTTAAGTCAGTGGCCGGAATCACTACCTTCATCTCTTTGGCCCTCACAGTTATTGTCTATTACCTCTATTACACCCAGCACCTGGCCACCGGCGGGATGCAGTTCACCGAATTCATCCCCTGGGTGTCAGACCTTAATGTAAACTACTCTCTGGGAGTTGACGGGTTCAGCCTGCCAATGCTGCTGTTAACCAACATCATCGGGTTCAATGCGGTATTTTCCCGCTCCTGGAGTGTAGAGAAGCGCGGCAAAGAATATTATATTCTTCTCCTCATCCTGATCGCCGGGGTTATGGGGACATTTGTCGCCCGCGACCTGTTTATCTTCTTCCTGTTCTACGAAGTAGTGGTAATCCCCATCTATATCATGGTTATTATCTGGGGCAGCGGCAGCAAGACAAAGGCTGTAACCAAAGAGTATGCCGGGATGAAGCTGACCATTTTCCTCTTAATCGGAAGCGCGTTCCTGCTGGCTGCAATGATTTGGATGTATATGGAGGCCAAGGGTCTGCGCGGCGGCGCGGCGACCTTCGATATCGCCGAACTGGCCATGGTCAAATTCTCCGAAAGATTCCAGATTATCGCCTTCGGAATGATGGCCTTCGGGTTTACAACCCTGCTGTCTATGTTCCCGTTCCACTCCTGGTCGCCAGACGGATACGCCGGAGCGCCTACTTCAGTATCAATGATTCACGCCGGCGTGTTGAAAAAGATTGGTGGCTATGGTTTGATTAGAGTTGGCCTGTTCGTCCTTCCCATGGGAGCAATAGCCTGGGCGCCGGTAATAGCTATTTTGGCTGTGGCCAACGTGGTTTATGCCGCCCTGATCTGTTTGGCTCAGAAGGATATGAAGTATGTTGTCGGTTACTCCAGTGTCAGCCACATGGGATTTGTGCTGATTGGGGTGGCCACCTTAAACCTGATCGGGTTAAACGGCGCTGTAGCCAACATGTTTGCCCATGGTGTTATGTCAG
The DNA here is from genome assembly GCA_002840165.1 of Firmicutes bacterium HGW-Firmicutes-8. GTDB lineage: Bacteria > Bacillota > Thermincolia > Thermincolales > UBA2595 > GW-Firmicutes-8. Next base: position 36,485 of record PGZN01000019.1, read on the forward strand.
CCTTATTCTTCTCCATGGTAGGTTACATTTACGCCGCAACCAAAACCAGGTATATTCCTGACTTGGGTGGTTTAGCCCATCAGATGCCGGTAGCCGCAACAGGATTTGTTATTGCCGCCCTGGCTTCGGCCGGCCTTCCCGGTCTGGTAAGTTTTGTTCCTGAATTTACTACCTTCATTGGAGCCTTTAAAACCAGTTCGCAGTTAATCCACGTACTGGCGATTATCGCTCTGACCGGTGTGGTCCTGGGCGCGGTCTATGTTCTCAGGATGGTTGCCAATGTTCTCTTCGGACCACGTAAGGAAGAGTGGGACCACGTTAAAGATATCCATGGTTCATATTGGATTCCTGTTGTCTCACTTATCTTTATCATTGTGCTCTTTGGAGTATTCCCCTCCCTGCTCATGGATATGGTCAATTCCGGGATTGAGCCGATCGCCGCTAAGTTTATACAGGCCGCTACCCAGATTGGAGGGAACATCTAATGGATGCAAACTACTCTTTAATGGCAATTGAAATTGCTACTGCCCTTCTGGCCATCGGTGTATTAATCATCGGTCTGCTTGTTCCGAAGGAACAAAGGTACGGTTTAGGTTACCTGGTGACAATAGGCCTGACCGGCATCTTTTTCCTGACCTTCGCTTTTTACGGTACTAACACCAAACTGTTTGGCGGAATGTATATAGTTGATGACTTCTCAATCTTTTTCAAGCAGATATTCCTGGCGGCCGGAATCTTGGTTACCTTGGCTGCGACCCTGTATGTGAAGAAGATAGGGGCCAACTACGGTGAATTTTTTGTGATGATGGTTTTTGCTACCCTAGGCATGATGGTTCTGTCCTCGGCAGGGGATTTCATCACACTTTACCTTGGTCTGGAAACGATGACGATCACCTTTTATATCCTGGCCGGATTCAAGAAAGGGGACAGCAAGTCAGCTGAAGCAGGTGTTAAATACCTGATTCTGGGCGCGATGTCCTCCGCAGTTCTGCTTTACGGTTTAAGTCTCATCTATGGGATGACCGGGACTGTTATTGTCCAGGATGTAGCCGCTTTGATTACCGCCGGTGGTGGGATGCAGCCTGCTCTAATAGTCGGGCTTGTATTCCTGGTAGCGGGTTTTGGATTCAAGATTTCGGCAGTGCCTTTCCAAATGTGGTCCCCTGATGTTTATGAAGGGGCGCCCACACCTGTAACCGCATTTCTGGCTGTTGGTTCTAAAGCAGCTGCCTTTGCTGCCTTAATCAGGTTCTTCCTGATAGCATTCCCTGATTATCAAGCTGAGTGGAAAGTGCTGTTTGCCGCCTTGGCTGCCCTCACCATTATTGTCGGTAACCTCGTAGCTATCCCGCAGACTAATATTAAGAGGATGCTTGCTTATTCAAGTATTGCCCAAGCCGGTTATATTATGACCGGGGTTGTGGCAGCAGATGCAGCAGGCATCAAGGGTGTGGCGTTCTATCTGATGCTGTATGTATTTGCAACTGTCGGCGCTTTTACAGTCGTCATGAATTTCTCATCAAATACAGGCAGTGACGAGATTAAGGACTACGCCGGACTGGCCCAGCGTTCACCGCTGATGGCCGCCGTGCTGTTGGTCTGCCTCCTGTCGATGGCCGGTATTCCGCCTCTGGCAGGATTCGCCGGGAAGATTTTCCTGTTCTCGTCAATCGTCAGTCAAGGATACCTCTGGTTAGTAATTGTTGGTCTGGTTATGAGTATGGCGTCAGTTTACTACTATCTTTCGGTTGCCAAAGTCATGTATATGGCTGACCCGACTGATAATACCCCGATAGTAGTACCAGTGGGAGCAAAAGCAACCCTGCTGCTGACAATGGGCATCACCGTATTCCTCGGTGTCTATCCGGAACCGCTGTCAGTCTTGGCCACAATTGCTTCCAAAGCGTTATTCATGATCAACTAATGAGTTGAAGTTTAAGCAAAAGGAACCCGAGAGATCGGGTTCCTTTTATGCTTTCTACAGCTGCCAGGTAAAAGAAGACACAGAGGGAGGGCACAGAGAAAAGACGGAGAACACAGAGAGAAATCAATAACCCATACTAATTCCTTCTTCCGAAGAAAGGTGAAAATTAAAATGAAATATGTATAAAACAAAAAACTTTGTAAACAGTGCTTTTAAACCATGAGTTTTCTTTTTCTCCGCGTGCTCCGTTATCTCCGCGAACTCCGCGGTTTTAAATAGGTGCGAAGTAACTTGGAAAACTTAGATTAATTGCCGACATATTTTTCTGTATGGTACTATATATCGGATTATCCTGTTATCCTGTCTGCTTTATTCTATTACCAAAGGAGAAAATGATATTGGACAGGATAACAGGATCAACAAGAAACATATTTCGGGGAAGTAAAGGTAAGTAAGTAAGAAAACGGGATTTGGAACGTCCGGGTGGTAAGTATGTTTTTATCCGTGTTCATCAGTGTAATCCGTGGCTGTTTTTTCGTTTTTTGATGTTTGATTGCAGCTTTGCTGCGCTAGGCTCTCTTGCTTCGAGTGAATCATGATTTCTCTGTACTACTGTTTCGTGAAAGTTTGTTAAAAAAACTAAATTTTAAGATGTTAGAAATCCTATAGCTATGCTAGATTCATAA
>PGZN01000075.1 GCA_002840165.1 Firmicutes bacterium HGW-Firmicutes-8
CTCCTGTCTGATAAATCATATCAGACGGGGAGATATTTATGGTGCAAAAACTTCCGTTTTTGTTTGCCGAAATTCATCCCTTTTATTTTACCGCTTACACATTCGTTCTTTATTTGTTTTTTAATTGTCAATTGTCCATTGTCAATTGTCAATTGTTTAGGTTAGTGGCGCACAATGAGAACAAGAGAACGCCTTATGCGGATAGCCAGCCCCTTGACCCACGATTATTTGTCAACAAGCCCGTTTTCGGGGGCTTACTATTACCAGCCAAGTAATTCCAGGATTTTAAATTTTACTTTTATTTCCTCATCTGGTGTAAGGGAAACGGAACTGGAAGAATCCGCCTTTATTTTTGCTTCCTTTGAAACGTCTACAAAACATAACGGCGGAAATAATACACACCACCAGTTAGCGCCCTGACCCTTACCTATAACAATCCGGACTGCTTCGTACTCCCCGGCCGGAAGGGTTAAGTTTCCATAACTCCTGACCGGAAAACTGAATTTACCCAAGACTGCCCGGACTGGGAAATTTTCTCCCTGGGTATTAACTTCACTTTGGGCCACAGCCTTAATTTCCTCGAGATGTGAAGCTGCAATAAGCCGCGCCTCAGCAAGGTTGGCAGCTTTGGCAAACTCCGGGGTCATGTGACGGACTACGGCATTCCTGACCCTTCTTTTAAGAGCCTGGTCCCTTTCACTGTCACTGTTGGCAATAACATGAAACCTAATCAGGTTGGAGCTGTCGTATCTTTTTAAACCAGCAGCCTGTACTCCTGTTTGGATGCCGGTCCGGGCCTCTGTCCGGATGTCTGTTGCACCTATTGTCAACAGTGCCGCAGTTGTCACAACTGCCGTGACGGTCACCATGATTAAAGCCGTTTTTGTTGCCATTCTCCGCATTAGTTTACCTCTCTCTACATGTATTTGCGCATATGCTTCAAGGCCGCTTTTTCCAGGCGGGAGACCTGGGCTTGGGATATACCAATCTCCTCGGCTACCTCCATCTGTGTCTTACCCTCAAAAAACCTCAGGGACAGGATATGTTTTTCCCGGTCACTCAGTTTCCGCATTGCCTCCCTTACGGCAATTCCTTCCAGCCAGTTGCCGTCCTGGTTCTTTTCATCACTGATTTGATCCATCACAAAAATCGGGTCCCCCCCGTCATGGTAGATGGGTTCAAACAGGGAAACCGGTTCCTGAATCGCATCAAGGGCAAAAACGATTTCCTCCCTCGGCATCTTTAGTTCACTGGCAATTTCATTTATCGAGGGCTCCCTGGAAAACCTGTTAACGAGGCTGTCCCTGACCTGCAGGGCTTTATAAGCGACATCCCGCAGGGAGCGGGAAACCCGGATAGGGTTATTATCTCTGAGGTACCGGCGGATCTCACCGATAATCATCGGCACCGCGTAGGTGGAAAACTTGACGTTCTGGCCCAGGTCGAAGTTATCAATAGCCTTCATCAGCCCGATACAGCCCACTTGAAACAGGTCATCAACATATTCACCCCTGTTCGTAAACCGCTGAATAACACTCAAGACAAGCCTCAGGTTGCCGTTTATCAACTTGGAACGGGCATCTTTGTCACCTGCCTGCATGTCCACAAATAGTACGCGCATTTCACTGCTGGTTAGTACGGGTAGTTTCGATGTGTTAACTCCACATATTTCTACTTTATTTATCATCATCGGCGCTGACACCCTTTCTGCGTTGGCAGGTAACTGTTTATCTAGGATTATTGCCCAAACAAAACAGGTTTATACAAAAAAAAGAACCACCATCGTGGTTCCTAACAACAATTGGCAGTTCTTTTTTTAGTACTGGAGGAGGGCCATCGCGAGCATACCGGCCAGCAGGGTCCATACGAGGCTGTGGGTTTTTACCGCGACCAATAAAGCCGGCGCTGCGGCAACTAAATAATTATTATGCCAGCTTATCAACAGGGTTTTGTCCGGCATCAGGATAGAAGGAGCTAAGATAGCGCCCAGTACGGCAGCCGGGACAAAGCCCAACCACCAGATAACCGGCTGGGGTATTTTCAGTTTGCTTAAGACTACCATTGGCAGCATCCGGGGCAGGTAATTGGCAGCCCACATGCCCAGGATTACGAGGTAGATTTTTGTCTGCATTGACATAAAATCACCCCAATCGTAGCCGCAATAACAGTGGCGGCAATTATATGACTGCCATTAGTCGTCAGGAGCGCGATCCCGGTCGAAATGAGGCCGGAAATAACAGCGACAGCCAGGGTTATGCGGTCCTTTATCTGCATCACGAGGAGGGCTATAAACATAGCTGGGAGAGCAAAGTTGACCCCATACCGGTTAATATCAGGAATCATGCTGCCGACTGCGGCGCCTAAAGCAGAGTTGATGATCCATGACAGATGGGGGCAGATATTGACTCCCAGGATAAAGTCACGGTCGGCGGCCTGCCGGTCGAACCCTGACATATTTAGAGTAAAGGTTTCGTCAGTGATACCAAAGGCCACAATTGACTGAGCCAGAGTAGACAATTTCCCGACATGAGGGGCCATTGACGCGCTGAACAACAGGTAGCGCAGGTTTACGAGAAAGGTGGTCAGCAGTATTGCGGACACACCAAACCCGGCCCCCAGCATCCCGACCGCAATAAACTGTCCCGACCCGGAGAAGGCGGTCAATGACATCAGGGCAGCCTGCCAGACTGCCAGGCCCTGCTCCCTGGCGACTACTCCGAAGGCAAGGCCCAGAGGCGTGTAGCCCAACATGATAGGTATAGATTTTTTCGCTCCGGCTAAAAATGTTGCTCTGCTCATCAGTAGCATCCCCTGAAAAAAGTGGGCTTCAGCCTTGCGGTCTGAGCTTTCTCCCGAAATTTCATCGTTCAGACTAGATTAGGGTTTTTTGAATGATATCTTTTACTTTACCGGTAATCTCACCAAACCGGCCCGTTAAGATATTGCTCAAACCTAAATTGAAGCTGGTATCAGATGGTTCGATGCCGATCAGAAGTCCCTTTATACCGTCACTAAAATGGGGCAGCAGGTCAAACAGGTGAAGGTTATGGGCTGACCAGACCCGTAAAGGTTCACCGAGAGCTCTGTCTAACGAAAATGCAGTTACATCACCCGGAGTTGTACCTGAACTAACTGCATCAATTATCACTAGATACTGCGCATCCCTCACGGCATCAAGGCAGTAATCGATATCTGTCTCACCTACAATATATGTTAATTTTTCCAGAGGGTTCTCATCCCGCAGCCGCTCCACTACATATACCCCTATCCCGTCATCCATCATCAGCCGGCTGCCAAGACCTAATATGACTGTGTCTTTCATTACTGCACCTCTCTGCGCGATTTACTCATGAAGGCGGAATACCCGCCAACCGTCTTCAACTAATATTCCCCAAATCCCGGTAATTTTCATAAAAAAGAGTAAATAGTGACCGGTCTGACACTGAAAATTTTTAAAACAATTTCATTCCATTAACGAAAAGAGTTTTAGCCTTTAAGAAACTTCTTGAATCTTTAAGTACTTCCTCAAATTGGGCTTGCATTTTACTACTAAGCTTATCAATATCGTCTATCAAAATATTGTAATTGTACTGGTCAAAAAATAAATTAATGAAGATACCCATGTAACCCTTTCTAAGCTTTTCCTGAGTTATTTTACTGCTGTAATAAGCTAGGAACTTAACTATCATTTCAGGGTCAAAAGATTGAAAACTGAAAGGGTAAACAAAGGTAAAGATATTATCAAATAAATCCCACGCTTTAAGAGTCCCGTGCATTTTATCGTATTCATGCAATTCCCTAAGCTTTTCCAATTTCAAATTAAATAACTGCTTCGGAGTAATCTTTTGATTTTTTCTGAACTCTTCTTCACTTATTTCGGCCAGTGATTCAATGAGAAATTTTTTTTCTTCCTCAGGGTTAATGCCTATTCCTACAACGTCCTTTCCTAATATCATAACAGCGCCTTCTACTTCCGTTCCGGAATTTAGCTCAGGCACATCAATATGAACCTTATTTTTTTCCACCCGAATGTTTATATCAATAATCATTTATTTTCCAACCTCTCGCTTGTCTTACTCTACTGCAGTCAATTAGAAAAGTCTTCGACAACTTACAACTTTTTCTTTCTGCTAGTTTTATTATTTTCTCCCCCAACGGCGGCTGTCTAAAAGAGGCCGCCTCAATAAACGTACAATTGATAAAATGCCGACAGAGATAAAAGTCCCAAAAACGGACAAGCGTAAGGCTGATTGCAGCATGGACAGATTCGTCTCTGGGTCAGTGGACATGTAATTAAAAAATCCACTCTCAAATCTGCCCCACCAATAATACAAGAATGCAGCCGAGATAAAAGAAAACAGGCTTAAGATAATCCAACTCTTCTTACGGAGCTGGCCTGACTTCATGAAAAAGTATATTAGCGGAGCCTGAAACCAGGGGACGATGTAGAAAACCGCCAAATACCAAAACCTGTTTAGCAGGTCGAAAGGTTCCTGGCGTATTAGATATACATATATGTAATCATAAATCATCAAGGGCACAGAAATGTAAAAAGCCATCCATAAAGCCCGGCCCAAAAGGTATGACTTGTATTTTCTCATCATCAGGAAAATCAAAAACCCAACTAAAAAATACACTAAAATGCAGAAATACAGCAGCCTGCGAAACGGCCACCCCTGATAATAATCAGGCAGTCCGACAATTACAAATACGACCCAGGCACTTGTTACAGTTATCAACAATCGAAGGTGACTTACAATATTCATATTAAATCCTCTTAATTTTATTCAACCAATGAATAAGTTATTTATCTACATTTGCTTTAATTGTTTTATAAAGTTCTTGAGTTCGACCGGGGTCCTTGTAATTAATGATAATGTAACTTTTATCAACTGTAATATAAATAAATGGGGGTTTATCCGTGTTAACATACACTCTTCCTTTGCCAAGCCCCTCTAATGTAAATTGACCTTTTAAAACATTGCCTAAACCGGAACCACTGTTCTTATACAATACTTTAGGTATGGAATCCTTTAATGAAACGTCCTTGACCTCATTTATTGGCTGCTTTACACCAAAAGTACCTTCAACCCTAATATACTGCAGAGTCACTACAACTTTAGAATCCCTAGTGCTAAAAAAACCCGCAATCATTATGATACCGGCTATCACAAAGCAAAGGTTCCCGAAGACATTTCTGATCCATTCCATATCTGTAGTTTCTTTTTCTTCGGAGGATAACTTTACATAATAAGAAATCAACCAATCCTGTTTAAAGTACTTAATCGCGATACCTGCAATAACCAATATCGCTATAATAACAATAAGTGTCATCAGACCTGCCCCCTAGTCGTGATTCACATCAAACCTTTAGGTAAACAAGCTTTCAAACTCCCTTTTTCAGGAAGTCTTCGACAACTTACAGGTATTTCCTCCCGCTACAGTCCATCATATTGGTCGATTTTTTTTTAACGTCGAGGAAGCTTATGAAGTAATTCTAGAAAGTACGTATTTCCATGCGGAGACAAGGAAAGCAGCTTAATCGCAGCTTCTACATCATGTCCGGCTCGATGGGCTTTTTCCGGTTTGATTCCATGACACTTCAGCAGGTTCTGCAGCCCCATTGATGGATAACCTTTTTGGTACCAGCCAATCCCGCGCATAGAGCATAACCATGGTTTCTCCTGACAAATTTTAAACAGCCGCGAGACGAAACCATAGTCAAAGGGAGCATTATGGGCAACTAGAAATTCCGCTCTATGTATCATAGATTCAATAATCCCATAGTCCAGCTTTTTACCCTTAACATCAGCGGTCTTTAGGCCATGAACTCTGGTAGCTGCCGGAGGAATAGATTTTTTGGGTTCCCGCAGGCCAACATAATTCTCTATAATTTGCGTTATTTGCCCGGTAGCTCTTTTGAACTCAAATAAACAAATAGCTAACTCCACCACCTCGTCCGTAACAGGACTAAACCCCGTCGTCTCAACATCCACAAAACCGGCAATCCCGCAGGAAGAGTCCGGCTGCGCCTCTGTAAGAATAACCTTCGCCATATCAATCACGCCCCAAAATAATATCTACTTTAACTGACCCGGTACCGCCCAGGCCCTTTGAATACTTCTCTGATATGCCAATTGATAAATGAAGTCTTAGGTTGGTAGTCGGGATGAATCGGCAGCCGGACCGGCTGTCCATGATATCTCATTAACCACTCTTGAAACCCATTGGCGCCATTGGCCTCTTCCGCAACCAATAACTCCTTCGACTCATTTACGGTAAAGACTCCTCGATCAAACAGTTTATGATGCATAGCACACAAAGCTATGCCATTCTCCTCACTGTCCGGCCCTCCCGCTTGATGCCACTTGATATGAGCAGCTTCTACCGCAATCAGATTATTCCCCAGCCTGACATTAAATCCGCACACTGCACAACTGTATTCATATGCACGCAATATCCTATCCCGGAACTTTGGATCTCTATATTTATTAATCTGAAAATCAAAATCAAGTCCAACAGCACCAAGTATATCTTCATGGATTGTCTCAGGAAAATGCTTATTCAGCAGCATCTCCGCAATTTCCCGTACCAAGTTAGCGTTACTATGTAATAGTGAGTACACCTCATCATTAAACCCACCAGCTACCTCATGCTTTGACAGCCAAGGTCCATTAATCTGCACCCATTCAGTATCCATATTCAAAGCCCATATCCCATCTTTAGTCAGCCGCACAAACGGTTCCTCCGGATGATAAGACTGCCTCGACGGTCCAAACTCCCTAAGCAAATTTTTCATAGGGTCCTTTACTTCTTCATAGGCCAGAAACCTGGCCTTATTATTTTGCATCTGCCCAAGCGCATATAAGATTAACAGAGGTTTATGCGGCGCCCTCTGGTCACCTTTTTTCCATATGCTAAGGTTATTAATTCTTTCTTTTAATTCGGTGGGATTCATGATTAACACCTACTAAGATATAAATAATTCCCCAAACAAACTTTGACCGTTCACAAAGACTATACCCTGCCCGGGTATATGCAAGAACTGTGACAAACAATGACTTCGGTGGTAGTTGGGCCGGAACTCAGTGGAGCCATTTAGCTGGTTTAGGCGATGTCTTCGACGTCCGGTCGTGGTATACATATTTGTTTCCTTATTGTTGACATATTTGTATATTTATTTTATAATTAGCCTGACTAATGTTAGTATTATTTCAAAATTCATATCATAGCCGAGATAAAGGAGGTGATCGGCTTGTCGGCAAAAGTTATCAAAGAGTTTAGAAAAAGAATTGAACAAGAGTGACTCTCATGTATATGTTAAGACTGGATACATTGTATCTGATGTAAAGAAGTTCAAATCTGACGGAAAAACAAGAGTCAAAGACTTCGAAAAGTAAGGTTTTGGGTTGGGGATGCTCTCCCCTTCCCGGAATCCTTCAAAATAGATGAAATGCGTAGTATGAAATTGATATCAACAAATAAAATTGTTTATAAGGGAGGATTAATCATGAAATGCGTATTTTGTGGTCACCAATTAGCAAAGGATACGCAAACAATTGAAAGAAGAATTAAAACCCACTTAGTTTGTGTTAAAAATGTTCCAGTTGACTCATGCCATTTTTGTGGTGAAGTCTATGTTGATGACAACATAGTTTCCGTGACGAATCAAATATTACATTTTCTAAAAGACCAACAAATCTCAAATAATGTAGTTGTTGATTTTAAAACTTTTCTAGAACAATCTGCAGCAAACTTAAATAATGATTCTAAAAGAGAACTTCATAATTTAGTTACCGCATAGACTGATGACAATGAAAAATCACGAAGATAAATATTTGCTTAAAAACAATTTAAGAACCATTCGAAAAAACCTTGGTATTACTCAAGAAGAACTAGCAAGTCAGATAGGAATTCAAAAATCTTATTATAGTCGTTTAGAACGAGGAGAATTTATTCCAAGCATTAAAATATGTTTAATGATTCGCAAGGCAATTTTGTTTTTATATTTTGATCGCACCGGTAAATATTTGGAAAAGTTTTCTATTGACCGATTATTTTATTTGGAAAATGATATTGATTAATTGAACAATTTTGACCCGACATAAAGTCGGGTTTTTATTTTTGAGTAATCTTAGAATATGTCGAAGATTTCGCCCGACCCACAGGCTGGCTCGGGTCTGTAAATAGTTTTGTGCTTTTACCTTCCCGGAAATCATGACAAGGATGATTTGACCTTATCAGGGAAGAAGACCGACAACTGAAGGAGTATCT
>PGZN01000076.1 GCA_002840165.1 Firmicutes bacterium HGW-Firmicutes-8
CAGTGACTCTCCGCGCCCTCTTATTTCCAGTGAATCTCACTATCTCCGCGCTCTCCGCGGTTGTTTTTAAAATTGATTGCAGCTTCGCTGCGCTAGGTCTTCTTTTATTCTTTGGCTACTACTGAGAGGAGGATTTGTATGCAGCCCCTGATCGGAATTTCATGTTCTTATGATGAGGACGAGGGACGGTTTTATCTTCCCGGCGCTTATATTGAGTCTGTCTTAAAAGCCGGCGGGGTCCCGGTAATCTTACCGGGGGCGGGCAGTATCAAAACGGTTAACCCTTACTTTGCCGCGATTAAGGGGCTCATCCTAGCCGGGGGAGGAGATGTCGACCCTACCCATTTCAATGAGGAACCATTACCCGGTCTGGGAGAAATCACGCCAGAAAGAGACAGGTTCGAAATGATGCTTGTCAAAACCGCACTGCGCATGAATCTTCCCATACTTGGCATCTGCCGGGGAATCCAGGTCCTCAATGTGGCCTGTGGAGGCACATTGGTTCAGCACATCCCTTTGGAAATAAAGAGGCCTTTAAAGCATTCTCAATCGGCCCCGCGCTGGTACCCGACCCATAAAGTCCTGATAGAAAAATCAAGCAGTCTTGGTGAAATATTTAAGAAAAATTCTATTCGTGTCAATAGTTTTCACCACCAGGCGGTGAGGGACCCAGGGCCGGGGTTAAGCATCAGCGCAGTCAGCGATGACGGCATAATTGAAGGGATTGAACACCCCGGGCACAGGTTTGTTATTGGTGTTCAGTGGCACCCGGAATGTATGGTGGAGAAGGATAAGTATTCCTGCCTGCTCTTCAAGGCCTTTGTTGAGGCTGCCCGGAACGAAAAGGTTAAACAATGACTATAAATGCGGGATGCAGGATGAATACACAGGAGATTTTAGAAACTGCTCTGAGACTTGCCGGACTTGACGAGACCCCGGCTGATTCGGGGGTGGTTGTGGAAGGGAAGAATATTAAAAAAATAGCCTTCGGAGTAGATATAGAAGTAGGTGAACTTCTTCTGGCCCGCGAATTGGGTGTTGATGCTGTCATTACGCATCATCCCAAGGGCGGGCTGCCCATGGTGGAGTTTCACAATGTGATGAGAAACCAGATTGAACGTATGGTGCAGGCCGGGGTCCCTATTAACAAAGCCCAAAAAGCTTTAACAGAGCGGGTGGAACAAGTTGACCGGGCTCACCATGTAGCAAATTATGACAGGGTAGTCTCAGCAGCCCAACTATTGAACATGCCGCTTTTAATTATCCATACACCGGCTGATATTCTGGCTGAAACCTTTATCCAAAAACACCTTGACCGTGAACTGAAGAAGGCTGATAAGCCGACAGTAAAAGATGTCATCAAGGTTTTAGAGAAGCTGCCTGAATATAAAAAGACTCTGGCCAAACCTAAAGCCCGGGTAGGTAAGGAAGACGACTTTGCCGGCCGCGTCTTTGTGGCGATGGCCGGCGGCACGAGCGGCGGGGAAAAAGTGGCCAGGGCATATTTTGAAGCAGGGGTGGGTACCCTCGTTGTTATGCATATGCCTGATGATACGATCAAAACAGTGAAACAGCAAAATATCGGCAATGTTGTCGTCGCCGGCCACATGGCCAGTGATTCCGTAGGTATTAACCAAGTAATCAAAGCCCTTGAGAAAAAGGGCCTGGAAGTGATCCGCATGAGCGGCGTCATCGACCCGAAGTAAGCGGTAAATAAGATAAAAAGAAAACACAGAGTTCACAGAGACCGAAATATAGAGGACACAGAGAGAAATCAATAACCCATACTAAATTCCTGCTTACCAAGCAAGCCTTAATTAAAAATGAAATATGTAGAAAAATAATAAAACGATACAGGTCATATGAGTATTCTGTCTTACTCAACAAAGATGTCTGCCGTATCAGACAAAACCGAGGGTAAGAATAAGAAACATAGTTCGAGGAAATAAAGATAAGTAAGTAAGAAAGCGGGATTTGGGACGTCTGGGATGGAAGTATGTTTTTATATTTATTTTTCTCCGCGTCCTCCGTTATCTCCGCGAACTCCGCGTTTTATAGAGCCGCGAAGTAAACTTAGATTGATTGCTGAAAACAACATTTATGTATGTAAGGAAACCGGTTTGTTGGGATATTTGTAAGTAAATATATTTTTATATAATATAATAGTTTTTCTAAAGTACCTGAGTATTGGATTGAACAGGGGAGGAATGACAGACTAACCCTCTGTGCTCTCTTGTTTCTAGTGAATCACTGATATCTCTGTGATCTCTGTGGTTGATTTAAAAAAATTAATCAATCTATTGGCCTTAATATTACAGAGATAATCTATTGAGAGGGGAGTTTTGTCGAATCATGTTGGCTATCACGAACGGTAAAATTATAACCATGTCGGGGGCTGATATTGAAAAGGGTACAGTTTTGGTTGATGGGGGAAAAATCAAAGCAGTCGGTCGGAAAATCAGTATCCCTGCACGAACTGATGTCATCGATGCCACCGGAAAGATTGTCATGCCCGGGTTGATAGATGCCCACTGCCATGTCGGGATAATGGAGGAGATATACAGAACAGAGGGTAATGATATCAATGAAATGACTGACCCGGTGACCCCCCACCTGCGTGCAATTGATGCTGTTAACCCTGATGACCGGGGTTTTGCTGACGCCCTTGAGGGTGGGGTAACAACCGTGGTGACAGGACCTGGCAGCGGAAATGTAATCGGCGGAGAGAATCTCGCCATGAAAACGGTTGGTAGTGTTGTAGACCGCATGGTCATTAAAAATCCAGTAGGTCTAAAGGTTGCTTTTGGGGAAAACCCAAAACGGGTATATGGGGGCAGCCAAAAAAGCCCCATGACCAGAATGGCGACGGCAGCCCTGCTGCGGGAGAACCTGGTGAAAGCCGAGGGCTACATGAGAAAACTGCTCCTGGGGGCTCGCGACCCCGATAAATTACCGGACCGGGATTTAAAAATGGAGATACTGGTCCGCGTTTTGAAAGGCGAGCTTCCTTTAAGAGCCCATGCCCATAGGGCGGATGACATTATGACAGCCATCCGGATTGCCGATGAATTCAATATTAAAATTGTCATTGAACACTGTACCGAAGGGTTTAAGATAGCTGACGAGCTGGCTCGGAGAAATATTCCGGCCATTGTCGGTCCTACTTTGACTAACAGGTCAAAAGTAGAACTGCAGTTTCGCACCCATGAGAATGCCGGGATTTTGAGCAGGGCCGGCGTTAAAGTAGCGATTATGACAGACCACCCGGTGATTCCGGTTAATTACCTAAGCCTTAGCGCCGCTCTGGCTGTTAGGGCAGGAATGGATGAAAGGGAAGCGCTAAAAGCCGTCACCGTCAATGCGGCTGAAATTATCGGCTTGGCTGACAGGATTGGCAGTATTGAACCAGGTAAAGATGCAGACCTGATTATATTAAACGGTCCACTTTTTGAACTCAAAACAATGGTAGAAACAACGATAATTGACGGGAAACAGGTATATATCCTGCAAAATAGCGATAATTATTAGAAAGGCTCCGTTTATGGCGAGAATGCTCGGTATTTGTCGGAAAAAGATTAGGTTTTTTTGAAGGGATTGAGGTGGATTCGTCGAAGATTAAGAGAGAAAACTAACCAGTAAAAACCAAGAAGAATAATTAGTTCAGTAAATGTCAGGGGGTGTCATTTTGAGATATCCAAGTCTCCATATTTTAACTGTTGATGACCAGGCGGGGGTACGCTGTCTGCTTGATGCCATTGTCAGAGAAGAGGGACACATCTCCTATCTGGCATCCAATGGGATGGAAGCTGTTGAAATGGTGAAGATAATCAGGCCCCATCTGATTTTTATGGATATAAGAATGCCGGTTATGGATGGAACTAAGGCTCTTGAAAAAATTAAAGAACTGGGATACAAATTTGATGTTGTGATCATGACAGCGTTTACTGAAAACGATGTGATCGACAGGGCTCATAAAAACGGGGTCATCAAATGCATCATTAAACCATTTGATGTGGAGGACATCAGGGAAGTTCTCCGGGAGGTTGCCCAGAAAAAATATTCACAGGTATCCGCATTGTAGTCCGGCCTACCGGCCGGTTTTTTGTTTGTATTTTATGGCGGGATTTGTCGAGGCATATTTACAAGGGTGCAAATTAAATGCTATAATTATTAAAACCTGATATGGACCACTGGGGGTGCTGCTTCGAGCGGCTGAGAGACTAAGAAGTCAACTCTTGGAACCTGACCGGGTAATTCCGGGGGAGGGAAGTGGAATTAAGTTAAAGTTGCTTATACCCACCCTGGGCGGTGGGTTTATGTTTTACTGGGCCTGTATTTTTTTGAGGGGGTCTATTGGTGAAAAAAGTTATGACTATTGCCGGGTCGGATCCTAGCGGAGGAGCGGGACTGCAAGCCGATTTGAAAACATTTGCAGCTATGAAGGTCTACGGGCTTTCGGTCGTAACTGCTGTTACTGCTCAAAATACCACCGCAGTGACAGGGATTCATGCTGTTCCCCCGGAGTTTGTGGCCAAACAGATAGACACGGTGCTGGCAGACATAATAGTAGATGCGGTGAAAACCGGGATGCTGGCTAATGTAAAAAATATAGAAACCGTATGTGAAAGACTCCGGGATTTTTCAGTCCCCAATATTGTTGTCGACCCCGTAATGGTAGCTACGAGCGGGGATCTGCTGATGAGTGAGCATACCGACCGGGTCCTGTGGGCTTTCCGGAACATATTAATTCCTGCGGCCAAGGTAATAACACCGAACATTCCGGAAGCGGAAATTTTGACAGGCCGTGAAATCCGCAATGTTGATGATATGAAAGCTGCCGCTCTAAATCTGCAAAACCTGGGCATCTCCAATGTAGTTATCAAAGGCGGGCATCTGGAAAGGCAGAAAGAGGCGGTGGATATTCTGCTTGCCGGAAATGACTTTTACGAATACCGGGATACCTGGATTGCGACGAAAAACACCCATGGCACTGGGTGTACATTTTCGGCAGCCTTGGCCGTGGGCTTAGCCCAGGGTCTGAGAGTTAATGAAGCTGTCGGCCGGGCCAAGAAGTTTGTACATAATGCTTTGCAGTACGGGTTTGCTGTTGGCCGGGGCAGGGGACCGGCCAACCATTTCGGAGAGATTTACCGACTGTTAGATGACAGGGCGGAAGAAGGGGAGAAGTAAAATGCCTTCTCGGGGAGGACTTTATGTTGTTACCGGTCAGGAATTTTCCCGGGGCCGCCCGTACTCCGAAGTTGTCAAGGCGTGTATAAAGGGCGGTGCGGGCATTATCCAGCTGCGTGAGAAACACTGGCCGGCCTCGAAAATCTTAAAAGTGGGTCGAGAACTGCGGCAGATTACACGCGAGGCAGGAGTACTTTTCATTATTAACGACCGGGTCGATTTAGCTGCTGCTGTTGAAGCTGATGGGGTCCATATAGGCCAGCGGGATGTTTCTCTGGAACGGGTCAGAAAAACTGTCGGTCCCAAAATGATAGTAGGAGTTTCCGCCGGCACCCCTGAGGAGGCCCGGGCTGCCGAACTTCATGGGGCAAGTTATATTGGCGTAGGACCAATTTTCCCAACTGAGACAAAAAAAGATGCCAGGCCACCAAGGGGCCTTCTGGTTCTGGGGGATATCAGGCAGTCTGTGGGTTTACCGATATACGCCATCGGGGGGATAAAGATTCATAACGTGGCCTCTGTCATTAAGGCTGGGGCAGACGGGGCAGCTGTTGTCAGCGCTGTTGTCGGCGCTGAAGATATAGCCGGGGCCGCCAGGGCCTTTGTCGATAAGATAAAAAAGGCAAAGTAGTAACATCTTTTGACGTGTTAACAGCTTGAAGAGGGAGGACTATGATGACTCAAATGCTGCAGGCCAGGGCAGGGCAGATTACACCGGCGATGAGAATAGTGGCTGAAAAAGAAGGGGTCAGCCCGGAATTTATTGTTGACGGATTAGCCAAAGGGGCGATTGTCATTCCGGCTAATATTAACCACGCTAATCTGGAACCGGCCGGGATAGGGGCTGGTTTAAGCACGAAGGTCAATGCCAATATCGGAACATCGCCGCACTTTCCCGAAGTCGCCAAGGAACTGGTAAAACTCCGGGCGGCTTTAGAAGCAGGGGCTGATGCGATAATGGATTTGAGCATCGGGGGAGATATTGATACCTGCCGGCAGGAAATCATCCGCAGCTGCCCGGTATGCATAGGGACGGTCCCGGTGTATCAGGCGATTATAGAATCAAGGGAGAGATATGGTAACCTGATTGATATGAGTGTTGATGACTTGTTTAGGGTTATCGAGAAACAGGCTCTCGATGGGGTGGATTTTATCACTGTCCACTGTGGGGTGACGCTTGAGGTTGTTGACAGGCTCCGCCGCGAAGGCAGGATTACCGATATTGTCAGCAGGGGAGGGGCTTTTCTGGCCGGGTGGATGCTCCATCATGAGAGGCAGAACCCGCTTTTTGAACAATACGACCGCCTGCTCGAGTTGGCCTTAAAATATGATGTAACATTGAGCCTCGGTGACGGTCTTCGGCCGGGCTGCCTGGCGGATGCCACCGACCGGGCCCAGGTCCAGGAATTAATAGTATTAGGCGAACTTGTTGAGAGGGCTTGGGAAAAGGGAGTTCAGGTAATGGTAGAAGGGCCCGGACATGTCCCCCTTGATCAGATTCAAACTAATATAGTGTTACAGAAACGGTTGTGTAAGGGGGCGCCATTCTATGTCCTGGGCCCGCTTGTAACTGATGTGGCCCCAGGCTATGACCATATTACTTCTGCTATCGGAGGGGCGATAGCAGCTTCGGCCGGGGCAGATTTCCTATGCTATGTTACCCCTGCCGAACACCTTGGACTGCCTAGTAAAGAGGACGTCTGGGACGGGGTTATAGCAGCCCGGATTGCCGGTCATGCCGCCGATATTGTCAAAGGGATCCCCGGAGCCAGGGAATGGGATGCCTCGATGGCCAAAGCAAGGAAGAATTTAGACTGGGAAGCCCAGTTCAAGCTTGCCATAGACCCTGTTAAGGCAAGGACGGTGAGAAAAGAAAAGAACCCCGCGGACCTTAAAGAATGTACAATGTGCGGTGAATTCTGTGCAATGAAGGTGATAGGAGAATATCTTGGGGTGGATATGAAATGTTAGGGATTAGTGGAGAGTGGAGAGTGGTCAGTGATTAGTGGTTAGTGGTGTATGATTCACTTAATAGAGATGCCTCGTTCTGCATTGGGCGGAACGAGGCCAAATTGTTGGTTCGCGCTGCCGCGCGAACCCGCAGGTAATAAAAGTACAGTAACGCTCCAAAAAACATAGACCTCAAGAGAATATCTTTCTCTTGAGGTCAAGCTCTCTATTAAAGAGAGTTTACGGTTGCAAAGCCTGCTATATTGAAATGCCTGTCGAAACTGAAGGAATCCTTGATTTTCAATTCAGCCATCAGAGCAAAGCTTACTGCATCAACTGAAACGGTTCTACTCATAAATCACCTTGTCGTGATTAGTTGCCTGGTTTTTACCTGCCTTAACCGAACCGATCAGCTTGCCAAAAGGGTCTTTGACGGCTCCTTCCTTAACGCCAAATTCTCTGATAGCCTGACGTACAACTTCGGATTCGGAAACATTTCTGACCTTAGCTATGTTTTCAATTATTTTCGTATCATGTGGTTCAAGGTGAAACAGCTTTCTTACCTTGCCTTTTGACTCGGGTTTGATGACCTTCAATTTCATCGCCTCCTAAACTTAGACGATATCTGTTGCAACAATAAAGATATCGTAAATGGTTACATTAAATTATCACTGAATCCTCACGACTAGCAACTAGCAACTAGCACCTAGCAACTATCTAATGTATTTCCCCCTATTATTCAAAAAGTCCCGGTAAATCCGGTAATAATCAGTTTCTTCATACTTAATTTCCTGTACGGGGATAAAGTCAAAACTGTAGATAGAAGCACCAGGTAAAGCGAGAAGGATCGGTGAATGTGAAACGATGATGAACTGCGCATGGCCGGCCTGACTTGTTTCGCTCAATATTTTTAGCAGCTCCAGCTGTTTTTTGGGAGACAGGGCGGTTTCGGGTTCATCTAAAAGATAGAGTCCCCTGAGTTGGTAACGGGATTTAACCAATTCGGAGCAAGAAGTCCCTTCCTCTAAAGGTGGGGGATGAATTGCTTCTTTCTTGACCAAACAGCAGTTCGGTAGTATAATAAAACTAAATACAACCAGAACTGGTGATGTTAT
>PGZN01000002.1 GCA_002840165.1 Firmicutes bacterium HGW-Firmicutes-8
TCCTTTGTTAATAGTCCCATGCTTTTGCCCCCTTAAGAATATTTTATATCCTATCCGGGTTTCTGGCAAAAGCACAAACTATTTTACACTACCCCTCATTTTTCTATAATACTTCTTCCTTAGATTTTAAATATACTCTATATGATTAGTTAATGGCAGCTAACTCAATACTTTTAATTTCAAATTGACCTAAATCTGACATTGGGTCTAACCTTAAACTAATTATTTCTTCAAGGTTTAACCACGTTTTATTAAGATATAGGGGAATATAATATTGATGTACATTATTGTCTAATATAACTCTAAAACTTAGCGGCAAAGAATTTAAGTAACTTGGAAATCTTTTTGTTGCAATAAATAATTGTCCTGTTGTTTCACCAATTTGAGGCTTAGCTTGAATGTCAGCTTTTATCGCAACTTTTAAGAAAAATTGTTTTTTAAGAACATTTTTCGCTTGTGGTAAACTTAACTCTAATATTGGATCGCCATTTAAATTTTTATATTTATTGTTTTCCGTCTTTTCTTTGATTATATTATATGTTTCTTTAATGCCCAATTTTTCTAATACTTTAGAGTCTAAAATCTTTTGCTTCCAAGACTGTGCTATCCCTAAAATATATTGATCTTTTTCATAATCTAAAGGAAATGCCACCGTAGGCATATCAGATTGATGTTCTCTAGCCAATTTAGGACTTTTTTGCTTCTTATATAAAATGTATTCTCCTCTAAATAAGTTAAAAGTTTTTACTTGTAGGTAGGCTTCCCTAAACCAAGGCACTGCTTCCCATTCTTGGTGTGGTGTCGCCTTTTGCCATACCCAGCTTGGTTTATTGAATAGAAGATAATCTGGCTCAGTTTCAACTACCCAAAATCCAACATCTCTTGTACGTACTTTATCAGCAAGCATTTTATTGTTTAAACCCAGGCAATCTATTATTGGTCGCTCCGAGACCCAAGCAAGTACACCTACTTCTGTAGCACCCACAGTTGCTTCTTTAGGTGTATTATCTTTTAAATATTGTCCTATAACTTTATAGTCTTCTACATGACCACTACTGTTCGATTTAAGTTGAAGTGGTAAATTGAAAAAGTAATTTTGGCTAAAGATAATTACTAGTGAAAACAATATAACAGAAAATGTCGCTTTACCAAAAATATTAAAATATGGAACCAAACTAAGAATAATAATAAGGGAATAATAAACAATTGGTGTATAATACCAATGGTAATTTGGAACTCGTAAAATGAAAGCATAAGCTACAAAATAGGTTAATACATATGCAAGCATTATTCCTTGTATTGCTTTGATCTTGATGTTACCTAACATTATCTTATGCGTAATTGCGTAAATCCCAAGCAGTAAAATAAAAATTAACAAGAAAAGAGTTATAGGTTCTTGTTGGTAAATAACTTTTACCTGTTCGATTAATCCTTGAGAAAATGAGATTGGCCAAAAACCTGATTGACTCTGTCCAATCTTTACAGATAAAGTATCTGGAAAAACCGACCCGAATTTTATCCATGAATATACCAACCAAGGCAAAATTACCAGTCCAAAGATTAGTATGCTTGTCCAAGGAATTTCTTTGTTCTTATAAATAACAAAATAAATTCCAATTATTGCTACAAGTGCTAAAGTATCTGGTCTAGCCAAGAAAGCCAATCCAATAAAAAATGACATTAATTTATATCTTTTTTGAATAAAGAATAATAATCCTGCCATTTGTAATACTAAAACCAAATGGCTTTCCATCCTATAGACAGAAGTAAAAAACGGTAAGGTTATAATAGACAGTGCCCCAAAAAAAGCCAACCAACGTTTTTCAATTAATATATATAAAAAAATATAAGTAAGCCCTCCCCATATAGCCCATATACCGGCATTTAGAATTACCGAAAATTTTTCGATGTTTTGTCCAAAAACCCCACCTAAAGACAATAACAATACATAAAGAGCAGAAGTTGAACCATTACTTTTTTCAAGTCCATTAAAAGTCCACTCACCTAGCTTAACTAAATTATCAGCATACTTAAGTAAAATATATGCATCGTCCAGCATGTATTTATGATTGAAAATGGCAATCAAGAAACCAATCATTACAGAAACCAATAAAAAAACAGGATTTAATAGCTTTTCCTTATTTTCTATCATAAAATGTTCCTCCATAGGAATGTAAAGTTATATTTGTTTCTTAATTTAGGACTTTTTTTAGATACTCGACAGTTAAGGATACACCTTCCAAAAAGCTTGTTTCCGGTTGCCAAAGAAGTTCTTTTCTTGCTCTGCTTATATCTAAAATGTTCACCGGGACATCTAAAGACCTCGACGGTTGGAAAACAACTTCTAGTGGGTAACCAACTTTTGCTTCAACAACTTTTATAACTTCTAACAAAGAACGGCCTTCACAACTGCCAATATTAAAACTTTTCTTATCTCCCTTATATTCCAATAGCGCCAAGACCGCTTTG
This sequence comes from Firmicutes bacterium HGW-Firmicutes-8, assembly GCA_002840165.1. Taxonomy (GTDB): domain Bacteria; phylum Bacillota; class Thermincolia; order Thermincolales; family UBA2595; genus GW-Firmicutes-8. Next base: position 2,470 of record PGZN01000002.1, read on the forward strand.
GCCACATCTGATACATAAATATAATCACGAACTACCGAACCATCACCCCAAATCTCAATCGGTTCTTTTTTTAGAGCTTTATTAATAAAAACTGGTACAGCCCCTTGGCTTCCATAAGGTGATTGTCTCGGTCCAAATGGATTTGACATTCTTAAAATCCCATAATCCAACCCATATAAATGGTTAAATAAGTGTAAATATTTTTCTATTGTTAATTTATGTATACCATAAGAACAAATAGGTTCATTTGAATGACTCTCTTTTATTGGCACTTGTTCAGGTACTCCGTAAACAGTCCCCCCGGAAGAAAAAAATATCACTTTCTTAACTCTGGCCTTTTTTGCCGTCTTAAGCATACGTAATGTAGGAACTACGTTTGTTTCAATATCAAGAGCAAGGTTATCATTAGATGTTTTGGGCAGAGTCGTGCAAATCAGATGAAATACCAAATCAGTACCAGTTAGTGCTTTTTCTATATCTGACGGGTTGCAAAAATCACCTTCCATCCAGTCAATTTTATTTAATAAATGTTCGATATTTGCTTTTCTTGATTTGTCTCTTTCAAATACTTTAACTTTAAATCCAGCTTTAATCAGTTCCTCACATATGTGTGAACCCAGGAATCCCCCTCCACCTAAAACAGTACAATTCATGCGGTACCCCCTCTTCAAATGTTTCTAAGTAGTTTTTAAATGATACAGGGCAAGAATTTTGTCAACGTAATCTTCTAAACAGTTAGGTTTTGGAGCAGCCTCGGTAATCGTCTTAATTAATTTCCTATCCTTGGATAATTTAATTAAAATTGACGCTAACTTATAGGCATCTCCGGCCGGAAAAGCAAAACCGCTCACACCATCATTAATTATTGTTGACAATCCGCCAAGGTCGGAAACAACTAAAACGCGGTGTGCCGCCAATACGGATATAGCAGTAAGCGGTGTGTTCTCATACCACAAAGAAGGAATTACTACTACATGAATATCCCGCAAAACTACAGGAAACTTTTCCTGAGGAAACGTTCCGCAAAAATATATCCACTTGATTGTTTCCACACTTTTCTTTAATCCAACTTCAAACGTCTGATTATCAGCTGATCCCCATATATATATCTCAATGTAGTCTTCGTTGTATTTCTCTCCGGCCAAGATTTTACATGCTTCCAGCAGAACCTGAGGTCCTTTTGAATGTCTCAATGTGCCTATAAAGGCTACCTTAAGAGGACCTTCCAAGCTTGCCGGCGGTAAATCTATAAGCCCTTTTGCTCTTTTCGGGATAGGAAAAGAGACAATTTGTTCTTTATTATTGGACATTCCGTTTTTGTGAAACATATCCTGTATAAAGCTATTTGCCCACATGACCCCGTTAGCCAATTCCATTATAGTTCTATTGCGAATTACTCTTTCTTCAAGTATCTTCTGACATTCAGACGCCGACTGATTAAACCTGGCAGCCAACCGGGGGAATTTTTGGGCCAGCCGGAATTTCAAAGGCACCTTGGTCATTCTTTTTGCATAAACACCGGTTAAACAGACAAAGCATTGTTTTGCTTCCTGTCCTTCGCAAAGAGTATCATTATATCTTATCAATTGATAAGTTGGACAGATTAACCAGAAATCAGTCACTGTCAAAAAAAACGGGATTCCCCTTTCCTTAACGCAATTAACAAATGTTAAAGTCAACCTCATTAAATGAAAAGAGTGAACAATATCAGGTGAGAACTCGTCCAACACCTCGTCGAACAGTTTTCTTAACGGTTCCTCATCAGATTCGCGATTTAGCCGTTCAACCGGATTTACAAGATTAGGAACAAATAATCTCCAAATAGAAAAACCTTCATAAGTATCCTTTCTCAAAACAGCGTGCTCAGGCATTGGGTCACCCGGTAAAATCGGCTCAGTTGTTATTATGGCAACTTCATATTGCCGCTTCCTTAGCTCTTCAGCGACTTCTAAAGTTAAAATTTCAGTTCCCGTATAATACCTTGGGAAAAACTGGTGGCAGGCAAGAAGTATTTTAGCCAAACTAAACCCCCCGTAAGTGCGGTGAAATCAGTTCTTGAATTTCGTAAGGAACTGGTCCTTTAAGTTTATAGCTTGCATAGACTTCACCAAACAATCCACCTTGCATACTTGACGCAACTTGGTCAATAACTGAACAGAGTCCTTCTACATCAGCTTCAGGGTACTTTGTTAATATGATTTCTATAATGTATCTCAAGTGGTTTTCGAAAGACTGCTTCATGCCAAAGTCCAAAGCTGTGCGAAAGTCAATCTTTCTGAACATTCCATGCAAAGCCCAAAAGATTCGTTTTACAAGAGGCATCCTCGATAGAAACTTATGATGATATTCTCTTGAAACTGAAATTTTTTTTCTCCGCCTGTATTGTTGATGAATATCCAAATACGTTTTATCCACTAGGTTTTTTATCTGAGAAGATACGATATATAAATCTTCGGCGTTTAAATGAGACAAATCATTTCTTACTTTTCCTAATAGTTCCGAACAGACGATAGTATCAATAATAGCTCGACTAAAGCGATATTCGGGTGAACGATTATGAGAATGATGAACTTTAATATTTGGCTGGTACATTACCTTATAGCCTTGCTTTAAAGCTTCAATAGCCCAAGCCATATCTTCTCCAAAGGGTACATTAGGAAATGGGGTTCTTACCAAATGGTCCCTTTTATAAATTGCACAAACATTATCAAACCTAACTCTGCGTAGCGCTTCATCATAAGATAATCGGTTAAACTCATCGAGAGAATCAATAACTTGAATCGTTGGTTCCCGTCCTAAGTACTCTGAATGATAATCAACTTCAAATTTCGCATATAAATCCGCATCAATATGGGGTACCTGTTGGCCATATACACCCACAACATCATAATAAGTAATGGCTCTAACAAGGTTATTCAACCATTCCACTGAAATAGGTATAGCATCCTGGACTAGTAATATTACATAAGGATATCTCGTTAAAGAAACGGCCTCATTTCTAGTTCTGCTATGATGAAAAATTTTTTGGTTTATTTTTTTGAGTTCTGCCCCAGCTTCTATAGCTGCTTCACATGTTCCATCGGTAGACCCGGAATCGATAATAATAATTTGCTTGTCCCCATTGTATTTTTGATTAGACAGAGCTTTCAAGTTTTTTTTAAATATATCCCCCCCCTTCCATGTGGGGATGATAATACTTACACCTTCATCCAATGAATGTCGCCCTTTCTAAATACACACTTTTAATTGTCTTTTTGAAGAATTTGTCCGATCCACCGCAACAGAGCAGTAATCCGCCAGGAACGCGAATTTAGTATTTGTTCCAATTCTACTTGTAATCTAAATAATTCTTTACTGTGTTCGGTTAACTTTTTTTCTTTTTCTGCTAACTTACCCTTCAATCCCGATAACGCTTTGTTCTGTTCAATCAATTCTTCCTCTTTACTTTTAAGTTCTAATTCCATGATTTTTGTCAAATCAAGAGAAGCTTTCTTGTCTACTCGCATTATCACACGTAAATTTAATTGGTGAAAGTCTTTTGGGATAACAAAACTATTTAATAAAAGCTGTGGGTCTTGGTCCACGCAAATAAATCTATATAACTCCTGACCGGTTAACCTAACAACACCCGGTCCCGTTAATAAGCCACAAAAATCATTATCTGCCGACCAGTGAGCCAACGGTTCAATAACTTCAGACATGGTATCGCCGATATCCAATATTATATTTTTTATTTCCATGAAGGCAGGTTTGTTACCGGGATCTAGACGTAATTTACTAATCGCAATAGATGAAAGTGAAAATTTGTATTCATGAAAAGCACCATCATCAATTAAAGATAACTTTACTGAGTCTTCTTCTTTAAAAATGTCATCCTTAGTCCAAAAGAGTTGTAACACATTCTTAGTTGAAGTCAAAGGAATATCCCTATCATTTACAAATGGAACTTCTAAGGTGAAACTTGAAGTCATTGTTGACCCATCATCAGTACCAAGAAGTTTTTGAAAGTAATACATTGCTGTGTTTCGGCGAGGTTCTATAGATTTGAGAAACTGTGCATAGGGTGAAATTAGTTGTTGTAAGCGTACCTCGCTTAACCAAAAAAGGAGATTAATTAAAGTTGGGTTAACACCCTCAGGTATAAATTTTAAATAGTCTTGGTTCCATACAACTTCTTTTGAGTAATATATACTTCGGCAAACATCAATCCACAAAAAATGTGTCCGCCGACTGAGATCGAAATCAACAATAACAGGTTTCCCATTTGAAACTAGTATGTTCCTTGGAATCAAATCACGAGTAGTCCGTATAACCGGCCCAGCAATTTTACCCAAATCTCTTTTCAAAACATCTTTGAGATAATTAACATACTTGTCAGGAATAGAAAGAATGTCCGCGGCAGCAAAAAATTCGTCTACTTCCTTATTAAGTAATGCAGGGTCGGGTTCTAATGAAGGCTGAGTAGCAACTTCTTGAAAAAGCTTTTCTAAAATTGAGGAAGCCTCCCTAGGTAATAAGTCTCCGCGAATAACAGCGTCGTCTAGCATTCTAAATGATTTAATAGGTTCTTCCATAATATAAACATTGCCATCATCGCCGTAATAAACTCCTAAGATTTCTGGAGCTGTAAAACCAGAAAATTTGATAAAAAATTTTTGCGTTTGAATAATATCATCTAAGTTGAAAATTCCGTTATCTGGTAATCGTTTAACTGAGCAAATTATCTTTTCCTTTAACCAAACAAAATAACGACAACTACTGGCAAAAGAGTTACGCATTCCATCGGAAATTTGTAAACTTATGGCTAAATTTCTAAAATCTCGCGGATTACATATCCCAGTTTGAACTAATGCTTTTTTTATAATCATACTCATCGTCTCCATTATTTACATGCAATTATTCCGTAAGATGGACAGAAATATTGTGCAATACCATTTTTGCCCAATAGGCGATAAATAGCGTCTAATTCTTTTTCAAAGCCCAAAAGACTACCATCTGTTCCATTGTGTTCAGAAACAATAAGCCCATAATCAGATACAAATTTATTTATTGTGCGGATGTCTACCATCTGCCTGATTATCTTGTAATCAGGAAAACAGCAGTAAACTCGTTCTAATTTAAGCCCTGCTTTTCTTATCATTTGCCGATACTCTTCCAGACTCCATGTTTTTGCAGGAAGTCTTTCAGACTGTTTTATAGTATTATATTTTTGTTCGGCTACCCTTTCGGGTAGAAAACTTATAAACGAAAGCCCTGTATGGTCATCATAGGCCCCCAATAAATATTTAAGTCCTAAACTGTTTTCAATCCCAATATATATGTGTCCCCCTTTCTTTAACAACTTGGACGCTTTCCGTAGCGCTTCGCATTGAACATCTAAAATACTTTGTTCACCTGTTCTTCCTAAACCAATCCATTCTAGAGAACCATTAAAAATAATCAATTCGAATGAGTTTTGCTTGAACGGAAAAGTAATAAAATTGCCTTGAGCATAATATAGGTCAATTTGCTCTTGTTGGGCTATTGCTTGGAGGATGTTAATACGGTTAGCTGTTAAGTCTAAAGCAATAACCTCTCCATACCGGGCTAAAGGTAAACTAACTTGCCCCCAACCTGATCCAACATCCAGAAATGTTCCACCCTGGGGAATTTCAAGCAAATCCAAGAATATCGCTCGTCCTCCATCAACAATGACTTGATATAGCCAGGGAGAACTTGACGCAAATTCCTTGGCCACTACATCCTGCCACGAACCTTGTCTAATTTCATGTAAAAGGTGTAATTCTTCATCGTTACTAACGTCCGCGTAAATCCCTTCGTAATCTCGGTCCACTATATAATTTTCTGTTACAAACTGTACTTGCTTAGAAATTGGTTCAATTACCTTGGATAGTTTAAAAGAATTTGTCAACTTTTTCATTTATATACCTCTTTCGTGGAATCCCATACACCTAACTCTTTTTTATTGAAATAGTTAATGTTAATCTCACTAGTCAAATTTGCTAGTCCAAAGCTACGATCATGACCTTCAGGTAATACCTTAACTTCAACAGCATCATAACGACGGTCTAAAGGAACAATGTTATCACTGTTTAATTCAACAAAACCAAAAGAAATATAGTAGTTCCCAGGCATAAGAGCCAATCGTTGTCTAAATGTAACTTCTATACTGTCTCCTAACTTCAATGCATTGAAAGGTATTGCTTGAAAATAACTATTTGTACCATAAACCTCAAGACCTTTTATCGTTTTAATAGTCATTGCATATATAGGTTTTTCGATTGGCTTTTTTGCTGTTACAATCATTCGCATAACCACTTCGTCACACGTTGTTACCGCTCTTGCCGGTTTTAGATCGTTGTTTAAAACCTCAAAGTATTCAATAATGCCGTCTTGGGTACCATAACGATATTCCTTTAACTCATTGCCTTCTGTACTCCCAACTTTGTTTTCATTTTTCTTATTTGGTACTTCGGGAAGTTCAATATCTTCGGACGAAAAAAGTATCCTTATATAGTGATTAACAATAATATTTGGAGCGCCAATCTCTAATAAAACTCCCTTATCAATCAAAAAAGCAAAATCACAGAATTGGCGAATTGATTGCAAATCGTGGGAAACTATGAGAATGGTTGTTCCTGCTTCTTGAAGAGATTTAATGCGTTCAAAACACTTTAACTGGAATTTTCCGTCTCCTACAGCTAATGCCTCATCAACTATTAAAATATTTGGTTCTACATTAACTGCTACAGCGAATGCCAACCTTACAAACATTCCACTGGAGTACATTTTAACTGGTTGATAGACAAATTCGCCTATATCTGCAAAAGAAAGTATGTTCTTAAGTCTTTTGTCTATTTCGTCCTTGCTGTATCCCATTATCGTTCCATTAAGGTAGATATTTTCTATGCCCGTAAGTTCGGGATTAAATCCTGCACCTAACTCCAAGAGAGCAGAAACCTTACCTTTTACATTAATCGTACCGGATGTCGGTGTAAGAACACCAGTTATTATTTCAAGCAGTGTTGACTTACCTGAGCCGTTTTTCCCTATAATGCCTACAGTTTCACCTTTTTTAACCTCAAATGATACATCATTTAGTGCATAAAATTCTTTATGATATTTTTTCCCAAATGGATTAATAGACTCCTTCAGTCTGTCTAAAGGCTTATCATATAGCTTATATACTTTTGAAACATTTTCTGCTTTTATAGCTATATCTTTATCCATAATGTCTCCTTATAAAACATCTGCAAAATGGGGCCTTAGTCTTTTAAATATTAGAGCCCCAATAACAAATAATACTAAAGTGATTATCCAAAAATAACTGGCTTGTCTCGGACTTTGCCAAAACCAGGAATGATATATAAAAGTATTCCGGTATCCTTCAACTATATAGTATATTGGGTTGAGTTTTAGGAAAATGTGATACTTTTCAGGCACAAGTTTAAGTGACCAAAATATTGGTGTCAGCCAAAAACCAAACTGTAATAACATCCCGACTACTTGACCTATGTCTTTAAGAAATACTACAAGTGACGAAGTTATCCACGAAATACCAAGTGCTAGGACTATTGTTGCAAATAAGTAATAAATTACTTGAAAGCTATAAATACTCGGCTTGTAGCCGTAGACCAAGAACATGATGAACAAAAATATTATAAAAAACAGGTGAATAAACAGTGCCGATATTATTTTAATTATCGGTAATACGCTAACTCTAAAAACTACTTTTTTAACCAGGTAGCTATTTTCTATAACTGCGTTAGTAGCATTCGAAACAGCTTCCGAAAAGAAAAACCACGGTACCATACCACATAATAGCCAGAGTATGAAGGGAAAATTATCAACCGGCCTCGACTTAAATCCAAGCTGAAATACAAACCAAAATATAAGTATAGTGATGGTTGGTTGAACAAAAGCCCAAAGCATACCAAGATATGAGCCCAAGTATTTCGCCCGAAAATCCTTTTTAGCCAGTTCAAAAATTAGTTTTCGGCTTTTTAACGTATCTGATATAAAAGTATAAAACTGGTTTAGATAATTCATCTTTTTGGTTTTTGCTCCTTTAAATTGACTGTTGCAGGTTATCTTCAAGTTCCCGGCATACTGTCTCCCACGAACGGTTTTGGGTAATCCTTTTCCGTTTATTTTGGTATTCTTTACAATCCTCTGTAAGCGCTTGTTTTAAGACTGCCACAAAACTGTCAGCATCATCCGCCAGATAAGCTATGCCCGGACCGTTTTCATCGCTAAATCGCTGTAATTCCGGCATCTTCGTAGCTACTATCGGCAATCCCATCACCATATACTCATTTATCTTAGCAGGTCGCATTTCCGCAACATACGGGGTGGGGGTATACGGAATTAGTCCGGCCCTACATCTTTTCAAAAAATATCCCAGTTGAGAATACTCCTTAAAAGGAGGAAGCCAAGCGACATTTTTGCCAAATCCCGCACAAGGTAATTCATCATATTCTTTAGGACCCACAAAAACAAAGTTTACTTCCGGGAAAGCTTGCGCCATAGCTGAGACAGCATCCCACCATATTTTGCTATTGACTCCTCCGATGTACGCCACCAGCGGTTTAGCCGCGTCCCGGACATGCAGGTTTAATTCTTTGAACTCCAGTTTTGCCAGATCAATCAACCGGGTCGAAAAACCATCCTCAAACAAATGCACTTTAAGATGCCGGCCTTCTTCTAGATATTGCTTCGTTGTATTCATAACCGGTACTGATGCACACAATATCACATCAGCCGACTGCAGCATCTTTTTATGTGAAACAGTTATCTCTTCTGCTCCGCTTACCTTACATGGATCACTCACCAAATCCACCACAACCCCGGCCCACGGAAGACTGTTGGCCAGTTCAACAGCCAGCGGTGTGGTCATATATGACCAAAGCAAAATCCGGTTAAGGGGAATATTCCTTTGTTTGCTAAACTGCAAAATTTTACTGCGCAGCAGAGCAGCATTCAATTTTACGGCTGTTTGCAAGTAAGGAAAAGGCAGTGCAAAGGGGCTAAGTATTTCAATATTAGAGTTACTTTCAGTTGGACTCCCCTTTACCGGGGAAAATACCTTTTTCAAACGATTCCAAATTCTCGGGGCATCTTTAATACCAGGTATTCGTACCCCGGTATTCTCCACAAACAAAACAGGATACCCCATGGCAGCAAACTGGCTCATTATTTCCTGGGTCCGCTGCCAGAGAAAATCCCAGTCAATCTGTGATAGGCATACAATAGCATCAAATTTTGTTTGCTTATTACCCTGAGTTTGCATTTAGACTCCGCCTTGAAGTTAGCTTAAAATACCCTGCATATTCTTTTACCATTCTCTCTACGGAAAAATCCTTCCGGTAAAATTTTAGGGACTGTTTGCCCATTTGTTCCCTTAAGGAATTATCCCTTAAGAGCCTGATTATATATTGGGCTGCTTCGTCTTCGTTGTTTTCGGTGTACAAAAAGCCGGTCTCACCGTGTTTTACAATGTCACCTGTTCCACCAACATCACTGGCCACCACCGGTGTACCGGCAGCCATGGCTTCAATCACAACCAAAGGACAAGCTTCATAGTTTGAAGTCAAAACCGCCACATCGATATCCCAGAAAAACTGGCTGGCATTCTCAATGGGACCCATTAGTAAAACATCATTAGTTAAACCCAGGTCTCTTAAGGCTTGCTCACACTCATCATGTAATGGGCCGTCCCCTATCATCACAAAAGTGGGTTTTATTTTGTCATTACTGAATTCTTGCAGCACCTTTTGGGCAACCCTGATAAAGGCCAACGGGTTTTTCTGTCCGGATAGTCGACCGATTTGACACACCAGGGGGGACCCCCCCTTAATCTGCAGCAAGGATCTTAAACCTTCATCGGGCTTATCAGGAACAGGCCTCCCGTTGGGAATTATCTTGCAATATTCAGTTCTCACTCCCAAAGACTGTATAGCGGCCATATCGACAGGAGAAACAAAAATATACTCGGTTCTCAAGGGTAATAAGATTTTTTCGATATTCCTGTAAAGAAATCGAGCTATTGGAGATATCCCTGGCCGGAAGGAAACTCCGTGTATTGTAACACAGATACGGGGAATACCGGCTGTAATTGCTGCCAACCGGCCGAGCCAGGATGCTTTAGAACTATGGAAATGTATCAGGTCATATTTTTGTTCTTTACAAAGCTGTCTTAGTTGCATAAAAGCCTTAATATCATTTAACAAACTAATGTTCCTAACTAAAAAAGGAGTTTGAATAAAGCCCCCCGTAAACCAGCCTGCAAGGGCGCGAGGAATATACTCCCCTGTGCCGCAAACCACATCTATCTCAACTTCAAAGCCACCGGAAGAAAAGCCTTTGACCAAATCCACCAGTACTGCCTGGGCCCCGCCAATTTCCCCCAATGTTATAACTTCCAATATCTTCATCATTACACCGCCAATGAATAATCATTGCGTTCCAAACTTAAATACGGGTGATAGTAGGGGTCACCCAAGTTAATCTTGTCTCTGTAGACGGTCACAAACAGGTCTAATTCAGCTTGAACTACATATTCCCCCCTGGTCAAAGATTCGTAATGCATCAACCTGACATGAGGTGTATAAATATTTTGATAGCCCTGCTGGTTCAACCTCAGGCATAGATCAACGTCATTCATACCTACTTTAAACTTGGCATCAAAACCACCCACTCGCAAAAACTTCTCCTTTTCTATCATCATGCAGGCAGCTGTGACAGCAGAAACATTCCTGACACAGTTTAATAACCTATAGAACCCTTCATGTCCTTCCTCGCATTTATAAAAGGCATGAGATGCACTTCCCCTAATTCCAAGAACTATACCCGCGTGCTGAATAAGTTCATTGGGAAATAATAATAAACCTCCTACAGCCCCAACATCGGACATCTGGCTGAATTCAAGCATGGCTTCCAGCCAATCTGAACTCAAAATTTCAGTATCGTCATTTAGAAACACCAAATGGCGCCCAGCAGCCCCAGCAGCCCCAAAATTATTAATTAAAGGATAATTAAACTCACCTGGGTACCTGAGAACATGAATGAGTTTTTTGTTTTCCAAAGAAGCAAGATAATCCAAGGTTAAACTGTCGGTACTGCCATTATCTATAATTATCAACTCATAGTTGCAGTAGGTAGATTTATTCAAGATACTTTCGAGACAACGCTGCAATACTTCTCCGTTGTCTTTAGTCGGTATAATAATAGATATTTTGTCCGACTTATTTATTGACACCCGGTAGCTGAAAACCCCTTTACTGGGCGAGTACTCCACACTGGCGGTATATCCTTTCCTGGCCAGGGATTCTTTGACAGCCATAGAGCTCTCATTCACCGCTTTTTCCAGAGTTAGCTGATCAGTAATACTGTTGGATATTATCCTGCTGAAAAGAATATCGGGAATCCTTTTCACCTTTAACGGAAGGTCAGTCATTCTCAATAATAAGTCGTAGGTATCACAGTTTTCATAACCCTCTCGAAAGCCTCCTACCTGTTCAAACAAATTTTTACGTATAACCAGAGGGTATCCTACATAATTGAAGGAATGAAGCAAGTAAGGAGACCATTCCGGTTTAAACCAGGGTTGAACCCTCTCCCTGGAACCTTCATCCAGGGAGTCTTCGTCCCCATATAGAAAATCTAATCCCCTGTCCTCTTTAATGGCTTGTTGAAAAAATGTCAAAGCCCAGGGATGGAGTACACCTTCAGGACTCATGAATAATAAATATTCAGTATTGATCTCTGCTATCAAATTATTAAGGGCTTTTGTTCGACCTTGCTCTTCGTAATGCCTTATAATATTAAAACGGTTGTCTTTTGCAGCCAATTTATTCAGTAATTCAATCACCTTTTCTTCACTTGAAATACCATGAACCAGATATAGGTCCCAATAAGGTGATGTCTGGTCTATTAAAGACTCAATAGCTTTCTGAAGGCTGTAGGTGTCAGGGTTTACTACCGGCAGAATAATACTGATTTTGGATGTCTCCACATCTGGATTAATTTGGCTTACATCCCGCTGTTTACCTTTAGTTTTCGCCAACCACTTCCGGTATTGAGTATTTAAGTCTTCACCGGCCGCAACACTTCTCCATCCACGCCTTCTTAAATACTTCCAGATTCTTTGTATAAAATATTTAAACCCATAGGATTTAAATATCCTGGCGCCCCTATTACACAGTTCCGCAAGGCTTGTTCCGGAGTATTTCATGACGCCTTATCCCTCATAAACAGCGCCTTCACAGTATGCAGCAGAATCTGCAGATCAACCAAAATATTATTCCTCTTCGCATACAGCAGATCAAAAACCAGCTTCTCCCTCGGCCCCGTATTATACTTCCCGGCAATCTGGGCTATCCCGGTTATTCCGGGCTTCATCCGGTGCCGGTTGTCATAGCCGTTTATCTCTTTGGAATACTGCTCCACAAAGAACGGTCTCTCCGGTCTGGGTCCAACCAGGCTCATATCTCCTTTAATTACATTGATTAATTGGGGGAGTTCATCCAGCCTGGATAACCGTAAAATACGACCGACCCTGGTGGCGCGCTGGTCTTCTTCTAAGGCAAATACCGGGCCTGTTTCCACTTCGGCGTCCTGCACCATAGTGCGAAACTTGTACAGAGTAAACGCCCTGCCACCCCTGGTCACTCTTTCCTGCTTATAAATGGCCGGGCCTGGTGAATCCAGTTTGACCATCACAGCTACCACAGACATGACAGGAAGGGTAATAATAAATGCCAAGGCGCCGATTACCACATCTAACAATCGTTTTACAGAATTATTCCCTTCAATGTAATCCTTAACCATGAAGACAGGAATATCATCAATTATATTGAGATCAGCTTTAATTACCAGGACCTCGTACAAATCGGGAATCAGGAATACCTCTTTGCCTGCTGAGAAACAAGAGCACACAATCTGCTCCTTTAGAGCAGCATCAATGGATGGTGTAACAACCACAACATCACAATCTGTCTGGGCCAGGATATACTCAAAATCAGCTGCGGCGCCTAGAATCGGGTATTCCTCATCCCCACTTTTTTCCTGATCAACTTCATCATTAATAAATCCGATAATATCGATATGGCTTTCCGAGAACTCTTTAATGCGGCCGGCTGTTTCCAGAGAATCCGCCTGGGTCCCAATGATGACTGCCCTCTGTACACCCAGAACCCTTTTAGTCAATCTCCACAAAAAATAGCGCCATCCAAGCAAAAAGACTACCTGCAGGAACCCGCTTAAAAGGAAAACCGAGCGCGGGAATGAGTAGTTAGCGCTTATGTACGTCAGAGAAATACTCAACATCAGGGTCAGGGCAACAGCTAAAATAATTGAATAAAATTGGTCATCCCACCTGGTCCGGGGGGAAACCGAGTAAAGGTGATACAGATTAAAGAAAAATAAGCCGCCCAGCGAAATCCAAAAGAACATCTGCAGGTAGGGCTGAAAATTGAACTCCGGCAGGGTAAATTTGAACCGGATGAGATAGGCTAAGATAATACTAAAGTTGATTACTGCAACATCGGCCAGCATTATCAGCACGGAGTACTTTGATTTACTGTTTGTAAGCCACATGGCATCTGTCCTCCCCTAAATGGGGTACATATCGTTACAGTTTTTAGGTAACTGTGTTAATTTTCTACTTTGGAACCGGAATTCCTCCTTATTTCGCTACTTTCTGCCTGAAAATACAAACCTGAAATGCATTAATTTTCCAAAAAGATTCCCCTCCCTGGGGGAGGGGTTGTATTGACTTATCTTTTTAAGATATTGTCTCCAGTAATAGCCTGGCTTTCTTTACATACTCCTGTATTGCGGGACTAATTGTTAAATGTGGTGTAGCAATCCATAATTTCTTTTCTTCCTCTGTCAACTGATTCATTTTGTTATCGATCAGTTCAGGAACCTCAACAGTTTTCATTAGATTTGCTTTGGCTTTATCTCTGTCCCCGTTTTTTAAATGATACTCCCCTGCCCACCAATAACAGTATGCCAGCAACTCATAACTATCCAGACTCCAGGGAACAAGCTCGACAACAGCTTCTGCTTCTTGAACAGCGTTATCAAACTTTTCTAATGATAATAAGATATTTATTTTTTCTGCCCGAAATGCCTGATTACCTTGGTCTCTATTAATTGCTTTGTTTATATACTCCAGTGCCGTATTAATATGTTCCTTACTCTGTTCTTCCTCGAATAATGCGCGCTCCATTACGGCCAAATTTGCATAGTGATAACCTTCCAGAGGATTAAAGGTAAGCGCTTGTTCAAGGTGTTTCTTTCTGGCAAAAAAATCACTTCTGTTCATTGCTTCTATGGCTTTCTCACTATATATAAGTGCGGTTAATATGCTAAAACATAGTCCGGCCACCAATAATGAAACAATAACAGGCGAATATTTTAAGAGTTTTAGTTTAAAGTCTTGCTTCACCGTGCTTTGACGAGGCGCTGTTGCTGTTCCAGACAGCCTGGATAGTATTCCAAATAGTGACCACAGCATTATATATATGGCCCCGTTTGCCAGGACAAAGTCTATGGCGCTTTGCAAGCCAATAATAATGATTGCAGTCAGAACAGTTACAGCCAAAACGTTATTTTCCGATTCATCAGTCTTTCGTATTTTGTAATAGCTTCTTAAAACGCCCAAAAAGATTAGGCATATTGAGATAATCCCCAGGACACCGGCCTCAACCCATGTCTGCAAATAGAAATTATGTATCTCTAAGGTTTTATAACCATAGCTCTGGTATTGCTGATAAATGGACGTCCAGCCTCCCCCACCTGTTCCGAACAGGGGAAACTCCTTTATTATTTTAATGGCATCCTTGTAAAAGTACCCTCTTTCAACTACATTCCTTTCCTGAAAACTGATATCCATCAGTCGTGTTAAAACTTGAGCCTTAGGAAGAACAAAAGCACCGGCCACAATTAATACAGCTAATATTAACAACAAAGCAGCCGCTATGGCTTTTCTGTTCCCGGCCTCAGATACTCTATGCCTGATAATAAACCAATCAAGTGCAAGATACAATAAAACGTTTATTATCATTCCTGTAAAAACGTAACCCCAAATCCCGGGCGTGCCCAATTCGCCGGTAATGAGATAGCCGGTTAAACCTCCTACAGCAAAATTAATCAGAGTGAAAATAAGTCCCAAAAGCCTATTTCGGCCATGTTGCAGCAGTATAAAAGTCAAGTATGTTATCGGCAGAATCACAAACGTACCTCTCGAAGCGGTACCGAAAAGAGCCGTAAATACTAAAAGGTTACCGACAGCGAGCGCAATCAGGGAGTTCCTATTAGAAGCCGTTAAGGTAAAAAAACAACCCAGAATCCCTATTACGGCAAGATATGCTCCCAAAGTATTAGGGTATTGAAAAGTTGAAGCAATTCTGCCTGCTATGACTCCCCCCTTGATTGCGGCCCCGCCAAAGGCAGCCAACCCGGCCAAAGCAACTGTTACACCGGAAAAATACATAGCTATGAGTATTTTTTTTGTTTCTTTTGCACTGCTCGCCAAACCTAAAACCAGTATATAAACCATTAAAAAAATAACCATTTTCAGATCCATATTAACCGCGGCAGATATCTTTACTGCCACTACAGTAGAAATAAGATAAGCTGTCGTCAGGCCAAGTAGGGCAAAATCAACAATCTGTAACTGGTAATTTAAAAAACGTTTATATCCACCTGACCACATGTACCAACTAAATAAACCAGTAATGACAATACCGGCAATTAACATCTCCTTATCGAAAAAAAGCCCCCTAAATAACGGAGTCAAAAAGAGAATAGCCATTAGCAAGTACAAAACAACATTTGTTTCGTTATCCACTGCTTGCTTTTTAGACCGACCCATCAAATCTCCTCCACAAATTTATCTCCTAATATCATTGGTTCAACAGTAAACAACAAAAATCCTTCTGGTAACATTTCAACGCTCCTTTCAACAGCACTCCTACACATTTTCTAGAAAAATAAAGGAGCGCCCTAAGGCGCTCCTTTAAAGTCTGATTGAAACTATTCAATGTAAATTGCGTCGTAGACTACATCTGCAGGTGCCAACTTGACCTTATTATCCTTGTCAAGGTAGTTGTAGAAGTCAACAACCTTGCCGTTGCTAAGGTCGCTCAGGCTGCCCTCTACGGTGCCTGTTGTAGTCTTCTTGAAGACTTTGACATTCTTGGAGATTACAGTGTACTCAGTATCACCAGTGCCCCATCTTACTTCGATAACTGTAGCCAGTTCATTAACATCAGTTACAGTCTTGTTAACTACAGGAGTATCAGTATCCTGGATATCTGTAATCTTGGTGCCTGCGGTATTGAACTTAACCAGAAGAACATCGTTCTTAACCAGAGCAGATTGCTCACTCTGCTCATCATATGCAATGGCGGTTACTTCATAAGTAAGAGCAGCTTTACCAGGCTCGATAATAGTGATACCCCACTTGCCATCGCCAACTGCTATAGCCTTGCCGGTAAGAATAGCCGGTTTCAGGCCGCTTGCAACATCAGCTTTACTGTCGACGAAAACATACTTCAGTTTGGCATCCTTGTAGTAAGCCGTGAGTGTCTTACCAGCAGCCAGTTGATCGAATGCAAAGGACTCGCCGGCAGACCAGGTTACAACTTCAGCTTCGTATACGAAGTCAGTGTCACCATCGCTGGCGCCATACTTTTTGACCTTGACAATCTTAGTGTCGCTGTCAGCAAACTTCTGAACGCCACCAGTTGTAATATAATCCTGATCCTTATTAACAGCAGTAACTGCACCATTGCTAATTGTTGCAATCTTTTCTACCTTGCCTGTGCTGTCCAGGGTCAGTTTAACTACCATCATAGGTGTCACATCAGGTGTGGAGTCTTCATTGATGTCAATTTGCTGAGAACTGTTAATAGGATCACTACCAAAATCACTGTAGGTATAATCGTCATTGTCGATTACGTATTCAACTGCAGTACCATCCATTTTGGTAACTTGAATCTTGTTGGTGTAGTTGCCGCTGGCGCCTTCTCTGTAAATCTGGCGAATAAATGCATCGGAGGCGTTAGCATCAGCGGTGGCTCCTGCAATTACCTGCACTAGATTACCTTGGGCATCAAGCTTGGCAGTCACAGTCTTGCTTACAAGCTTGGTACCAACGGTAGACACGCTGGTAGTTCTGGCATTGATGGTGTCTCCTCCGTCATCGGAGTAGAAAATACCTGCTTCTGTACTGTATTTTGCCTTACCGTCGATAACGAGTTTGAGCGAGGTGCTTCCTACAGTAGCAGCTGAATCCAGTTTACCGGTTACTACCTCGTCAGAAACATAAATGGAGTAAGAAGTGCCATTCTTATAGTAAGATACTACATCTCCGGCCTTGATGTCAGCCAGGGAAATAATCTTACCACCCTTAATAATTTCCATGTTCTTGGCATCAACGTTTTTCAGGTCAAGAGCAGAAATCTTCTTGAACTCAATCTTGTTGTCAGTAGTATTTACTGCCTTGACAACATCGGCATCGGTGTAATTCTTGTCGATGATGGAAACGATCTTGCCACTGTCATTCAGGGACAGGGTTACATACATTCCCGCAACGGGAAGGCCAAAGTAATCGAAACTGGTAGCAGTGGTAAATTCGCCCTGACCAAAGATTTTAATTTTGTCATAAACTGCGGCAACAGTGGTAATTGAATCGATTTTACCGGATACAAGTTTGCCGGCAGGGGCTATCGCAACAACTTTCTTGTCATTGCCGTCTGCCTTCCAGTAAATTTTAGCATGGATACCAAAGAAGGCGGAAGCAGGAGTGGTTAATCCCCACTTGTACTCGACAGCTGCAGTACCAATTTTAAAGCTGATTTTGTCGGTTGGTGTTCCTGTAAAACCAGGACCGGCTTCTTCAATGAGACCATCTGCTGTTTCGGTAACTTTCTGCTTCTCAACAAGTAATGTACCGATTTCACCGTATACTTTCTCACCTTTATTGTTAGTTGTAACTAAACCCCACATCTTAGTATCGAGGGCATTATCGGCAAGAATAAATACATTGCCCCGGGTAGCGGGAGCCGTAAAGTCAGCAACTACCATGCTGTCAAGAAGTTGCAGTTCAGCAGCTTTAGCTACATAGGAAGTCGGGTATACTGCATTTTCCATTGTGTCAGCATATCCCAGCATCCTTACAACCATGGTAATAGATTCATTGTAACTAACATTTTGTGCGGGTTTAAAGGTACCGTCCGGATAACCGGCCAGAATCCCCTGACTTACAGCGATGTTAATTACGCCAGAAGCCCAATGGTCTGCCTTAACATCTGAAAACTTCGTGTTACCTGTAACATACTTAGCAGCTTCACCTAAGCCGAGAGATTGAACCACAATAGCGGCATACTCAGCACGTGTGATGTTCTGCTCAGGTTTAAACTCGCCGTCGCCATAACCAACAACGACACCAAGAGCATTCAGCCTGCTGACAGCATCATCATTTGTCTTGGCAGATACTCCAGGTGCGGCGAATGCGAAGATAAACATTGCTACGGTTATGAGTGCAATCATTCTTTTCATTTTTCTCATTCTCCTAAGATCCCCCTTTACTTTTCTTTAATCTCTTTTTTGAAGCTTAATTAAAAACTGGTTTATTACTTGTTGCGGTCAACACCCCCTTCAAGTAGTCTTATTATGAACCCATAAAGCTAAAGGCTGATTACCTTTAGAAACTTAGAACTGCATAATTTGACTCATTCCTATTTTATTCTACAGGCTGGATATGTTTTCCTGCATTTTCCCGGATTTTTTTTCGGATAATAATGTTTCGTGAAGCTTATGTAATGTCCCTGTCATTGTATTCATAGATATTCGAGGATATGTTGTGCTTTAGTGGGGTCAGCAGAGGAATTTTTTATTTTTTCTTGTACATTTTGGCCTATATTTTTGTTTCAGCTAATATCTGGTTCAGTTTATCTACGAAAGTAATCGTCCCCGGGGCCCCCTGGAGAAGTTCAACCTTAACGAGGGTAAACGGGTAGGTAATTACCGGAATAAATACAGTATTCTGGTCAGGGTCGGTGAGGTCAATCCATACCCTGTAATAAACACCCTCTTCGTCCACGGTGCGGGATACTTTGGTAATGTCAACAAAAAAACCGCTCGTCATTTTCCCCCCACGGGCAGCCAGCAAATATAATTGATTACCGGCTTTATTAAACAAGTAATTTTCGGAAGCCTTGCTTTTTTCCACCCATTCCCGGATATCATCAGGTTCCATGGCAGGGTCAACCTGTTCCACGCCTATCAGGTCAGGGATAACCTTCTGGGCAATAATCACCGTCAAACCCAAAGAATCGTTACTGATAATTGTTATGAAATTTCCCTCGGCCATTTCATCAACAGAGGCGGGTCTGTTATTTAGGTAGCTGATGTACTGTGCAGGCAGACTAAATTCGGTGTCTTTTCCGTCCCCGTAAATTTCTGAAATTACAATTTTTTGCCGGTCGACTGATTTAATTAAACCGGAAACCTGTCCGGAATCATCAAAGGGAATCTGTTCGTTAATGTTGCTGAGCAAAACGGCGATTTCCGCTCTGGAAATGGGACTTGACGGTTGAAAGATACCGTTGGGATAACCGTTCATTATCTTTCTCTCAACCGCAATTGAAATACTTGCTTTGGTTATCTGGTCAACCTGTAAGACATCGTTAAAGGGGAGAACTGCCTCTTTCATCCTTCCTGCCCGTTTGGTCAGGCCCAAAGCCCTAACGGCTAATACCGCCCCGTCCTGCCTGATTAGGGGCTGTTGAAGTGAAATCTTTTGCAGTTCGCTGTAGTGGAGAAGCTCATTTCTTAGCGCTAATTCTACATATCCCGCAGCCCATTTCGGGATGTTAAACATTCCGCTTATACTGCTTTCGTCTATATCGCTATTTGACGGCACATATCCAAGAAGCTTGTTAAACATAGCGATAGCTTCCAGAAACGTCACAGGCTTCCTGGGGTTATATTTTGCATCCCCGTAACCCTTGATAACGTCTCTGGCATACATCTCAACTATTTCAGCCTCAGCCCAGTGCCCTTTAATATCCCTAAAGGGGAGACCGGCAGAAGGTTGATCGTTTGCAACAGATGGCGGGACAAAAATCATCTGCAGTATAACAAGGACGGTCACCACTCGTGATGATATAATTTTCAAATTCAGGGACCTCCCTTCATAAAATGCCATTTATTGCAACTACTATATTTATCGAGTTTGGATCCTGTTTTTTGGGGGTAATACTGCTGTCTGGGATGATTTCAACGGTTACTTTGTTTTACCGGTGAGGAGGTCGGCAGCAATTTGGCTGTTGCGGAGGGCTTTCCGGCGGAGGGCTGTTTTATCGGTGAGGAGTTTCTGCCTGATGTTATCCAGATTGGCAATCACCTCCTCAATCTCCCCGACAAGGCGCAGGGAAGTTACGGAGGCCAAGTCTTCAACAACCGGCTGACCGATAGATGCCAGGAATTCCGAAACCTTGGGGTCATAGCTGAGCCCTACCATCGGCACCCCGGCCACAGCGGCAATAATCAAGGCATGCAGTCTCATCCCGACAACGATTTTCATCGAACTGACGAGTCCAACGGCCTGCATAAAGTTGAGGCCCTGTTCAATGAGATGGGGTTTGTTTTTCATCATTCCGGCGATTTCTTTAGCGGGGGCGTTGTCTCCGGGGTACTGCATCGGGACAAACATGGCCTCCCATCCCCGGTCATACATGCTGTCCGCCATCCCGGCCACGGCCTTCTTCCAGCCGGCGGGCCCGGGCCATTCGCGGATAAAAATTCCGGCGACGGGTTTCCCCGGCGGGGTAATACCCAAGGCAGCATATGGGTCAGCGGTAATGTCCAGCTCAGTCCCAAATACGGGGTCAGCCGTGATTTCGACAGGCGGCTGAGTCACTCCGATTTCCCGCAGCAAATCGGCCGAAGCCGGGTCTCTGAGGGTAATCATGTCTACCCTATTAGCGATAAGCCTGACGAGCATCCTGCCAAATGGCCTGTTGACAGGGCCTATGCCTTGGGCGTAAAACATCACCGGTTTGCCGAGCAGCCCGGCCACAGCTGCGATGCCCAGGTAATATGGGATAGTAAGCGGCCCGGTGACATCCTGCAGTAAGCTGCCCCCGCCGCTGATAAACAGATCGGCTTTACTCAAAGCAGTAATAATCGAAATGGGATTAAGCCTGCTGACAGCCTCTACACCATAGCGGGAACGTGTCTGTCCAGGCTGGGCTGACAAAACAACAATGCGCAGGTCAGGGAGTTCTGACTTTAACGCACTGATTATTGAAGCCAGGAGGGCTTCGTCACCTATATTATCATATCCATAATACCCGGATATCACGACTGTTTTCATTACCTCTGGTCCCTTCCAGGCGGCGTTTTACCTCTTTGCCTGTTTAATTAACTATCCCCGGAGCGGCTGCCGGGATTTCATCAGTTAATATCTTGTCCATGTAGAGCTTAAGTTCTTCCTCATCCACAACATAATAGCTGGCCCCATTAATATACTGCGGTAAACCCGGGATATCCGAGAACCTGATATTGTCCGGGCTGATATTCTTAAACTCACTGATTAAAACGAGAAGATCGGCTGTTGACATATCTGTTTTCACATTACTGTGCAGTTCCCCGGCGATTTCGGGCAGTTTAAGAAGAGTTTTGGGCTGCAGAACTTGAACTGCCAACAACCCCAGGAACCGGTGCTGCCGCTCAATCCTCGGCAGGTCACCCTTACCGTCGCTTCTGTACCGCACATAAGACAGGGCATCATGCCCATCAAGGCGCTGCGGCCCTTTTCGCAGGTTGATGTCTTCGGCCGGGTAGTACATTCTCTTTTCGACATCAACCTCAACCCCCCCAAGAGAGTCAATAATGTTTTCAAACCCGCTGAAATTGGTCTCAATGTAATTATGGATTGGTGTTCCCAACAACTGTCCGGCTGTTTTCCTGGCCAGTTCGGTCCCCCCGTTGGCATAAGCATGATTAATCCTGGTCGGGTTGGCCAATCCTTCAATTTTAACACGGGTATCGCGGGGTATAGAAATAACCTGAACTGTCTTGTCTTTTAAGTTTAACATTGCCACCATAAGTGTATCCGAACGGGAAGGCTCATTATTCCTCTGGTCTACTCCGATTATCATTATGTTCAGCCGGTGGTTGTCCCAACCCCCGCCCTGCTGGGCGCTGGCGGCATTAATCCGGTTGTTGAAATACCGGTCAGCAATATAGATCCACAAACTGTCAGCATAAACAAAAGCATAAATCAAAGCCCCCATGATTACCAAAATACAAAATGAAGTGAGAAATAACCGGCCCTTTCTTGTTCTTCTCAGTTTAAGCCGGTGAAGCCTAGTTTGTTCATCATAAGCGGCCTGGTCAAACCTACTGAAATCCGGCATTATGTTGTCCTTTCTGCTATTTCCGGCGTGATGGGTCAAGGGCCTTCGCTAAGAATACGGCTGCTTCCGCCCTTCTAACCAAAGCGGCCGGCCGGAAGGTCTTGTCTTCAAATCCTATGCTTATCCCGTTATCGGCCAATCTCTGAATTGCGTCATAAGCCCAGTAACTTATCGGCACATCTATGAATTCGTCGGCTCTGTTGATTCTCTTTAAATCAAACGCCTTCGCCAGCATCATGGCCATCTGGCCTCTTGTTACATAGTCTTCCGGTTTAAATTTTCCTCCGGGGAAACCGGAAATAATCCCTGCCTTCTGGGCAGCGGCGATTTGGGCGCCGGCCCAGTGCCCCTTAGGGACATCGATAAAGCCGGTTTCCGTACCCACTGTCGGCAGTTCAAGGGCTTTAACGAGCATAACAGCCAGTTCACACCGGCGAGCCTGGTTGTCTGGCCCGAACTTTTGGCCCCCCAGGCCGGTGATAATGCCTTTTTCAGTCATCAACTGAATATCACTGAAAGCCCAGTATGTAGAAGGGACATCTGTGAATTTGGGCTGTTCACGGGTAGCCTTCAGTTGGGCAACCTCCGCCTGCAGTGAACTGATCTGTTCCTGAATAGGTTTAAACACTTTATCGGCATAGCTTTTGGAAATAACCGGATTGCTGCTGCTGCCGGGAGGTCCGGATGAGGCGATAACTGCCTGGGCGATTATAAAACCAACCAGTAAAGGCAGCACGAATAAATACCGTTTTTTTATCTGCATAACAATCACATCCGCCGTATTATTTTAGCCTTCCTAAACCGGTCAGCTTATTTTAGCTTCTCAACTTCTGCTTTAAGGCTGTCAATCTGGGTCTGCAGTTTACTTACTTCGCCATCGATGTAACTCTTTGTGACGAGCGGGTCAGATTCGCCGCCAGGCCCCCCGGCCACCGCATTTACGGCCTGGCCCAGGATAAACCCGGTAATGGTCATGATAATCACGATTCCCAGTATTAATACTTTTTTTCTAGACATAAACGTCCCTCCTCAGCCAATAGATAGTTTTAAAATTCGAGAAGCGGACATTTATTTCCTTTATAATTCTACAAAAAAATACAGGCTTCACCGAAGCCTGTATTTTTACTGTGTAATTTCATATATTATGTTTTTCCACGTCTGCTCCGGGACAAATAGGTATTTCAAATTTCCTTTTATATATTCACTCCCCGGCAGGGCTGTTTTATCCATATGGGCCAGATCCATCTGCCTGCTGAGGTAAAATACTCCCAACATCTGTTCAGTCGAAAAATTTGTGCTGATATCATGCGCAAAAACCCATAACAGTTTGGGCAGTTTGAACAGGATTTCCGGTTGGAGGGCCTGGGAAGCTATGGCTCTGACTACATTCCGGTCATCAGTGCGCAGTCCTGCCGCTGTCTGCTCAAAGGCCTCCAACATCGTTATTTTGCCGTCATTAACACTCAAGACCCCCATGATATCACTTAACTTCTGTAAAGCGGTCTGGTTTACATGGATAAGGTTGGGGATGTCGATATCAAGCCGCTGCTCAAGAAACGCCCGGAGAGCTTCCTGGCCTTTTTCCCGGTATAAGTCCTGTACTGTATAAAAGCCCGGCCCGGCAATATATCCGTTCCCCGTAATCAGAGAGGTACTGTTATTTACGACGGTATGCAGGGGTATGACAACTATGGCGGCCTGCTTTGTAGCTTTATTAAAACTTGTAATGGAAATAACCTTTAACACATCATTGTCTATCCACAGGTACATGATGTTAAAACAGTCAGCCCGGCGGTTAAAAGCCGTCCTGGCAGCTTCCGGCTGAAAGACCTCCACCGCCCGCGTTCCAGCCTCCGGGCTGCTTTTCTCAACTTCCAGCGAGGCCGGACTGTATGAACTATCCTGGCCGGTTCTCAGCCAGTGCCCGGCAAGTATTGTACTCCTAACGGGAGACCCGGTGCGGCCTAACTTGGTCCAGGCCTTTTCGATTTCTGCGGCCTGAAAAAAAAGTACTGTCAGGGCAGCCATCAATGTCCCGATAAAAATACCGGAAATAACACGCGGCGCCCGGTGATTCTGCCTTCTCATAAAGAAACCTCCTTCAGCCAAGTACTATTATTCGCTGGAGGAGGAAAAACCATACAGATTCAGGTTTTTTTATTACTTTTTCTTCAGCTGTTCATAAATGATTTGGGCCAAGCCCAGGCTGCTGCTCTCAGCCGCTTTCAGGCTGACTTCCTGGTCCAGCATACCCTGAAATATCTTCTCACCCATGGATTCTTCGAATAACCCGCCTTTGACAACCGTTTCCCGCATTTTCTGAAACATCTGGTAGATAAACAGGGCTTCGAACTGTTTGGCGGCCTCCTTTAAATCCTTGTCTTCTTTGGAAGCCAGGGCTTTATCCAATACCTGTTTAAACTGCTCATCAGCCGGTTTAACATAGCCCCTGTTCCCCTGGTCGGGGACGGCGCCGATGACCTGAGTCATTCCTAATCCATCAACCTTCACAAATACCACCTGCTTTCATTAGCGGCGCAGTAACGCGTTAGCTTGACTGAGCATGTCATCAGAGGTCTTGATTGAACGTGAACATAACTCGTAAGCTCTCTGAGCAATCATCATATTAACCATCTCCTCGGCAACCTGGACATTCGACATTTCCAGATTGCCGGGGACCACCGAGAACTCTTCGGCAGTCTGAGCATTACCTGAATTGGCAGTTTGAATATAGAGGTTGGAACCTATCTTTTCCAGACCGGCAGGGTTGGCAAACTGGACTATACTAAGCCTGCCTTCTTCTGTTGAAATGTTAATCACACCATCACTGTTAGCAGTTACTGTGTCACCTGTCTTCAGCGGGGATCCCGATGTATCCACAAATACTTCAGGCTCTAGGGGGTAACCCTTATCAATCGTAACGAGCCTGCCGTTTTCGTCAATCTCAAAACTGCTGTCAGTAACATACCCAGTATCACCTTCGGGAAGAGTGACCTGATAATATACCTGCGGTTTGGGTCTTTCTTCTTTGACCACCGGCAGGGGATTACCTTCTTCATCTGTAGGTACCTCAAGTTCGGCGTCGGCTTCTTCCTGGGCAGCCAGGGCGTCTGCCAAAAGGATGGGCTCCCCGGATTCCTCGGTCGGAATGAATACACCGTCTTCGGCTTTTCCAAGGTCCTTGGCTGATGTAAACGTATAGGCTTCCAAGGCTAATAATTCTTTATCCCGATAGAAAATACCGCTGTCATCAATATTAAGTTTCGAAGCACCCTCAGGAAATGTTACGAGCCCCGGTTCTGTGCCATTTATATTAACCAAATAACCACTCGCCGTAACAAGGTCTCCATCGGCGTCAATCTTAAAAGATCCGTCCCTGGTGTAAGCCTTGGACCCGTCAGGGAGTAATACCTCAAAAAAGGCATTGCCGGTAATGGCAAAATCCGTAGGATTCCCAGTCAACTGCAGGCCTCCCTGTTCAAGCAGCATTTGAGTTGCCGCCGGTCTTGTCCCGGTTCCTACCTGGATTCCATTCTCTACAACCTGCCCGTTCCTCGTCTGCCGACCGGGTCCCCTGATGTTATTGTAAAGCAGGTCCTGAAATTCCACCCGGTTCTTTTTGTAGCCCGGAGTATTGATATTAGTAATATTGTTGGCCACAGTATCCATCGAAGTTTGTTGAGCAAGCATTCCCGCGCTTGCTGACCATAACGCTTGTAACATGGCTCTTCCCCCTTATTTATCGCTGTTTAAAAAAGAAATTTAAACAGCTTTACCGCCTCAGTCGGTCGGCGGTTAGAGAGGCTTCCGCGCAGCGGTCCAGCCCCGCACATATTAATTTTTACCCTTCACAGCTGTTTTACGACTACTGCTGCCTCCCTATCTCAATCGCCTGGCCGAGAGTCACGTCATGGGCCTGAATCATTTTTTGGTTCGCCTCGTAGGCTCGCATGATAGTAATCATATTAACCATTTCGGTGATAACATTGACATTTGACGCTTCAATGGATTTTTGCTTCACCTGTCCGGCATTCCCTGCGGCGGCCTGTCCACCTGTAAACAATGAATCCCCTGCTTTCGTTAAAGCCGCTTTGTCAGCAACAGTGACTATTCTAATTACAGCTGTCTGCTGACCGTCCACAGATACATTACCTGCTGCGTCTACTAACACGTTGTTAGAGCTGCCGATTTTGATTCGACCGGCCTGTCCCATTACATAATCACCCTGGGTAGTAACAAGATATCCCTGGCTGTCTAGAGTAAAACTCCCGTTTCTGGTATAAAAGGTTCCTCTGTCATTCTGGACTACGAAAAACCCTTCCCCGGCAATAGCCATATCAAACGGGTTCGTGCTTTCGCGAAGCTGCCCCTGTTCGTGAGAGGTGATTACCTCATCGACTATGGCGCCGGCGCCCAGAGTACCGATAACCGGCCGCGGGCTAATTTCGCTTTGCTTCTGGTCATTTACCCTTTGGATCAGGACCTCCGGGAAGGTCATGAACAGGACCTCATCTTTTTTGTAACCTGTAGTGTTAACATTGGCCAGGTTGTTAGCCGAAACATCATTTCTGACCATCTCAGCCATCATGCCGGAAGCGGAAGTATATAAACCTCTTATCATAAATTCACCTCCTTGCGGATTTAAATAAACTTCGCCTAGCTATTTAAATTACTTTTTTGGCGAGTTTGTTGGTGTCAGGTAGTACACTGATCATTGACAGGGCTTTACCTGTGCCAAGGGCTACACATGAAAGGGGGTCATCGGCGACATATACCGGGAGGGAAGTTTCCTTACTGAGCAGGATATCCAGGCCATTAAGGATAGAGCCTCCACCGGTCAGCACTATCCCTTTATTAATGATATCAGCAGACAATTCCGGAGGGGTCTTTTCCAAAACTTCCCTGACTGCCCCTACTACAGCTTCAATCGTTTCCTGCATCGCTTCAAATGTCTGCCGGCTTGTCACCGTTACAGTCTTGGGCAATCCCGAGACGAGGTCACGCCCTCTGATGTCCATAGAATCGTTTTCTATCTTACCCTGAGGATAAGCTGTACCGATATTTATTTTTAATTCTTCGGCTGTTCTTTCTCCAATCATCAAATTAAATTCGCGGCGGATAAACCTGACAATTGCCTCATCAAACTTGTCCCCTCCAACTCTGAGCGAAGCGCTGGCTACAATACCGCCCAGGGAAAGCACGGCCACATCGGTCGTTCCCCCGCCAATATCAACAACCATACAGCCGCTCGGTTCGGAAATTTCCAGACCGGCGCCCAGAGCGGCGGCTAACGGCTCTTCTATAAGGTGGGCTTGTCTTGCTCCAGCCTGCAGAGCAGCCTGGCGGACCGCTCTTTCCTCAACTCCGGTAACCCCTGAAGGAATGCATACCATTATCCGGGGACGAAAGAAAAATCTCCGGCCGCACGCCTTGGTTATAAAGTAACGCAGCATCTTTTCAGTAACATCATAATCGGCGATGACCCCTTCCCGCAGCGGACGGGTAGCAATGATATTTCCGGGGGTACGCCCGAGCATGCGGCGAGCCTCCTCACCAAGGGCAATTATTTTTCCGGTATCTTTATCCATCGCAACAACAGACGGTTCTCTTAAAACAATTCCCTTTCCTTTTACAAACACCAACACACTGGCTGTCCCTAAGTCTACTCCGATGTCAGCACCAAACCCGAACATTAAGTTTTCCCCTTTCCGGTCTATATAGAAACAACTAATGGAACAATTGCAGCAGTCTAAAATTGCCCAGAAAACGCTATGTTTTAAATTCTACAGCATAGGGGAAATTCCTCTTTTTTTTTATCTTATTCTACCATTTCTTGATATTTTTTTCGGGTGGCTTCTCCACCCCTGAGGTGGCGTTCAGCTTTGTTAAATTCCAGGATATCTTTAATTTGGGCAGCCAATTTCTTATTTACACTGGGGAGCCGTTCAGTCATATCTTTATGAACTGTACTTTTACTAACCCCAAAAATGGATGCCGCCTGCCTTACAGTCGCTTTCGACTCAAGCATGTAGGAACTGATATCGAGCACACGTTTCCTAATATATTCTTGCATGTATTTACCTCCCCCTCGATTACTAATAAATATATATGCGGGGGGGATGAATAAATGCGTAAAAAAGCCCTTTTATCAATCCCGAAGCTTTTGTATTTTTACACCGGTGTAGTAATGAGAGATGATTGTCCGGTAATTGCTGCCAGCCACGGCCATTCCGTTTGCTCCACGCTGACAGAGACCGACTGCATGGCCTTTACCAAATGAACTGACTCTCATCTTCCCGTCGACAATTTCCCATGTTAAGAATGTTGAAGTTAACCCCAGGGCCTGCCGCAGACCGGTTCCGGTAATTTTTTGACCAAATACCTTGACTTCCTGAAGTCTCCCCCGGGCGCTCTTTTTTACCGGAAAAAGAAGAGGCTCTTTTCCTGCCACAGCAGGGACTGACCCCAGACCGGCGTTTTTTAGCCGGGACAACAGCTCCGGTTTGTTTACTTCTATCGTGCAGATCTGGTCTGATCCACCATATTCATTCAGACAGTCAACACTCCTCAGATACGGTACTTCGCCTGGCCACACATCTTCGGAGTTTTCAGTTCCCTTGCCGCCGCAGGAACCGTGATACACCGGGTCTATCATAATGCCGCCATAAGTAATTACCTGCCCTTGGGTAGCACGGACTACTGTTCTTATTTTATTAATATTTACTGTATATTTTATTGTGCCCCATTTTTCCCTGAGCGTGTCATCATTATCCCATGCCTGGCAGTGTACCGAGTCAGTACATACCTCAGCGCTGGGATGTTCCGCACTCGGTTTGGCCTCATAGTTAAACATACGCTTAACAGTGTAGGTCCGGGCCGCTATGGCCTGTGCCTTTAACGCTTCCAGCGTGAAGTCAGCAGGCATTTCAGCTGCGACTACCCCTACCAGGTATTCCTCTAATGGCATATTTACAATTTTTCCGCTTGTCTTAATTAAAACCCTTACGGTTTGTTCGGACCCAGAAGTCAAGCCCGGGGTTTCCGAATAACCGCGCAAAACAAACAGGGGAATAAAAAAAAGAGAGACGAAAACGAGCGATAAGGCTAACAAAACTTTTTGCATGCCAAACCTCCAAAATAGTTGCTGGTTAGTTGCTAGTACGGAGTGCGGAGACAGACGTTCTGCACGCCCTGCGGAATCCGCGGCTAATTAAAAAGTAATATACACTTTTATTCATATTAAAAAAACATGGTCTTAGACCATGTTTTCCTTTACTCTTCTGATGTCTGCTCCCAGAAAAAATAAATAGAGGGCGCCTCTTCAATTGAGACACCCTCTAAAAAACCTTTTTAGTCCTGACCGACTGCCTTTAAACGAATCAAGGCCCGGCGCAGGGCCAACTCAGCCCTGGCAACATCGATATCTGCGGTACGGTTCGCCAACCTCTGCTCGGCACGTTCACGCGCGGCTTTGGCTCTTATTACATCGATTTCATCATCGCGTTCAGCTGTTTCAGCCAAGATAACAACCTTGTCGTTATTAACTTCCAGAAACCCGCCGCTCGTAGAAATTTTGGTCTGGGCGCCACCGGTAATTACTTTGATTATCCCGTTATTGATACCGGAAACTATGGGAGCGTGCATAGGCAGGATACCAAGGTAACCCTCGACACCCGGAACAACTACGAAATCTACCGGTTCACTAAAAACAACACGTTCAGGTGTAACTATTTCTACCGTGATGTTCTTATCAGCCATATTACTCACTTCCCTCTAGCTCTTTGGCCCTGGCTACAACTTCATCGATGGTTCCCACCATGTAGAAGGCCTGCTCGGGGATAGCATCATGCTTACCATCAATGATTTCTTTAAAACCGCGGATACTTTCTTTCAGGGGAACATATTTGCCGGGGGTCCCCGTAAAGTTCTCAGCCACAAAGAACGGCTGGGATAAGAATCTCTGAATCTTCCTGGCCCTGGCCACAGTAATTTTATCATCATCAGATAATTCATCCATCCCAAGAATAGCGATGATATCCTGGAGTTCCCTGTATCTTTGGAGTACAATCTGAACTTCCCGGGCTACTTTATAGTGCTCATCTCCAACAACCCTGGGGTCCAGAACACGGGAGGTTGAGTCGAGCGGGTCAACCGCCGGATAGATACCGATCTCAACAATCGCCCGGGATAGAACCGTAGTTGCATCGAGGTGGGCAAAAGCAGTAGCAGGAGCAGGGTCAGTCAAGTCGTCAGCAGGCACGTAAATAGCCTGAACTGATGTGATAGAACCCTTTTTGGTTGATGTAATCCGTTCCTGGAGCTGACCCATCTCGGTGGCCAGCGTGGGCTGGTAACCAACCGCGGAGGGCATCCGGCCCAGCAGCGCGGAAACCTCGGACCCGGCCTGGGTAAAACGGAAGATGTTGTCGATAAACAGAAGAACGTCCTGGCCTTCTTCGTCACGGAAGAACTCGGCTACGGTCAAACCTGTCAGACCAACCCGGAGACGGGCGCCCGGCGGCTCGTTCATCTGACCGAACACCATGGCAGTCTTTTCGATAACGCCTGAACCAATCATTTCATGATAAAGGTCATTACCTTCCCGGGTCCGCTCACCAACACCGGCAAAAACGGAGAAACCGCCGTGCTCATAAGCGATGTTTCTGATAAGCTCCATAATCAAAACTGTTTTTCCAACACCGGCGCCGCCGAAGAGGCCGATCTTACCACCCTTGGCATAAGGGGCCAAAAGGTCAACAACCTTGATTCCTGTTTCCAAAACCTCAGCTGACGTTTCCAGGTCTTCAAAAATAGGGGCCGGACGGTGAATAGGATAAATGGTAGTTGCCTCCACCGGACCTTTATGGTCAATACTCTCGCCTATAACGTTGATCATTCTACCAAGGGTTGAACGACCTACCGGGACGGAAATGGGACCGCCGGTGTCAACAGCCTTCATACCCCGTACCAAACCATCAGTTGTACTCATGGCTATGGTCCGAACGAGGTTATTTCCTAGGTGCTGGGCGACTTCCAAAGTAATATCCATCTCAATACTGGACTTAATGGCATCTTGGTCAGCACTGGTTATTTTAATAGCATTATATATGTTTGGCAGTTGTCCCGGCGCAAACTCGATGTCAACGGCCGGGCCTATTACCTGAACTACTTTACCTGCGTTCATTTATGCGTTTTCCCTCCTATCGCATTAATCTAGTGCGTTGGCGCCACCAACAATTTCCGAAATCTCTTTGGTAATTGCAGCCTGCCGTGCCCTGTTCAGGGAAAGGGTCAGTCTGTCGATTATATCTGACGCATTGTTAGTGGCCGAACTCATGGCCGTCATCCTGGCCCCTTGCTCACTGGCCTTGGATTCTAACAACGCCCTGTAAATTGTGGTCTCAATATATTTCGGTAATAATTCGGCCAGCAATTCATCAAGATTGGGCTCGTAGATGTAATCAACCGGGGCGGCCTTTTCACCTTCCTTGGGCGGTTCAACAGGCAGCAGTTTCATGGTGGTCGCTTTCTGAGTCATAGCAGATTTGAATTCTGTAAATACGAGATAAACTTCATCAAATATCCCTTTGACATAATAGTCTACCAGAGTTTGGCCGATTTCCTTGGCCACTCTGAACGGAATATCATCACCGAGACCAACAAATTCTGATTTAATATCAAAACCCCGGCGGCGGAAGAAGTCCCGCCCCTTCCGGCCTACGATAACTAAACTGCCTGGTTTATCATGAAGTAATCCGGCATTCATCCGGAGAATGTTGGCATTATAACCGCCACATAACCCCCGGTCGGCAGAAATTAGTACATAACAGACATTTTTTGGCTCACGGACCTGCAGCAACGGGTGGATTATCTCTAAACTGCTGGTTATCAGGCGAACCAAAACCTCTCCAATTTTTCCAGCGAAGGGCCGTGCCGCTATTACCCGCTCCTGGGCCTTACGCAGCTTCGCCGCAGCAACCATTTTCATAGCGTTGGTAATCTGCTGAGTACTTTTGATACTCTTGATCCTGCGTCGCAAATCCCGTGCAGTTGCCATGTTGATTTCTCACCACCTTTACTCAGTGTCTCTAGCGTCCAGACCTGTCAGTCTACGCGAACATCTTCTTAAATTCGAGAACAGCAGCCTTGAGCTGCTCAATCAATCCGTCACTCATGGCGCCTTTTTCGGCAATCTCTTTACCGATTTCCGGTTTGATGGAATGGATAAACTTCAGGAAATCTTCCTCAAATTTAGCCAGTCTCTCAATCGGCAGGTCATCAAGATATCCGTTAACAGCGGTGAAGATAACCATTACCTGATCTTGTACAGGCATCGGCCTATACTGGCCCTGCTTAAGAACCTCCATCATCCGCTCACCACGAGCCAGACGGGCCTGGGTTGCCTTATCGAGGTCAGAACCAAACTGGGCAAATGCTGCCAGCTCGCGGTACTGGGCGAGGTCAATCCGGAGACGTCCGGCAACCTGCTTCATAGCCTTAATCTGAGCAGCGCCCCCTACCCGGGATACGGAAATACCAACGTGAATCGCCGGCCTGATACCGGAATAGAAAAGGTCTGACTCGAGGAATATCTGACCATCTGTAATAGAAATAACGTTTGTCGGAATATAAGCGGAAACGTCACCGGCCTGAGTTTCAATAATAGGCAGAGCTGTTATTGAGCCGCCGCCCATTTCGTCATTTAACTTAGAAGCCCGCTCAAGCAGCCGTGAGTGGAGATAGAAAACATCTCCCGGAAAAGCCTCGCGGCCGGGAGGCCGGCGGAGCAGGAGGGAAAGTTCCCTGTATGCCGCAGCCTGCTTACTCAGGTCATCATAAATAATCAACACGTGTTTCCCCTGGAACTGGAATTCCTCAGCCATAGCACAACCGCTGTAAGGTGCGATAAACAGCATCGGCGCCGGCTCAGATGCGGTAGCGGCAACAATGATGGTATAATCCATAGCGCCGTGCTCTTCCAGCGTCTTCACTACACCGGCTACAGTAGAAGCCTTTTGTCCTACAGCAACGTAAATACAGATAACGTCTGTATCTTTTTGGTTGATTATAGTATCAACCGCGATAGCGGTTTTACCTGTCTGACGGTCACCGATAATCAACTCACGCTGGCCCCGGCCGATGGGAACCATGGAGTCGATAGCTTTTAAACCGGTCTGTAAGGGTTGGTTAACTGATTTCCGCTCAATAACACCTTCCGCCCTCTTCTCAACAGAACGGAACTTATCGGTATTGATAGGACCTTTACCGTCTATAGGCTGGCCCAGGGAGTTAACAACCCGTCCCAGCATGGCTTCACCTACCGGAACCTCAACAATTCTGCCTGTCCTCTTAACAGTGTCACCTTCACGAATCTGCGTGTAGGGACCCATGATAACACAACCGATGTTATCTTCTTCGAGGTTGAGGGCCATACCGTATATGCCACCGGGGAATTCAAGCAATTCACCGGACATTGCTTTTTCGAGACCATAGATCCGGGCGATACCGTCTCCTACTTGGATAACTGTACCGACATCTGTGATTTCTACTTCTGTTCGATATTTCTCTATCTGCTGCTTGATTATCGAACTTATTTCTTCCGGCCTTAATTTCATTTAGTTCCTCACCCCTATCTCCTTAACTTCAATTTGCAGAAGATTCTCTTTGAGTCTTTCTAACTTAGCGGCTATACTGCCGTCAATGACCTTGTCTCCAATACGCACCACAACCCCACCAATTAAGCCGGGGTCTACTTGCGGCTGCAGCCTGATCGTTTTTCCGGTTGCGGCAGCCAGGTTGGCCTTTAAGTTTTCGAGGTCAGCGTCAGTTAGTTCGACAGCCGCTTTAACTTGAGCGTCAGCCATATTGCGTGATTCGTTAGCGCATAAAACAAACTCGTCATAAACAGCCGTTATATATGTAGCGCGATATTTATCAATGATAACATCCAAGAAGTTTATAGCGGTTTCTGAAATTTCCTGTGAAAAAACTTTATCTATTATGGCCTTTTTTTCAACCGGCGAGACGAGCTGATGGTCCATTACCTTTTTCAGTTCCACACAGTCATTGATTGCATCAACTACAATTTTAAGTTCTGCCTCAAGTTTATCTACCAAATTGTTTTCCTGCGCAATAGTGAAAAAAGCTTGGGCATATCTGCGCGCAACAGCATTCTCTAGCATTTAAGATCCCCTACCTCTGCCACAAAGTCCTTCACCAGTTTTTCATGGTCTGCAGCGGTAATGGCTTTGCCGAGTATCTTACCGGCTGCCATAACAGCCAGGATAGCTACTTCGTCACGCAGAGCGGCAATAGCCTGAGCTTTCTCTCTGGTAATTTCCTCCTGGGCCCTTTGAATAGCTTTTGTCGCTTCGTTTTGCGCAGTTGTAACGATATCTTTTTTTATTTCTTCACCAAGCTTGGTAGCTTTGGCAATGATATCCTGAGCATCCTGCTTAGCTTCGGCGAGACGGGCTTCGTATTCTTTCCTCATTTTTTCAGCTTCATTTTTGGCAGTCTCGGCATTATTTATGGCATCCTCGATGGACTTCTTACGCTCATCGAGCATATTGAGAATCGGTTTGTAGGCAAATTTCTTTAAAAGAAAGAGGAGAACGAGAAAGTTTGCTACCTGCCAGGCAAATTTGCCAAACTCAAAACCTAGGCTCTTTAGAATTTCTTCCATCTATCCAAAAACCCCCTCTCTGCAATAATTCAAAAAGCTTGTTTTAGGCGAAAAGAGACCAAGGTTCTACCTTCCCTGATCTCTATCGCCTTAGTTGATATAAGAAAAAACCAACAATCTCTTAACTAATCTTACCAACTAACATAAATGCGATCAACAAACCGTAGATAGTTAAGGTTTCCATAAATGCTAAGGCAATGAAAAGAAGTGTTCTGATTGTACCACTTACCTCTGGTTGCCGGGCAATACTTTCAAATGCCTTACCGGAAGCGATACCCTGACCGATACCGGCGCCAACAGCAGCGATACCTACTGCGAAAGCAGCGCCAAGAGCGATTAAACCGCTAACTAATTGCATTAATTTTCCCCCCCTTCTCAAAAATTGCAAAAATATAAATTTAGTGATGTTCTTCAGTAGCTCCAGCTATGTACGTGGAAGCTAGAAGTGTAAAAACGAAAGCCTGAATTCCCCCCGTCAATACACCCAAGACCATCATGGGCAACGGGACTAAAAATGGAACCATTTCTGCTAGTTTCCCAATAATCATTTCTTCACCGTATATGTTCCCATATAGACGGAGGGAGAGCGATACCGGACGTACCAACTCTTCAATCACGTTGAGGATAAACAAGAACGCCATCGGTTGGAAAAAGTGCTTGAAAAAGCCGATTCCTTTGGCCCTAATTCCAAAATAAAAAATAGAAAGAAAAACCATAATAGACATACCCGCCGTAATACTAATGTTGTTTGTCGGCGGCACAAACCCTTTGATCATCGCCGCGCCGGGAATCAACCCGCTGTAATTACACAACAGTATGTACAAGAAACAGGTTGTTAGAAATGGCCCGTACTTCCTGGCCCTTTCTTCCCCCATAATGCCGCCGTAGAAACCAAACAGACCTTCAACAGCATATTCCCAAACGTTTTGAATTCCTTTCGGGAATCTCTTCATATTCTTAGTCGCTAAGATTGCGGTAATAGTGAGAATCAAAATAATAACCCAGGAAGTAATTACAAAATTGTAAATAGGCAGGTGGTATTCGGTTCCCGGAATTACAGGGTTGAATAACGGATCAATTGGTCCGTGATGTCCTCCTTCTGCTGACAATATTTCCACCTCCTTCACTTAAACTTAAAAATCTATCTTCTTATTAATAATAAGTCTGCTGAATTTTATATTTTCCCGTTAGGGTCATGAAACCTGTGTTAGTCCCCTTCCTTTTTGGGGAAGGCCAGGTTGTATAAAGACTTCAAACCGGCCGCAGTCCCCAGGATAAACATAATCAATGTCAACCAGGGTTTTGTCCCAAAATACTTATCAAGCCAACTGCCGGCAAAATAACCAAACAGGACTGAAGCAGCCATTGTGAATCCCGCGGACATAATCAGGCCAAGACCCTTATACCCCTGGTACCCGTTGTCATCCGTCATATTTTCACCCTCTTTATGGGGCTTCTGGAGAGAGCATCTTGGGAAAAACCAGTGAAAGCGATAGTTTTGTAAATTATATTTGCCCGCCCCGGAAATATTTCTCAATTCTCAAAATTTTTTGAACTCGGGGGCTTTATAAAAAGACATAAATATAATTCCTCCCGCTATCCGCAAAAGGCTTATATTGTATGCCTGGGGCAAAACAAAAATTATAACGTTCTCTATATTCTATGTTTTTTTACAAATTCCTTTTTTTCCATGACAATTTTTAATTTTTTTTCACAAGGTTATAAATTTATAAATTCCTCCGGTTTGTTGCCCCGCAAACCAAAGAAATACTCCAGTCCCGCTGTTATCCTGGCACAGGCCCGGCCGTCCCCGTATGGGTTTACGGCATTGGCCATCTTTTCGTAGGCAGCGGAGTCTTCCAAGAGTGTTTTGCACGCATTAAACACCGCATCTTTATCAGTGCCCACCATGCGTACAGTGCCGGCATCTATCGCCTCCGGCCTTTCAGTTGTGTCCCTGAGCACAAGCACAGGTTTTCCCAAAGCAGGAGCTTCTTCCTGAAGGCCCCCAGAATCAGTTAATACTAGATATGCCTTGTTCATCAGGCTAACAAAGGGAGCATATTCCAATGGGTCGGTAAGATGCACCCTGGGCAGCCCTCCCAGGACAGATTCAACAATATTCCTGACCTTGGGATTTTTATGGACCGGAAACACCACCTCCACATTATTGTACTGCTCAACTATATCCCGTAAGGCCTCGTAAACATTGCGCAAGGGCTCCCCGAGGTTTTCCCGGCGATGGGTGGTAACTACTAAAACCCGGCTTCCCCGGTAATCTATCGCATTAAGGGCCGCATCAGTGAATACATATTTGTCCTTCACCGTGGCCAACAAAGCATCAATTACGGTGTTGCCTGTAACCAAAATATTTTCCGGGTTAACCCCTTCTCTCAGGAGGTTAGCTTTAGCTGTGGCAGTAGGGGCAAAGTGAAGGTCGGCGATGGCCCCGGTCAGCCTCCTGTTCATTTCCTCCGGATATGGCGAGTATTTGTTTCCGGTCCGCAGCCCGGCCTCAATATGTCCCACCTTTATCTGCCGGTAAAAAGCGGCCAGTCCGGCGGCGAAAGTGGTCGTCGTATCCCCGTGGACGAGGACAATATCCGGTTTCTCCTGTTCCAGAATCTCGTTCAAACCAGTCAGGGCCCTGGCTGTAATTTCATATAAGGTCTGGTTTGGCATCATTATATTTAAATCATATGCCGGTGTTATCTGAAATAAATCCAGAACCTGATCCAGCATTTCACGGTGCTGGGCTGTGACGGCAACCTTACACTCGATCCGACCGGGGTGTTTTTCCAATTCCTTGATCAATGGAGCCATCTTAATAGCTTCCGGTCGGGTTCCAAACACTGCCAAGACTTTAAGCATGTCCACACCTCTATTAGTTGCTAGTTGCTAGTTGCTAGTTGCTAGTTGCTAGTTCCTAGTTGCTAGTTGCTAGTTCCTAGTTCTCAGTTTCATAGTTTCATAGCTGATAGTGCCAGTGATTAGTAGATAGATTCAAATCAATTTTTTACCACAAAGATGTCCATGCCGCTGGCGCGGCACCATCAGATGGTCTAAGGATGTTAAGAACCACCGCTGGTCTTAAGATCACAAAGAGTCAGAGGTACTGCAAACTAGAGATTTTCTAGCGCAGTTTTGTTATTCCTATTTTACAGATAGTTATATAATTTTATAAAGTATAAAGAAATCCTCGGGTAGAATGTTCATGTTGGCTTAATTCCATACTCTTTGTGGCCTTTCTTTTTATCCTCAGACCAGATAGAAATGCCTATTAGTCTTTGTGTTAAAAAAGAATCCCGGCACAACACTTTAGAGCACTGCAACATTCACCTGTCACTTTGCACCTAATCACTCTCCACTCTCCACTCCCCACTCAACTAGCAACTAATTGTACAGCGGGTGCTCATTGCACAGCTCCCGGACCATATTTTTCGCTTTGGCCAGGTAAACTTCGTCTTCACTGTGAGCTAACGATATATCTATAATTTCGGCCACTTTTTCCATAGCCTCTTCCTTCATGCCCCGGCTGGTGGCTGCAGGTGTGCCGATCCTGATCCCGCTCGTAATGGAAGGGCCTTGCGGGTCAAAAGGAATGGTATTCTTGTTTACAGTAACCCCGACTTTATCGAGGGTCTTTTCCGCCTGCTTACCTGTCACTTCTTTGTTTCGCAGATCGACCAGCATCAGGTGATTGTCAGTCCCTCCGGAAACCAGGTTGAAGTTACGTTTCGTTAAAGCCCCGGCAAGCGCTTTGGCATTTTTCACTACCTGTTCCTGGTACTCCTTAAATTCAGGGGTCAGGGCTTCTTTAAGGGCAACGGCTTTGGCAGCAATAACATGCATCAGCGGCCCTCCCTGGATACCCGGAAATACTGACTTATCAATGGCTGCCGCATATTTCTGTTTACAGAGGATCATGCCCCCCCTCGGTCCACGCAGGGTTTTATGAGTTGTCGTAGTTACAAAATCTGCGTGGGGGACCGGAGTAGGATGAAGCCCGGCTGCTACGAGGCCTGCAATGTGAGCCATATCCACCATCAGCATAGCGCCAACTTCTTCGGCCACTTCTTTCATCTGCACAAAGTCAATTATCCGGGGATAGGCGCTGGCCCCGGCCACAATTAGTTTCGGTTTATGTTCAAAGGCTAAACTGAAGACCTTTTCATAATTTATTCTACCGGTATCTTCCTCAACTCCGTAGGGAATAAAATTATAGTATTTCCCAGACATATTAACAGGACTCCCATGGGTTAGATGCCCGCCGTGGCTGAGGTTCATACCCAAAACAGTATCACCCAGCTGCAGGACGGCGAAATACACGGCCATATTGGCCTGGGCGCCCGAGTGGGGCTGGGCATTGGCATGTTCGGCGTCAAAGAGCTTCTTGGCCCTTTGGATTGCCAGTTCCTCAACGATGTCGACAAATTCGCACCCGCCGTAATAGCGTTTGCCAGGATATCCTTCCGCATATTTGTTAGTCAGCACTGCTCCCTGAGCGGCCATCACTGCCCTGCTGACAAAGTTTTCAGAAGCAATAAGTTCGATATTATTCTGCTGCCTGTTTTTTTCCTTGGCAATTGCCTCAGCTACTTCCGGGTCTACCTGTTTAACAAAAAAAAGTTCGTCATCCACGATGTTTTCCTCCCCTGTCCCCGCCATATTCCTTTTCAATGCCTGCTATTTTCTCAATTCTCCGGGTGTGACGTCCCCCGGCGAAGTCCGTCTCCAGCCAAATGTTGACTACATCTTTGGCCAGACCCGGCCCGATGACCCGTTCACCCATCGTCAGAATGTTGGCGTCATTATGTTCTCTTGAGGCTCTGGCCGTAAATGTATCATGGCACAATGCGGCCCTGATGCCGGCCAGTTTGTTGGCAGCTATTCCTATCCCAACCCCGGTGCCGCAAATAAGAATTCCTCTGTCATATGTACCGTCCTGGACGGCCCTGGCAACCTCAAGGGCAATATCGGGGTAATCAACAGATACTTCGGAAAAGGTCCCAAAGTCTTTGAATTCATACCCCTTATCCTGGAGCATTTTAATGATTTCTTCTTTTAATTTAAATCCCCCGTGGTCGCAGCCAACAGCTAATCTTAAGCCCACTGCCAAAACGCCCTCCCATGATAACAAATTTCAGCGCAATTATTATTTTTTCTACATCAAATGCCGTTTCCCTTTTTTTATCTGGTATCAGTCTGTTTTACTATCTTATGAAATATCTTGTTGACAAGTTCCTGGATTTCCCGGGCACATTTCAGGTATATGGCAGCCGGCTGTCCAATCGGGTCAGATATGTCATAACTGCGGCTATCCGCTAATTCCGACAGGGTGAAGACCTTTAAAGCTGCCGCGGGAAATGAGTTGAGAATTGCCTGTTTATGGCCGTCCGTCATCGTAATAATAACATCACTCTTGTCCGCATGCTCCCCGCAAAACCGCTTAGCTCTATGTTTTATCAAATCTATCCCAGCCATACTCATTACCTCTATGGCCTCAGGTGACGCAGGACTTCCCGGATACGCCGCCAGACCCGCTGACGCCAGTTCGAAATCAGTCCGGCCGGGGGCATTATCCTTCAGCCATTTCCTGGCTATTACCTCCGCCATACTGCTGCGGCATGTGTTTCCGGTACAGACAAACAGGATTCTCATTGATTCACTCCTCCTAAGTTGACAGTTATCAGTTGACAGTTGACAGGGGAGAGTTCTCTACGCCTTCGGCTCCGAGGGGGTCGGAAGAGTTTGCTTCCACAAACTCTCGATGACACAAAAACCATTAATACAAATGTATAGCACGGGTAGAGAGTAAGAAAATCTCTTTTGTTTTGAACATCTCTGTAGGCTCGGTGTGCTATTTTTATATGATCGGAAGGTTTGCGACCAAAGGGAGCAAACCAACCTTTGCCCCTCGTTCCGCTCAATGCGGAACGAGGGAACCACTCATCACTATCATCTGTCATCTGTCAACTGTCATCTGTCATCTGTCAACTGTCATCTGTCAACTGTCATCTGTCAACTGTCAACTGTCATCTGTCATCTGTCATCTGTCATCTGTCATCTGTCAACTGTCAACTGTCAACTGTCAACTGTCAACTAATTATACGTATATCACCCTGCCCCCCGCCGCTTTTATCAGCCTGTTCATGATAGCAGACCCAATCCCTGTTTCGGGGTAGCCTTCAGCGATAATGACGTCTACATCGGCTCCGTCGAGAAAACGCAAACCATAAAACAGGTTCTGGGCTACCGTCTCCAGTCTGGTCCGGCTTCCTACCGGGAAAACCTCGTCAGCGCAGTAGCCCCTGGCCATTTCCGCTGAAGCCAGGATGCCGACTCTTTTAGCCGCGGAACGATACTCCGAAACAAGTTCCGCAATCCTGGCAAAAATCTTTGCATAGTCGTCACCTGTAACAACAATAACCTTCGCCTTGGGCGCGTAGTGTTTATATTTAACCCCGGGCGACCTCGGTGTTCCGGTTGAACTCACCTGATTTATATCGGTTTCCACATGGCCGAGTACACCCTCAATGTCTTCTCTGCTGATACCGCCCGGTCTAAGGATAACCGGCGGTTCGGAAGTCATGTCTATCACCGTAGATTCGAGCCCCACCCGGCAGGCTCCGCCATCCACAATCATATCGATTTTGCCTTCCAAGTCCCGTAAGACATGTTCAGCCGTAGTTGGGCTGGGTTTCCCGGAACTGTTGGCAGATGGCGCCGCTACCGGCACTCCGGCAGCTTTAATAATCTCAAGGGCCACCGGATGATCCGGTATCCTAACTGCTACAGTATGTAAGCCGGCAGTTACCACATCAGGGACCACCGGTTTTTTATGCAAAACTATAGTTAAAGGCCCCGGCCAGAAGGCCTCCATTAACCTACCGGTCTGGACTGTTATTTCATCTGTAAGGTCAGGAACCTGATTCTTATCGGAAATATGAACTATTAAGGGGTTATCGTCCGGGCGGCCTTTGGCTTTAAAGATTTCGGCCACCGCCCGCGGGTTAAGGGCGCTGGCGCCCAAACCATAGACTGTTTCCGTCGGAAAAGCAACCAACCCGCCTTCCCGTAAAATCCGGCCCGCTTCACGGACCCCCTCGGAAGACGGGCTGTCAGGGTTTACTTTTACATAGGTTGTTTCTTTATCTATCAATATGAACACCTCAGCTCCGGAACACCTTAATTATCCGGTCCAGTCCGGACAGATCCCTTATCGTCTCGATATTTGAATACCCCAGTCCGTTGACGTAAGACCGCATTATAACGGCCTGGTCATAACCAACCTCAAGCAGGAGAACCCCGCCTTTTTTCAGCAGTTCCACAGCCCTGGGGCACATTTCCCGGTAGCAGTCCAACCCGTCAGGTCCGCCATCAAGAGCCCCCAGCGGCTCGTAGCCTCTCACATCTACAGGTAGGTTGTCCATCTCAGGGGAAGGTATATACGGCAGATTGGCGGTTATCACATCAAACCTGCTGTTTAATTCAGTTGACCCCAGAGGATCCAGCAGGTTTCCCTGAACAAAAGAAATTCTGTCAGACACGCCGTGCCGGGCCGCGTTAAAACGGGCGGCCTCTAAAGCCGCGGGCGAAATATCTATCGCCAAAACTTCGCAGTCTGGCAGGTAGTAGGCCAGCGAAACAGCCACAGCCCCGCTTCCGGTACCCACGTCAATAATACGCAGAGGCTTTATCGCTAAAGCCTCTGCCACCATTATTTCAGTATCGGGCCTGGGAATCAAAACGTTCCGGTTAACCTTAAACCCCAGGGACATAAATTCCTTTTCCCCGGTAATATAGGCCACAGGTTCCCGTTTGAGGCGCCTGTTAACCATAGAAAAATATTCTTTTGCTGCTCCCGCCGGGATCATATCCTCACTTTTGAGATAAAGGTCCGGGCGGGAAGTCTGTAGGACAAAGGCCAATATCACCTCAGCGTCGAGACGGGCTGTTTCCAGTCCCTGCAGCCGCAAAACCCCGGCAGCTTTGGCCAGGGCTTCTCTGATAGAAAGAGAAGACATTAATCCACCTGCTTTAATTTTTCTGCCTGGTCTGTAGTAATCAAAGCTTCGATTATATCTCCCAGATCCCCTTCCAGGACCTGCGGCAGTTTGTGTACGGTCAGCCCAATCCGGTGGTCAGTAATCCGCCCCTGGGGGAAATTGTATGTCCTGATCCGCTCACTGCGGTCCCCGGTGCCGACCTGACTCTTCCTGGCGCTCGCCTGTTTAGCATCCTGTTCTTCCCTGGCCTTGTCCAGAAGCCGTGCCCGGAGGACTCTCATGGCCTTGTCTTTGTTCTTATGCTGGGATTTCTCGTCCTGGCAGGAGACCACCATCCCAGTAGGAATATGTGTAATCCTGACCGCCGATTGAGTTGTGTTAACCGACTGGCCTCCGGGGCCGCTGGAACAAAAGACGTCTATCCGCAGTTCGTTAGGATCGATATCGATGTCGACCTCCTCAGCTTCGGGAAGGACAGCTACCGTAACTGTCGAGGTATGAATCCGGCCGGAAGACTCGGTGCTGGGCACTCTCTGCACCCGATGGACCCCACTCTCAAATTTTAATTGGCTGTATACACCCTTCTGTCCCTCAATCAGGAAAACAATTTCCTTAAAACCGCCGATATCGGTGGCATTTGAACTTAGAAGTTCAGTCCGCCAACCCTGCGTTTCGGCGTACCGGCTGTACATCCGAAAAAGGTCTCCGGCAAATAGGGCAGCTTCTTCACCGCCGGCGCCGCCCCGGATTTCCACAATAACGTTTTTCTCGTCACGGGGGTCTTTAGGCAGCAGCAGGACTTTAAGCCTCTGTTCAAGCTCCTCCTGTTTTTCCTTCAGCTCATTAAGTTCAAGTTGAACCATTTCGCGAAAATCTTCATCCGGTTTTTCGTCC
The DNA here is from genome assembly GCA_002840165.1 of Firmicutes bacterium HGW-Firmicutes-8. GTDB lineage: Bacteria > Bacillota > Thermincolia > Thermincolales > UBA2595 > GW-Firmicutes-8. The sequence continues at coordinate 46,494 of PGZN01000002.1, forward strand.
AGCATCTCCCGGGCATCCTTAATCCCGCTAAGCGCTTTCTTATATTCCCGGAAAACCGTAACAACATCAGTCAGGGAAGCATGTGTTTTGGCATGCTTCTGCCAATCAGCCTGGTTACTGATAACCTCGGGGTCACTCAAAAGTTTAGCCAATTCCTCATATCTATCCTCGAGGGACTGTAATTTGTCAATCATTTTTCACACCCCTGAAGTTTTTCTGCCGCCAAATCCTGTGCCGGGAGAGGTTCTTTTTCGCTGTCACCCGCAGGCAGGACTGCTTTTAAGGCCTGAACAGCCACTTCGATCTGGCTTTCATCCGGGTCCCTCGTGGTCATTTTCTGCAGCCAAAGTCCCGGTGTAATTATGATTTTCATTAACGCGGAATCGCAGTATTTTGCCGACAATTTTAAAACCTCGTATGAAACCCCGGCGACGACCGGTAGTAAAACAATACGCGAAACTATCCTCATCACCAGATCCTGTTTACCTAAAAGGCTAAAGATAAGGATCATTATTACCATTACAATAAGCAAAAAACTGGTGCCGCAGCGCGGGTGCAGTTGGGAATACCTGCGGACATTTTCAACAGTCAGTTCGACGCCCGCTTCATAGGCATTGATGACCTTATGTTCCGCACCGTGGTACTGGAAGACACGCTGGATATCTTTCATCCGGGAGATTGCTATCACATATAATAGGAAGATAAGTATCCGGAATAACCCTTCAAAGATATTTATCAGCACATTGCTGCTGAATGTTTTATATAACAGCCTGGCCCCCGTGGTTGGGGCAACGACAAATAAAAGGATTCCCAAAACCAGGGCTAATCCTATAGTTAACGCCATCTCCCAGGGGCCTAATTCCTCCCCTTCCCCTTCAGCTGCCTGGTTGGCAGAAAAAGCAAGGGCCTGAATGCCAATAATCAGAGACTCAAAAAGCATTACCGTTCCTCTCAGAAAGGGCCATTTTAGGAAGGGCAGCTTCTTGGTTATAGAATTTACGGGGCGCCGTTCAATTATTATGTCATTATCGGGTTTTCTTACGGCAATGGCCACACCCTGACTGCCGCGCATCATTACTCCTTCAATTACAGCCTGGCCGCCATATTGAAATTTATCCCCCAAAGCAAAACAACTCCTTACGTTTGTCCAAGTGAAACACTCTGTCGTTTGGAAACGTGTCTAATCATATTAAAAGAGCAGAGCCAGTGCTCTGCTATTATTACATTCCGTATTTTTTCTTAAATTTATCCACACGGCCACTGGTATCAACAAATTTTTGCTTTCCTGTAAAGAAAGGATGGCACTTCGAGCAAATCTCCACCCTGACTTCCTTTTTTGTTGAACCTGACTCAAAAGTTTCACCGCAGGCACAGGTAACTTTAGCTACCCCATACTTTGGATGAATGTCTTTTTTCACGGCCCTTCACCCCTTTTCCCAGCGTTATTACCAAACATCAACTCTATTATTATAACATACCACATATAGTGATGCAACTATTTTCAAAAATGTTATTTCACTACGGGTTTGGAGTAATTACCTATCTCCAGCTGAGGAATTTCTGTTTTCAGGATATCAATTAAACCAGCAATCCCCAACATGTCTTTTCCGTCCATCGGAATTACGGTGGCGAGATAATCAGGGTCAATATTCAAGTTGCGCAGCTGAATCATATTTATGTCATGCTCTCGCACAAACTCCACCAAGGCCTCGACCTCTTCCGGCTGGTCGGTTAGACCGGGCAGAGTGAGTAGGTTTAGGGACACGTAAACACCCTGTCGGCGAGCGTGGCGAATAGAAGATGTGACATCACCCCAACAGTAATCCCGGGGAGCATAATAGGCGGCATAGACCTGTTCACGGGCGCTGATGGTGCTTACCCGCAAGGAATCGATCCCGGCCTGGCAGATAATTTTTATCCCCTCGGTATAACCGGCATTTGTGTTCATATTGATTGTCCCAGCCTGTGTCTGCCGGCGTATTTTTTCTACGGCCGCCGATATTTCCGGGGCAGACAGAGAAGGCTCCCCCTCACATCCCTGGCCGAAACTGATGATAGCGTCTGCAGCTTCAGTCAGGTGTGGTAAGGCAACTTCCAGGATTTCCTCCCCGGAAGGCTGGAAACCTATTCTGCCCTGAGGAGAGGGGCAGCATTCGGCCGGCTGCAGGGAGATGCACCCCAAACACCGGGCATTGCATGACGGTGATACCGGTATCCCGCCTTCCCACCTGCGGTAGAATATATTCTGGGCTGTAAAACAACTGTACTCCAGGGCACACCTGCCCAGCTGCTGAATAATCCTGTTACTCCCGTGAGCGCTTACAGCGTCTTCTACCAACTGCCCAAGTTCCTGAGTTGAAAAGTGCAGCGGGTTCCATTTGTCTGTGTCATCGGTCTGCATGGCAGCAGTATAGACAACACCGTCTTTCCAGCCAACCGCTGCATATCCCAGCAGGGGCAGCGGTTTTTTATCGTCTCTCCTGTAAGAGGGTATATAGGTCCTGGTATACCCCTGCGGGAGTAAAGCCCCCACGGCAAAAACAGGTTTTCCCCGCCCGTCAGTATATAAAGAAGTAAATTTCCCCTTACGGTTAATTCCAACGGGTATACCCTCCGGAATCAAGACCAAAGAGGCCCCTTCCGGTAAGGGAATTGCCTCACCCTCCAGTATTTCGGTAAAGATGTTTCCCGTACGGCCCCCGGCCAACAGGTCAGGGTGCTCATACATTCTACCCTTTTGGTCTGCATACAGTAGTTGGAACATGTGGGGTACTCCTTATAAGTAGTTGCTAGGTGCTAGGTGCTAGTTCCTAGTTGCTAGTTAGTATGATTCATTTTAGGAGATGCCTCTTTCCGCATTGAGCGGAACGAGGTTCAAAGGTTGGTTTGCTCCCTTCGGTCGCAAATCTTCCGATTTTACAAAAACAGCATCACTGAACATACAAAAGTATTTAATATAAGATTAGTTTTCTACCAACCTTACTTGTACCTATTAGTTAACGCTAGAGCAAATCCTTTACTCGCAAGTAGTAGACGGATCCGTAAGCCACTATAGCGGAACGGCTTCGCAGCCAACCCTTCGTGTCGCAAGCGCACAGCATTTTTTCACAGGCTTTAGCAACTAGCAACTAGCAACTAGCAACTAGCAACTAGCAACTAGCAACTAGCAACTATAATTATATTATTTCCCCAGCCAAAATAAAAGAGCAGGTTTTCGCCTGCCCTACAGTTTCGTGTCATCTTTAGTTAGGTAATCCTCCGGGTTTTGGGGGACCCCTTTATATCGCAGTTCCAAATGCAGGTGAGGGCCTGTGGAGTATCCCGTGCTGCCTACCAGGGCTATAACCTGGCCTTTTTCAACATAATCGCCGGGCGAAACCTTGAGTTTTGACGCATGAGCATATAAACTGCTCCTCCCCCGGCTGTGTTTTATTATAACGGTATTTCCGTATATACCCCGTTCACCGGCAAAAACAACTTTTCCATCGTCAACAGCCTTGATAAATCTGCCCTCATCTGCCGCAATATCCAATCCATGATGCAGCTTGCCATCCCTCATTCCAAAAACAGATGTCACTGTCCCAGTTACCGGCCACAACCACCGATCTGACACACTGGCTGCCCGGTCGTCAAACCTGTGGTTTGGCTCTGACCCGCTGACCGTTACAACAATTGTCTGTCCGGCAAGTAGAATATGGCCGACTCCTTGTCCGTTCTTGTAAACAAGGTCTTCTACTGTTGTATTATACTTACGGGCTACTCCCCACAAAGTATCACCCTGTTTAACCTCATAGAACATTTCTTCTCCGGCCGGGATATACAATTTCACGTCTTCTAATAAAACATTGTCTGGTTCCAGGTCATTGGCGTCGGCTAATAAGTTTACTTCCAGATTATATTTTCCGGCTATTGACCATAAGCAGTCGCCTTTTTGTACAGTGTAATAAACCGGCAATGCCTGATTAACCGCCAGTTTCGGGCCTTCCGGGATCTCATCAGCCCATACCCTGTAATCACCGGCAGCCGAATAATTACCGGAAATCGCAAAAACGGCTACCAGTATCAATAGAACTATCTGTTTAATCCTTCTGTTTTGATAAATATTTTTTATAGACATACTGTATTTTCCCTCCAAAAATGATTACCGTTTTATTATTGCCCCCAATCAAACAGTTTAAACCAAAAAAAATACAGCAACTAGGTGACAGATAGTGGTGAGTGGTGAGTGGTGAGTGATCTAGGATTGATGTCTGACCTTGCTAAAGGAGAAAATCCGAGTTGCGGGCGTTGACTAAAATTAAAAGGTTCGCGCTTAAGCGCGAACCAACCGTTTTGCCTCGTTCCGCTCAATGCGGAACGAGGCATCTCTTCACAATGAATCATGGCACTTTGCACTAACCACTAACCACTCTCCACTCTCCACTCTCCACTGATTTAAACTACTCTGCTCAAATCAGCTGTTTTCAGCAGGAGTTCCCTGTTTGATTTCGTTTTTCTCATTACCTCATTTAGAAGTTCAATTGCTTCTGTGGCAGTTGACTGGTTAAAAGTTTTCCGGAAGCTCCACATTATTTCCATTTCTTCTTTACTTAACAACAGGTCTTCTTTCCTCGTACCTGACCGTTTGATATCAATAGCCGGGAAGATCCGGCGGTCTGCCATTTTCCGGTCCAGGATAAGTTCCATATTCCCGGTCCCTTTGAACTCTTCAAAAATAACATCATCCATACGGCTGCCGGTTTCCACAAGTGCGGTGGCCAAAATGGTCAGGCTGCCGCCCCCTTCAATATTCCTGGCCGCACCGAGGAACCTCTTCGGTTTATGCAGAGCGCTTGGGTCCACACCACCGGATAAAGTCCTGCCGCTCGGTGGTTCCACAAGGTTGTATGCCCTGGCAAGTCTCGTAATGCTGTCCAGCAGTATTACTACATCGTTTTTATGTTCGACTAACCGCTTAGCCCGCTCCAGAACCATTTCGGCAACTTTAACATGATTATCGGCAGGTTCGTCAAAAGTTGAACTAATTACTTCACCTTTAACTGACCTCTGCATATCTGTAACTTCTTCCGGGCGTTCATCTATTAATAGTACAATTAATTTTATATCGGGATAATTCGTCGTAATACTGTTGGCGATTTGTTTGAGCAGGACGGTTTTACCGGCTTTCGGGGGGGATACGATGAGGCCTCTCTGCCCCTTCCCTAAAGGGGCCACCAGGTCGATAACCCTCGTTACAGCTAACTCGGGGCCGACCTCCAGATTAATCCGCTGGTTGGGATATATTGGGGTGAGGGCATCAAAGTGTATTCGGTGGACTGCCTGTTCAACCCCCAGTGAATTAATTTTCTCCACTCTTAGCAGGGCAAAGTACCTTTCGCTGTCTCTGGGAGGTCTGACCTGCCCTCCCACCAAGTCCCCGGTCCTGAGAGCAAACCTGCGGATCTGGGAAGGTGATACGTAAATATCCTCATAACTCGGAACATAACTAACAGGGCGTAGAAATCCATACCCATCCGGAAGAATCTCTAACACCCCTTCTGCAGTTAAGGTTTGATCCTGAGCTGTTTTAATCTTTGTAATCTCAAAAACCAGTTCCGTTTTTCTTAGCTTATAATACCCCGGAATTTCGAGATGTCTCGCCATCTCATAAAGTTCTACCATCGTTTTGGTCTCCAGTGCGGAATTCCCCAAAAACTCTCCCTCCTATTACAGTAATACCTGTATTGTATCCCGATGGTAGAAAGCTTATTCACTGGAGCTTTAAAAAAGTCTTCCGGCGGCAATTATTTTACTTTTTTGCGTTTGAGCTTTTCAAGCCTCACTCTCAGCAGGTAATAAACTGCAAGATAAGAGATAATGAAAACCACCAGGCCGTCTATAATACCAGCCATTAAATACGGGACTCCTCTGGACAGTATACTGTTGACAATTCTTTCTAAAAAGCTTACCCCAGACGAATGGGGCATGATTATTCTATTAATCACCGGAAACGCGGAAACAATAACTAATTGCACATAGATGTTTATCATCACAATAAACGGGAAAAAGGGTTTTAGCGCCGTTGCCGACATTACGGCTGCCAGGCTGTTAATCTTTAGGATGCGGGCCACGACAAATGCTACAAAAATGCTGACTAGAGGTATTGGCACAGCAAAATCCATCGCCAAACCCAGACCTACGCCCTGGGCCACCTTTGATGGGGCATCCTTTAACCGGATCATTCTGTAATATTGATACTTCAGGTATCTGTTTAGACGCAATTCCGTTTCCCCCTGCTTTTGCTCACCAACCACTTGAGAATGGAAAGCCGATAACGTTCTACAATAAAATTAATGAATATATACAAGATTGTACCCAAAATTATACTGTTAACTATCGCCCCGGTAAAAAATACCTTTCCAATATCCGCCATAGTCGACAGCTTGGGGTCCATTAACGCCTTCCAGACGTGGTGTACATTTTGGGTCCGGCTCGTCCACAGGAGATGTCCGGTGAGCAAATTCAAATAGAAAAATACCGGAAATAAAGGCTTGAAAATAATATCCCCCAGCAGTCCTGCCGGGATACTGGCTAAAATGATTCCAGCAGCAAGACCAGCCAGAGGAACTCCAAACCCGAAGGTAGGATAAAAATTCACACAAGCTCCTACGGCAAAACCGAGGGCCAGCTTACTTGGAGACCCTTTTAACCTAAGGAATTTGATCAAGTTATATTTCAGCTGTCTTTTGAACACATTTCCTCCAGACTTAAGCCTGTTACCCTAAATCAAATAAAAAACCTTCCACCTTAACTAATGCCTTCTCTAATACACAGTTAAGCAGAAGGTTATTAAATTTAGTATATCATTGCCAATTTTAACCGTCAAGATGCACTACCTTCTATATGTAAAGGGCTTGATATCCAACCTGTGAATGGCATCGATAAACCGCAGGGTCCCGGTCACAGACCGCATAACTACGGTATGAGTTCTGGCTCCGTTGCCAAAGAACCTGACACCCTGGACCAAATCTCCGTCTGTTATTCCGGTAGCTGCAAACACAACATCATCAGTCTTGACTAGGTCATCCATTGTTAACAGCCTTTTTATATCTCCGATGCCGAGTTTTTTGGCCCTTTCCACATCCTCATCATCTTCCGGCCATAAGCGGCCCTGCATCTCCCCGCCCAGGCACTTTAATGCTGCGGCGGCTACTACTCCTTCCGGGGCTCCACCGACTCCCAAAAGCAGATCAACTCCGGTCCCGCCCATTGCGGCAGCAACGGCAGGAGCCACATCACCGTCCTGAATTAACTGGATTCGGGCGCCGGAAGCACGGACCTCGTTAATAATCTTTTCATGTCTCGGCCTATTGAGGATAACAACTGTTAAGTCCTCAAGTTCCTTGTCATTGGCTTCTGCTACTGCTCTTAAATTTTCAATGACAGGCGCGTCAAGATGTATCCGTCCTTTAGCCTTTGGCCCCACAGCGATCTTATCCATGTACATATCCGGGGCATGCAGGAATCCTCCTGTTTCGGAAGCAGCCAGTACGGCTATAGCATTATTTAATCCCCTGGCCACGTTGTTAGTACCCTCTACCGGGTCGACAGCTATATCTACCTTAGGGTCCACACCGGCCCCTACTTTTTCTCCTATAAACAGCATAGGAGCTTCGTCCATCTCGCCCTCCCCGATAACGACTGTTCCATCAATCTGGACGGTACTGAAAACAGCTCTCATCGCTACAACCGCCGCATCATCTGCCGCGTCCTTGTCTCCCCTGCCCATCCATCTGGCCGCCGCTATAGCCGCCGCTTCAGTTACACGGGCAAACTCCATTGTCAGTTCCCGGATCAAGATTAATCCCCCCCGCAAATAGTTAATAGTATAGCACGATGTAAATATTGTGCTATGCTGTTATCTTTCTTTCTACTTTATATGCACTTATTCCTGCCCGGAGAACCGAAAAAACTATTTGTTTTTCACTGTTTCCCAATCAGCCAAAAACTTGTCGATACCTATGTCGGTAAGAGCATGTTTCGTCATCTGCATAATAATTTTGAATGGTATTGTAGAAATATGGGCACCTGCTTTTGCGGCTTCGGTAACATGGATAGGATGCCTAATGCTGGCTGCAATAATCTGGGTATTAAAACCGTAAATTTCATAAATATGCACGATTTCCCTGACCAAGTCCATACCATTTTGGCCGATATCATCAAGCCTGCCAACGAAGGGACTGACAAACGTGGCCCCGGCCAGAGCGGCTAATAAGGCTTGGTTAGCAGAGAATATCAGGGTAACGTTAGTCTTTATCTTTTTTCCGGACAGTATTTTTGTGGCTGTCAAACCCTCTGCCGTCATGGGAACCTTGATTACAATATTAGGGTGAATCTGGGCTAGTTCCTCTGCTTCTCTAACCATTCCCTCGGCATCGGGGCTAATTACTTCTGCACTTATCGGCCCGTTAACAATTTCACATATCTCTTTCACAACCTCTTTAAAATTGCGTCCTTCTTTGGCAATCAATGATGGGTTGGTAGTAACCCCACTGACAACTCCCAGCCGGCTGGCTTTTTTTATTTCTTCAATGTTTGCTGTGTCAATAAATATTTTCATAAAGTTCTAAACCTCCTGTATAAATTTGGTATCTTGATTAACAAAGAGGCTGCCTGTTTAGACAGCCTCTCCAATCACTACGCTTTCCCCGAACTACCGAATAATCTTATCTTCTCCCTGATAATTTCTATAGCAGCTGCGCGGGCCGGTCCAAGCATCTTCCGCGGGTCAATCTCCTTAGCGTCTTTGTTGAGGACATCACGAGCTCCCTGAACAAAGGCTTCCCGAATGTTTGTATCAATGTTAACCTTCCGGACCCCGAGTTTAATTGCTTTGGCAATGGCCTCATCGGGGACACCGGAGGAACCGTGCAGAACAATAGGAATATTGACCAATGACCTAATCTTTTCCAACCTCGGAAAATCAAGTTCCGGAATACCTTTATATTGACCGTGGGCTGTACCAATAGCTACTGCCAAGGCATCCACACCCGTACGCTCAACAAATTCCTTGGCTTCTTCGGGTTTTGTAAAAAGGGCGTCCCTTTGATTAACATGAATATCATCCTCTGTCCCGCCGATTTTACCCAATTCAGCCTCAACAGAAACGCCAACCGCCCTCGCTACTGCAATTACCCGGTTAGTTAACTCAATGTTTTCTTCAAAAGGCAGTTTCGACCCGTCGATCATAACAGAACTGAAACCCTTTCGAATACACATCATTACCTGTTCAAAACTGGTCCCGTGGTCTAAATGAAGGGCAACCGGGACAGAAGCATTCTCGGCTGCAATATTAGCCAGGGCCGTTATATATTCAATCCCGGCATACTTTATCGCTCCCTGGCTGGCCTGCATTATTACAGGTGATCTTTCGGCCTCCGCGGCAGCTATAATAGCCTGAACTATTTCCATATTATTGCAGTTGAAGGCTCCTACAGCATACCCACCTTCTTCCGCTTTCTTCAATAGGTCACTAATTGGTACAAGAGACATCAGTTATCCTCCTTAAATAATTATTTTTCTTAATTCTATCTGCGGCCTTACAGCGGCCGCGTTTTAATGCTTTGTGCGTTTGGTGGTCTTCTTTTTAGGCTTTTTGCTCTTATTCATATTATCAAGAGATTTAAAACCATTTTTCACCAGTTCAATTTTTTTGATTCCTTTGACCCTGCTCAAATCTTCTTCACTTTCGGCATAAACTATACTTACTGTCTTGCAGTCTTTGCACTGAAGCTCAATCCGGTCCGGAAATATATCGATTTCAATTTGGTAGCTCCCGCATTCACAGTAAAGGAACCCCTCTTCCGCGATGTCATGTAGACAGTTGAGAATCTCGAACATTATCTCCGGGTTAAAAAAATAGTCATCGTAACCAAGCTCGTTGACTAGAGATTCAAGGTTATGTTCATAATTGTCAACTACAGTCCGCACTTTTTCATCAGGACCAAAAAAACCCAACTCAACATTAGTATCATTGCAGTAAAAGAATGTAACATCATCAGACCAAAGCTGTTTAGCCTTATAATACACCAAATGGTTTGTTTCACAGAGGACACACGGCGCCTGCAGCCAGTATTGCTGGCGATTTTTAGTCCCAATAGTAAGTTTGGGGGCTCCACAGGAACATGTAGTTTTGACACTTTTTGACCCCGCAAAGGCAAAACGGGAAATTGAGTGAAAGTCCAACTTCCCACATGACGGGCAGCGCATTGCAACAACAACTTCGGTGGCTACAATCATCGTAAACCCCCCTCTTGTATTTTTACTTCGCCGCCGAAAATAAAATTCCTCTTTTTATCAAGAGTCGTTCCTCGCTACATCCGCCATTCCGTTGCTTTTAAAGACTTATCCCGTCTGGTTTTTCCGGTTTTCGTCAAGCACCTTTTTAACAAGTTCCCTTAATTCATTGATATCAAAAGGCTTTGTCACATATTCCTTGACACCGAGCTTCATAGCCTCGGCAACTATTTCCAGTTCTCCGTAAGCTGTCATCATAATGACCAGGATGGAACCGTTGATTTTTTTTATTTCATGTAGGGCTTCAAGCCCATTCATGCCTGGCATTTTCATATCCATGAGAATAATATCAGGCATGTCTGCTTTGACTTTTTCCAGGGCTTCATGTCCACTCCCGGCAAGGACAACTTCATAATCTCCTTCGTTGAAAGCCTCAAATAGCAGTCTTCTTACTCCCATTTGGTCATCAACGACAAGTAATTTAGCTGTCACAACGATCTCCCCCTCTCCACAGAGGAGTATTCGAGACGAAACAAATTTTTCCTTCTTTATATAACAATAAATAAGTCGTCATATTCCGTCAACATTTTACACAGGGGGCTGACATATCCTGCCAGGCATACAATATTAAGACATCCCCCCCGCTATTGGGTAAACTAACCCAAGCAAAACCGCTGTAAGAATAACTATAATTCCCATCAGGATACCAACTGGGATAACAAGAATGGCAATCGCTTTCCCCGTAGGAATTCGCTGCACTTCCCTCAGACCAATAACGAGTAAGATAGCTGACCAGATAATGACCCCGAGAGACCCTGCCACGCTCAGGAACCTGCCGGTAAAAGTGCCGGCCGCAAAATAACTGATTATCTGGAGAGGAATAATCAGGACCCTCGGAATATCCGCGAATGCTAAAACAGTTAACACCCCCGTGGCCCGGCCCGTCCCCCCCATAAACTCGGCTGTGAGTTGAAAAACCCCGGCCTGCACAAACCAGCCAAGAAAAGCCAGAATAATGCTGACAAGACCAAGGTACGGTCCGGCCTTCGTTAGAATGTCGGCAAATTCCGGCGGGAGGTTCGAGACTTCCGGAGGAACCAGATTCTTCACGAGCGAAGTGAGAACGGCGACCCCCGAAAAAACAATAAATCCGTAAAACAATGGTGGTTCCTGGGACATCCTGCGGAAAGCAGCTGTCGGGGCAAATATAACACCATATAATAATTCTACCAAACCCGGATAAGTAGTTTCTTTATCCTGTTCTAAATCACTCATTCGGCTGACCTCCATTAACGGTTCTGTATTGTTGGCTGGGTTATTAATATCTCCCGGAAGAGTTGTATTTCCCGAGGTGACAATCCAACGCCGGAGTTATTATTTAACCCAAGGAGACTCTGCACTCCCCCCAAAAACCTGGCGAAGGGATTTTTCGGCCCAAGTTCGTAGATACTGGGCTCCCCTTTTATTTTGGCGAGTTCCCCCGTTAACGCAACTGCATCATAATAATTGCCGAGTTTGTCAACCAACCCCAGTTCTTTGGCCTGCCGTCCGGTAAATATCCTTCCGTCAGCCAGGGCCAGCACTTTTTTTCGGTCCATGCCGCGCCCCTTGGCTACAACATCAACAAACTGGTTGTATATATCGTCCACCATCGTTTGTAGAAGTTCCCTCTCCTCTGGGGTAAGGGGCCGATTAGGTGAACCTATATCTTTAAACGGCCCGCTCTTAACCGTTTGCGGGGATACCCCTATCTTGTTGAACAGTTCCTGCAGGTTCATCGTTTCCATAATGACCCCGATACTCCCGGTCATCGTGGCCGGGTTAGCCATTATTTTATCGGCCTTGGCTGCTATCCAGTAACCGCCGGAAGCCGCCATATCCCCCATGGAAGCCACGACTATTTTCCCGGACCGGCGGATTTTTTCGATTTCGTCCCCGATTTCCTGAGAGGCCGCGGCACTACCGCCAGGGCTGTTTATTCTAATTAGGACAGCCTTTATACTGTCATCCTCACGGGCTTCTTTCAACTGCTCCAACAGGGAACTCCCCGTTACAGCCCCGCCCAGAAGTTCGTCTCTGGCCCCGGTAATAATGCCCTCAACATAGATGACCCCGATACGTTCACCCTGTGCCGCTCCTTTCACCTTTGATTGGTTGGCCGCCAGAGCCGCTATCAGAGAAAAGATAATAATCCCCGCTATTATCCCTATAACTTGTTTTTTGTTCACCTGTCTTTCCCCCGTTTCTCATTAGTTTCAACCGGCATTTCCGGTTACCGGTTGGGTTTATAAAAATCAGGCTGCCGAGTGTGCATTTTACTACACCGCGCGTACGCGCACTCAGCAGCCTTAAGCCCAAGGTGAATCCTAATTCTTCTCTTGCCGTAAGCGGTGCGCCATCCCTACAAAATCCCGGAACAGTGGATGAGGCCGGTTAGGACGTGATTTGAACTCCGGATGGAACTGTGTTCCGACAAACCAGGGGTGGTCTTTCAACTCAATAATTTCCACGAGCCGGTCATTTGGTGATGTGCCGCTTAAGGTCATACCCTTTGCCGCCATTTGGTCGCGATATTCATTGTTGAATTCAAACCGATGCCGGTGGCGTTCATAGATTAAATCTTCTTTATAAGCATCGTACGCCAAGGTCCCCTCTTTCAGTTTGCAGGGGTAAAGCCCCAACCGCATCGTGCCGCCCTTTTCCTCAATATCCTTCTGTTCCGGCAGCAGGTCAATAACCGGGAAAGGCGTCTGGAGGTCAAACTCGGAACTATTGGCCTTTTTTAAGCTAATATGGCGGGCAAACTCGATCACAGCACACTGCATTCCCAAGCAAACCCCCAGGTAAGGCACCTTGTTTTCTCTGGCGTAAGTAATGGCCTTTATTTTCCCTTCAATTCCGCGGTCGCCAAACCCCCCAGGGACGAGGATTCCGTCAGCACAAGCCAGCCTTTCATTCACAACATCCTGGCCTTTTTCTAATTCGACGGCATTTATCCATTTGATATCTATCGCCGAATCATGGTAGAGCCCGGCATGACGGAGGGCTTCTGCCACACTCATATAAGCATCCGGCAGCTCAATATATTTTCCTACAACTGCAATAGTGGTCCTGTGCTTGGGATTTTTGATCTTGTATACAATTTCAGTCCATTCCTTCATATCAGCATCCCGGCACTTCAGTCCGAGGCGTTCGATAACAATATCGTCAAGCCCTTCTTTTTTCATTAAAAGGGGCACTTCGTAAATTGTCTCCGCATCTATGGCCTGAATCACCGCATCTTTGTCAATATCACAGAAAAGGGCAATTTTTTCTTCCATATCCTTTGACAGAGGCATCTCGGATCGGCAGACGATGACATCCGGCTGAATCCCTATACTACGAAGTTCTTTGACACTGTGCTGGGTGGGTTTTGTCTTGAGTTCTCCGGCAGCTCTCAGGTAGGGGACAAGAGTGACATGAATGTACATGACGTTCTCCCGGCCAATATCACTTTTCATCTGCCTGATAGCTTCAAGGAACGGGAGGGACTCGATATCACCGACCGTACCCCCAATTTCAGTTATCACGACATCGGGTCTGCTTTCCTTAGCCCCTCTAAGGATACGATCCTTAATCTCATTAGTGACATGGGGGATTACCTGGACTGTCCCACCTAAAAAATCCCCTTTACGCTCTTTCGATATAATGGACCAGTATATTTTGCCTGTTGTTACATTACTATACTTACTAAGGTTTATGTCAACAAACCGTTCATAATGACCAAGATCAAGGTCTGTTTCCGCTCCGTCGTCTGTCACAAAAACTTCTCCGTGCTGGTATGGGCTCATTGTACCGGGGTCAACATTTATATACGGGTCAAACTTCTGAATGGCTACCTTCAGCCCCCTGCTTTTTAGAAGACATCCAAGCGAGGCGGCCGTAATCCCCTTTCCAAGTGACGAAACCACTCCCCCAGTCACGAAAACAAACTTAGCCATGATGTTCCTCCTGTCCGAAAATGGTAGAATACTTAACTTCGCACAAAAACATTCTATCCCTATGCAGAGTGCCTGTCAAGGGGATTAAGGGTATTAAAAATTGCGTGGAATATACCACGCATTTATTAGTTGTCCCACTCCCCGTCGGGTTGATTCAGCTGAAAACCCCTGTCAGGCATCCACTCCCTTAAACCCCAGATCCCTTTACCGATATGAACAAACCTGCCATCCAGGTTTAGTTCGGTATGAATGCCGGCCATGATATGGCCATGGTCTTTTCCGGATATCGGCTTGATAGCCAGAACCTGTTCGAATAAATCCCGGAAATACAAGGGGGCCCCCTTAGCTTTTAGAATCGCATGGGCCAGGTCCGCTTCGGACATGTGCGGGTTAAACTCCCGAGCCGTCAGGTTATCCATAATTATCACCTTCCCATTAACTTTATCTAAGTGATTAAAGACTTTAAACCATCTGACTATTCAACTCTTTATTCGACTCGGTAGAAGTATTTTCCTGCCTAACATTAAAAATGTTGTCTGAATTTGTTGGAAAAAACCCCCTACATTGAGTCAGGGGCTGTAAGGCCAAGTAAATGCAGCGCTCTACGCACTACGGTTTGCGTGCACTTAACCAATACCAGCCTGGCATTCTGTAATTCCACATCATCAGTAATAACACGGTGGCTGTTATAAAATACGTGGAACAATCCCGCCAATTCATGGGCATATCTGGCTAAACGGTGGGGTTCAAGATTTACCGCAGCTTCGGAAACCTCTACCGGGAAGTCGACCAGTTTTCTGATCAGTTCCAATTCCGCCGGTTCCGCAAGGAGGGTTAAAGCGCATTCACCGGCCGGTGGTATAGCGCCTCCCTTTTCGTTTAATTGGCGTAAAATGCTGCAGATCCTGGCATGGGCGTATTGGATGTAATAAACCGGATTGTCGGTGGACTTAGATTTAGCTAAATCCATATCAAAATCGAGGTGGCTGTCCGCACTCCTCATCACAAAGAAGTACCGGGCGGCATCCCTGCCAACTTCCGAGATAAGGTCTTCCAGAGTAACGAATTCGCCCGAACGCTTGGACATCCGGATTATTTCCCCGCCCTTGAACAGGCGCACGAGCTGCATGATCACGATGTTGAGGTTATCCGGGTCGTAACCCAGGGCTTTAACAGCCCCCTTTAAACGCTTTATGTGGCCGTGATGGTCCGCCCCCCATATATTGACGACCCATTCGAAACCACGGTCAAATTTATTTTTATGATAAGCAATATCAGCCGCAAAATAAGTTGGAGTTCCGTTGCTCCTAACGACAACTTCATCTTTTTCATCACCGAATTCGGTAGTTTTAAACCACAGGGCCCCCTCATGCTCGTAAATGTACCCCCTGCCGCGCAGTTCATCAAGTACAGCTTCAAGAGCGCCTGTCTCGTGGAGCGACCTTTCATTAAACCATACATCATATTCAACTCCGAAGTCCTGCAGGGTATTTTTAATGGCCTGCAGTTTTTCTTCCAAGGCATATTCAATAAAATTTTTCTTCCGCAGGCCGGGTTCCATTGTTAAGTATTTGTCTCCGTCCCTTTCGATAAGGCCTTTTATTGTATCGATGATATCCTGGCCATGATAACCGTCCTCCGGAAATGGAATATCCTGTCCGTACTGCTGTAAATATCTTACCTCAAGAGATTTCCCGAAATTATCTATTTGGTTCCCTGTATCATTTATATAGAACTCTCTTGTTACAGCAAACCCCGCCGAACGTAAAAGGTTGGCCATTGTATCTCCCAGAGCAGCCCCCCGGGCATTTCCCATGTGTAACAATCCCGTCGGATTGGCGCTTACAAACTCTACCTGGACCTTTTTCCCAAGGCCGGTTTCACTATTGCCGTATTTATCCCCCTGTACCTCGATCTGCGGCAAAACCTCATATACCCAGCCATTATCGAGATAAAAATTTATAAACCCGGGTCCGGCAATTTCTTTTCTGGCTACCCAGGCGCCTTCATTTATTATGTAGCTATCCAGTATTTCGGCCACCTTACGGGGCGGCATCCCGGCCTGACGGGCCAAAAGCATCGCAATATTGGTGGCAAAATCCCCGTGTTCTTTTTCTCTTGGCGCTTCCAGAACAAAATCGGGGAGAAATTCGTAGTTTAACTTTCCATCTGTTTTCGCTTTTTCAGCTGCCCTGCTGACAGCCATAATAATCTGGGATTTAACGTTTTCCAGAGCAGACTTCATTTTATGCCTCCCTCACAGTAAGTGACAGTTTATTGGCACTTATCTTTTCATTTTCAACCTCTAATACATATTCAAGATTAATACTCCCTCCCGCATCTGTCAAGTTAACTTCTACTATGGAAGGAGTAACCGCAACATACATCACCCCGAAGGGTGTAATATAATTCGCCCGGCGCCGCTGGCCGGACTCGAAAACCTGTTTCTGCCGGGAAGTACCGGTCCTGTTTAAAGTTACCCGGTCCGGCTCGGCCTTAAGAAAAGTTGTCGTCCCGGACATGCCGGTGACCTCAGATTCACTATATATAATGAAGTAGGCTCCATTTTTTAGATAATAGCTGCCCGTAGTTATTAATTCCTGGGAATCAACCTCGCCATATTCATTTAACTGGGTACCGGTAACCGATATTATTACCTCTTTGTTCATGTCGTACTGCCTTTCTACTACCCCCGGTCTATTAAAATATTATACCAGAAAAAAGGCTGTCCTACACCAATTAATTTCCAGTTGGCAACCCCGGTATACAAAATGCAAACCATTCACCATCAAAAACCCTCCGTTTAAGGAACACCGGTGAAAAAATCCAAAAAAGAATACCACTTAGATGTGCTTATTGACCATTAACCGGGAAAATGTAGCTTTTAACCTAAAAACCAGTGCAATATTTTGGTGAGCCTTATACAATGTAATCAAATAAAGTCCTATGGCCTCTTTTTGTTTTCCATTTGGTTCAAGAAAATTTATGAGGAGGGGGGTTCGATGCATTAGATTAAATTGGCCGAACGGTCTTATTTTCAATTTTTATATAAACAAAATTTACGGAGGTGTTTCTTAATGAGTGAAGGAAGTAACGCTAGAGGTTGGGTTGTTACCTTCTCAGGAACAGCCATTAACCTTTGTTTGGGTGTACTCTACGCATGGAGCGTTATCGGTAAAGCCCTGACCAAAGAGTGGGGCTGGACGGCAGCCCAGGCTAACGTGCCTTATGCCGTTGCCTGCGGGGTATTTGCTGTTATGATGGTAGTCGGCGGTCGGCTCCAGGATAAAGTCGGTCCCAGATGGGTAGCAACTGCCGGTGGTGTAATGGCAGGCATTGGAATGATTATGTCCAGTTTTGCTACTAAAGAAAGTATGATGCTTATGGTAGTTGGTTTTGGTATCATAGCAGGAACCGCGATGGGTTTCGGATATTCTTCCGCCACCCCGCCTGCAGTAAAATGGTTCCCGCCCCACCGGAAAGGTCAGATTACCGGTCTTGTTGTAGCCGGTTATGGTTGTGCATCAGTTTATTTGTCTCCACTTACCACATCACTCCTCAAAAACTATGGAATCAATCAAACCTTTATGATTCTTGGTATCTTCTTCCTCGTGGCAATTTGCTTATTCGCCCAAAACCTGAAAAACCCGCCGGTCGGTTATATCCCGCCCGGTATGCCCGCAGTGAGCAGTCCTAAGCACCAGGCTGCCAGGCACGAATATGACTGGCACGAAATGGTCAAAACCCCGCAGTTTTATCTCCTCTGGTTAATGTTCTGTTTCGGTTCCTTTGCCGGTCTGATGGTCATCGGAAGCTTGGCCAAGATGGCCGCTCAGCAGAACCCCGCTACCACTCTGGCCCCGATCTTTGTAGCGATTCTGGCAGCCGGTAATGCCGGTGGCCGGATAGTGGCCGGTTTCGTTTCCGATAAGCTGGGCCGGATGCGTACAGTCCTCTTGATCGCCTTAGGTCAGGCAGTCATTATGTACCTGTTCCATTTCTTCACCAGCGATATTCTGCTGGCTTTAGGTTCAGCTGGTGTTGGAGCTTGTTACGGAGCCAACCTCGCCGTATTCCCGTCCACAACCTTTGATTACTATGGAACTAAAAACGGCGGTGTCAACTACGGTCTCGTATTCACCTCCTGGGGTGTCGGTGGAATATTCGGTGGAATGGTTGCCGGTAAAATCTTTGACATGACCAAGAGTTACAATACTTCCTTCATGGTAGCAGTTGTTATCTGTCTCTTACAAGCCGGCCTCTCGTTTATCACTAAGCCGCCTCAGACGATACTGGTTACCAAAGATATTCCTGCAGCCAAAGCTGCAGATTAGGAATAATCCCTCTCCAATACCGCATCAGGTCATCCTGGTGCGGTATTCCTTTTA
Source organism: Firmicutes bacterium HGW-Firmicutes-8 (assembly GCA_002840165.1). Classification (GTDB taxonomy): domain Bacteria; phylum Bacillota; class Thermincolia; order Thermincolales; family UBA2595; genus GW-Firmicutes-8. Next base: position 65,137 of record PGZN01000002.1, read on the forward strand.
CCCAAAGTAAAGGGGCTGTCCTTTTTTAGACAGCCCCTTTGTGTTATGCCTATATTTCCGCATTCCAACCCTCTTCGAATGCCTGTTTGTTTAATTCGAGAAACTTTGCCGGGACCTTCTCTTCCAGAGATTTAATACACTTTTCCTTCGCAAACCCCATTTTCCGGGCCAGAACTCCCATCAAAACAACGTTTGAGGATTTATCATTACCGCACTTCCTGGCTAACGCCAGAGCGTCTATGGCAATTGTATCAGGAATCCTGCTCCTTATCCGGTCAATGATATTGCCGGGATACTCCTGCAGCCCCAGAAGCACAGGCACAGGTTCAATCGCCTGGTCATTTATAATCATCGTCCCGCCATTTTTTAAATACTGCATCCAGCGCAGCGCTTCCAGGCGTTCAAAAGATAGAATAATATCAGCCTGCCCTTCGGCAATCAGTGGTGAAAAAACCTTTTTCCCCATCCGCACCTGAGTAACAACACTGCCCCCGCGTTGGGCCATCCCGTGAATTTCAGATACTTTCACGTCATGCCCTTCCTGCTGGGCCAAAGAAGATAAAATCCTGCTGGCCAGGATAGTACCCTGACCCCCCACACCTACTATCAGGATATTTGTTACACCACTGCTAGCCAATAACCTCACCCTCTTTCTTCAAGGCCCCTGACGGGCAAAGCTGGGCACACAAGGCACAACCCGTACACAGAGCTGAATTAACCGCAACACTGTCTGCCCCGGCGCTAAGCGCCGGGCAGCCAAGTTTCATGCATTTTTTACAGTTGATACAGGTTTCCGGCTCGATTGTATAAGGTAAATCGGCTTGCTTTATAAGAAGGGCACACGGCCTTTTGACAATAATCACAGAAGGCTCGTTGGCTGCAGCTTCCTCCTCCACGATTTTCTTCAGCTGGTCAAGGTCAAACGGGTCGGCAGCGGCAACCCTTTTTATCCCCAGCGCCCTGACTAAAGCAGCCAGGTCAACTTTACCGGTAGGCTCTTTGCTTAGCGTCCGTCCGGTAGCGGGGTGGTCCTGGTGCCCGGTCATTGCCGTTGTACTGTTATCAAGAATTATAGTCGTTGTGGCGCCTTTGTTATAGGCAATGTCAAGCAGTCCGGTAATTCCCGAATGCAGGAAGGTGGAATCCCCGATTACTGAAACAACCCTGCCATGCATTTCCGGGTGTGCTTTTTCCATACCCAGAGCGGACCCGATACTCGCTCCCATGCATATACATGTATCCATCGCCTCCAGGGGCGGTAGTGAACCAAGGGTATAGCATCCGATATCTCCCATGACAGTCATCTTTAATTGGTTAAGGATGTAGAATAACCCTCTGTGGGGACAACCGGGGCACATGACAGGGGGCCTTACGGGAATCTGGACGTCCTTTTCAGCTTCAACCCCCGGAACCAGTACCGATTTGTCTATGAGGTCCTTAAATTGTGTCACAGAGAGGAGTTTTTCCGCAATCATTTTTTGGGAAACCTCGCCGATCCTGGGAAATATTTTCTTTCCGACGGGTTCCAGCCCCATCACCCGGATCTGTTCCTCCATGAAGGGTTCCAATTCCTCAATTACATACAATTCCTTTACTTCAGCGGCAAATTCCCGGATAAGCTGTTCCGGCAGCGGGAAGGTGATACCCAATTTCAATATAGAAACCCCTGGTGCAACTTCCTTCACATAATCGTAGACAACACCGCTTGTGATTACACCTATTCCCCTGTCACCCCATTCCACCCGGTTGACAGGACAGGTCTCTACGTATGCCTGGAGCTTTTTCCTCCGCTCTTCAACTACCACGTGCCGGCCCCTGGCATGGGCCGGGATCATAACATATTTTTGGGCGTTTTTAACATATGCCTTCGTATGTTCCCCAGTACGTTCCCCAAGTTCAACAAAACCTTGAGAATGGGCAATCCTGGTAGTTGTCCGCAGCATCACAGGGGTGTCAAACTGCTCGCTGATTTCCAGGGCCAGGCCTACCATGTCTTTGCATTCCTGGCTGCTGCTGGGCTCAAGCACCGGAACCTTGGCAAATTTGGCATAAGCCCGGTTGTCCTGCTCGTTCTGTGAGCTGTGCATTCCCGGGTCGTCGGCGCTGACAAGTACAAATCCGCCGTTAATTCCCGTGTAAGCAAGGGTAAACAGCGGGTCTGCAGCCACGTTTACCCCAACGTGTTTCATCGTCACCAGGGTTCTAGCGCCGCCAATGGCAGCCCCGGCCCCTACCTCCAAAGCCACTTTTTCATTTGGTGACCACTGGGCATATACCCCCGGATAGCGGACCAGATTCTCCAGAATCTCGGTACTGGGTGTCCCCGGGTAAGCAGCAGCCACGGTAACCCCGGATTCATAAGCCCCCCTTGCAATCGCCTCATTGCCGGTAAGTAACTCCTTCATTTCTCGCACCTCCCTCTAGGGTGTTGAGTCAGCTTCATAAATCTTATTCCTTAGGGCGCAAATCTATTACTCTCTTGGCCTTCCCCACAGTTCTTTCAATCGACCTGGGTTCCAGGAGCTTCACTTTGGCACTGATCATTAACACCTTGTTAAGCTTGTACTTCAGGTTTTTCTCCAATTCTTCAAGCTCTTTAAATTTACCGGTAAATTTTTCCCCGGAGAGTTCAACCTGGACTTCCAAATCATCCAGATAGCCTTTTCTCGTAACTATCAGCTGGTAATGAGGGGCTACCCCCTCAGTCCCCATAAGCACACTTTCTATCTGTGACGGATATATGTTCACTCCCCGGATAATCAGCATGTCATCTGCCCGGCCCGTTACCTTCTTCATTCTTACTGTTGTCCGCCCACAGGCACAGGGTTCATCAATTAACATCGATATGTCTCTCGTCCGGTACCGGATGATTGGAAAGGCTTCCCTCGTTAGAGAAGTGAAAACCAGCTCTCCAACTTCACCGCAGCCCAAGGTTTCACCGGTCTTGGCATCGATAACTTCCGGATAAAAATGGTCTTCATTTATATGCAGCCCATCACAGCATTCACATTCACCCGCAACCCCGGGGCCGACAAGTTCGGTCAGCCCATAATTGTCAGCAGCCTTTATGTTCCAGCGGCGTTCGATTTCTTTTCTCATATTTTCGGTCCAGGGCTCGGCCCCAAACAGGCCTACTCTGAGCTTTAATTTAGAAGTATCAACCCCCATGTCCTCGGCGACTTCCACCATATACATGGCGTAAGAAGGGGTGGCAATAAGGGCGGTTGTCCCAAAATCCTGCATCATCGTAATCTGCTTCTCGGTATTGCCGGTAGAAGCGGGTATTACCATCGCCCCCACTTTTTCCAGACCATAATGTAAACCGAATCCACCGGTAAACAACCCGTACCCGAAACAGATCTGGGCTACGTCTTCATCAGTTACCCCAGCCATCGTGACAATACGGGCAATCAGATTGGACCAAGTCCGGATATCCCGTTTCGTATACCCAACCACCTTCTGTTTCCCGGTAGTACCGGACGAGGCATGAACTCGCACAACCTCCTTCAGAGGCACTGCAAACATCCCAAAAGGGTAGTTTTCCATAAGGGCTTCCTTTTCAGTGAACGGCAACCTTTTTATATCTTCCAGGCTTTTTACATCCCTGGGCTTGACTCCCTGTTTGTCAAAAATCATTTTGTAAAAAGGGACTTTTTCGTAAACTTCCCGAACGACTGTCTGCAAACGCTCCACTTGGGTCGCCTGCATATCTTCCCTGCTCATACATTCATAACGGGGTTCCCAAATCATTTAATCATCTCCCTGCAATAAAAAGCACAAATGTTTACGGTCATCGGGGTAACCATTTGTATTTCCACATTTTTAATTCTTTTCCTGCTACAATTATGTAAATTTTTCAGATAATTTTAGACAATTAAACACAGGAGCAGCCCGCCGGATCGACCGGCGGACTGCCAAAAGGTTGGTTCGCGCCCAGCGCGAACCTTCCAATTTATCCCACTTCCCACTTCCCACTTCCCACTTCTCAACCGCATGCTTCCTGACGGTGGAGGGAAAGCTGGTTAAGAAATTTCCCCATACGCTCAATGGCTTCAATGAGATTATCTGCAGAAGCCGCATAAGAGCACCTGATATGGCCTTCCCCGGTAGTCCCAAAAACACTCCCCGGCACTACTGCCACCTTCGCCTCCACCAGCAGCCTTTCAGCGAACTCATCTGAGGATAAGCCGGTATTCCGGATCGATGGAAAAGCGTAAAAAGCGCCCTTAGGCTCAAAACAGGTCAGCCCGATTTCGCTAAACCCTTTTAAGACGAGTTTCCGACGCCGGTCATATTCGGCCACCATTTTTTGCATTTCCTCAGTTCCGTTCTGCAGCGCTTCCAAAGCAGCCATCTGGGCTGTTACCGGTGCGCAGAGCATCGTATACTGATGTATCTTTGTCATATGGGAAATCACTTCCGGGTGCCCGCAGGCATAGCCGAGCCGCCACCCCGTCATGGCATAAGCCTTGGAAAAACCGTTTAACAGGATGGTCCGGTTTTTCATGGCCGGTAAAGCGGAAAAACACGTATGCTGGCCCTCATATGTCAGTTTGTCATATATCTCATCTGAGATAACGACAAGGTCGTGTCTTTTTACAACCTTTGCTATTTCCATCAGCTCTTCCCTGGAAATTGTCGCTCCGGTAGGATTATTTGGGTAACTCAGGATAAGGGCTTTGGTTTTGGGAGTAATTTTTTCCTCAATTTGAGCGGCCGTAACCCTAAAATCGTTATCCGCCGTGGTTAAAATTGGTATGGGGGTTCCGCCCGCCAGGCTGGTGCAGGGGGAATAAGACACATAACATGGCTCAGGGATGAGTACCTCATCCCCAGGGGCGAGAACAGCCCGCAGGGCTAAATCCATACCTTCACTGACACCTACAGTTACAAGGACGTCTGTACGAGGTTCATATTCAACCTGGTAATTGTCATAGAGGTGGCGGGCAATCTCCTCCCGCAGTTCGATCAGCCCCCAGTTCGACGTATACATTGTATAGCCTTTTTCAAGGGAGTAGATACAGGCCTCCCGGATATGCCAGGGGGTTATAAAATCCGGCTCACCCACCCCCAGAGAAACAACCCCTTTCATCTCGGAAACAAGGTCAAAGAACCGCCTTATACCCGACGGCGGAATGTTTTTTACCTGCGGGCACAGCTTTTCTGTCCATTTAATCATGGTGAAATCACCAGCCTTCGGTCTTTTTCCTTATCTTCCAGAATAACACCTTCCTGTTTGTATTTTTTCAATACAAAATGGGTCGCAGTGCTTTGTACGTTTTCTATAGTAGCAAGTTTCATCGCCACAAAGAGGGCCACTTCTTTCATCGTCTTACCTTCAATAAGTACCGAAACATCATACCTGCCGGACATTAAGTAAACGGCCTTAACCTCGGGAAAACGGTAAATTCTTTCCGCTATATTATCAAATCCCGAACCCCTCTGCGGGGTTACCTTTACCTCGATCAAGGCAGATACAACTTCTTCACCGGCCAGTTCCCAGTTGATTAATGTATGGTATTTAATGATAATCCGCTTTTCCTCCAACTCCTTTACGCGGTCTTCTACCTCTGCTTGGTCTACCCCAATCATAGCCGCTATCTGTTCAGGCCTTAAACGGCTGTTATTCTGTAATATTGCGAGAATTTCCCGGTCCTTCTCATCCAAATCCTTCAACCCCCTTTAATTAAATAAACTCCCGTCCTCCAGGGACGAGAGTTTTCTCACGCGGTACCACCCTAGTTGGCTGCTGAAAGGCAAACCCAACTTAGCTCACCTTTAACGCGGGTTATACGGCCAAGCTTACTTTAGTTTCAGCCGGCAACTCCGGGGTGGCTTTCGGTATCCCGCCCCTGCCGGTTTTCACCAATTCCGGCTCTCTTCAAGGTAACGAAACACTTACTGTCCCCATCACGGTCTTTATATATAAATTTTTTAAAATTATATCACTTACTGATTTCCCTGTCAATAATATTGGTATGCAAAAATGAGCTTTCATGTTCTTACAGATATATTTCTTTCTACCTCAGCCGCCCGGAACGAAGCATGGAAAATAAAATCAGGACTCCCAACAGACCCGAAAAAACAAAGCCCAATGTCCCCAGGACGGGATAACCCCAAAGCAGCGGCCCTTTACCTGTATGCATAATAACCGCCGAACCCACGATTAAAGAAGCCAGAATAAGGCCGAAAGCTATTCTGGAGGAGGAAATATCAAGCATATCATACAACCAGTTTAGATTTCGGTGATAAAATGTAATCCTTGTCTCGTTATTCGCCAAATTGCTTACCGCCTGGCAAAGGTCTTTGGGTAGGGAAAAAATAGCCTCCGAAACATTGGATATCTGTTTATATAGACTTCCGGTGCACAGCTCGGGGCGTAAAGTCTCTTTTAAGTGCTCCACTGCCAAAGGCTTAATTATAACTGAAATATCGAGTTCCGGGCATATTCTCCTGGCCATATTCTCACTGAGCATCACTGTCTTGCCGAGAATAAACAGGCTGTCAGGCATTTTAATACCATGGTTAATGGAAATTGTAATCATCCCGTTAATCAGCTGTCCCAGTTCAATCCCACCACTTGTCACACCATTGGCTTTTTCTACGATTTCCGAAACATCCTCAAAAAAATGCTGCTGTCGTAAACGCCTGGTCGTTACCCCGGTCTCCAGGATTATATTCATAACAGCAGTAACATCACGTTCTGCCAAAGCAACCATTAATTCAGCCACCTGGCGGCGGCGGGTCTGATCAAACCTCCCGATAATCCCAAAATCGATGACCACAACCTTAAAATTGTCCTGAAACAAGATATTCCCCGGGTGTGGGTCACCGTGGAACACCCCTTTTTTAAATAGGGGCTGAAAAACAGCCAACAGCATATTTTTGGCGTACCGGGCCCGGTCTTCAAAGGAATAATTATACTGCTCAAATTCTTCAACCCTGACACCCTCAACATACTCCATCGTCAGAATTTCCCTTGTTGTATAATCAGAAAAGACCGTAGGAACAACAATGTTCCCATCATCACAAAACTCCCGGTGAAAGGCCTCAGTGTTAACTGCTTCCGTAAGGTAATCAAGTTCTTTATGGATCTGCCTTTCAAATACATCAATTATCTCCTGAACATCACAGACCTGCCCAATAACTGTGCGCTTCTGAAGTATCCCGGAAAAATTCTTAAGTATTTTAATATCACCGTCAATTAACTGAATCAAGTGGGGCCGCTGGACTTTCACAACGACTTTCTCTCCGGACGGGAGAACCGCCTCGTGAACCTGGCCAATCGAAGCACTGGCAAGAGGTTTGTAATTAAAACGAAGAAAAATTTCCTCAGGCTGTCTATCCATATCTTTTACGAACTGTGCCCGGATATCGGCTTCGGGAACTTCTCCGACATCATCCTGAAGTTTACTTAATTCATCAATATATTCAGGAGGCACTAAATCAGGTCTTGTGCTCAATAACTGCCCCAGCTTAACAAACGTGGGGCCAAGGTCTTCGAAAACCTGGCGGACCCGTTGAGGGTACGAATAACCTTCTGCTAAATACCTGAATCCGTGTCTGATGAGGACTCCGGCAATCTCATGATAACGCGAAACACGGCGGTATTTTACGGCCAAAGCTTCACCTCCCCGGCTGCCCAAATCGCGTTCCCATATTTACATTATGGCAATTTAGAACTGTTTTTATCCGGGGTGGATTGTGTCCTTTTAGACAGGGGAGGAAAGCTGGATAAATAAAAATAAGTAAGGCCCAGCCTTACTTAACTTCGTATCCAGTATTAGAAATCGTCTTTTTAAGATTCTCCGCGCTAACCACAGCCGGGTCAAAATCTATCGCTACAGTTTTTGCTTCCAAATTGACTGCGGCGCCCTGAACCCCATCCAGGGTTTTTAAGGCTTTTTCTACAGACATCTTACAATGCGTACATGTCATTCCCTCAACATGGATAACAGTATTAGCCATAAACTCACCCCCTTTTTTCTAAACCTATCTTACCCAATCCGGTAAAAGCAATTCAAGAAAAAGGAGCTTGTTATTCATACGGAAAATAGAGGTACGTCGTTGTTCCCCCACCCAGCCTGCTTTCAACTTCCATCCGACCACCATTGCTTTTCATTATTTCAGAAGATACCGCCAGCCCTAACCCGGTACCGTTATCCTTCGTCGTAAAAAACGGCTCGAAAATCTTTTTAACCGTTTCTTCATCCATCCCCTCACCTGTATCAGATATTTCCAGGCAGACCTCCCGTTCTTTAGGTAATTCAAAGGCCCGTACAAACATAGTGCCTCCTCCGGGCATAGCCTCAAAGGAATTTCTGATAATATTAATTAAAACCTGTTTAACCTGCTCGGAATCAATCTGAATATGAGAAAGGGTTTCCAAGAAATCTTTTGTTATATCGATATTTTTTAAAAATGCTTCACTTTCTATAAGAATATAAATATCCTCGAAAAGATCCTTTATATTGCAGTCTCTTCTCTTGGGAGTAACAGGTTTGGCCAGTTTTAGAAATTCGTTTATGATCGTGTTGACTCTGTCTATTTCGGCGATAATTATATTGATGTACTCTCCTTTGGATGTACCCTGAAGCTCATTTTGCAGCAGCTGGATAAAGCCTCTCACCGAGGTTAATGGGTTTCTTATTTCATGAACCGCGCCGGATGCTAACTGACCAACCATGGCCAGCTGTTCGGATTGAGCCATCCCTTTATCCATTTTGCTGGGCTTTGCAATCACCTCTGCTGATACAAAAGCCCCAATAAATTCGTTGCGTCCGGCCAAGATCGGGTGAGCCTCTATGTTCCAGGACTTACTATCCTCTGGTCCTTCTATGACTATCGAATTAAAAGAATCCTCACGTAAGCTGAATGCCTTGGTTAAACCATCCAGAAGGGAACCGCTAAATGGGCAGGAGCTGCGGGCAAGTAGTTCATCAAAAGGTTTTTCCAGGGCGTTCAATAAATCTATTTCCAATAATGCGCTCATCTGTTTATTTATAAAGGTACTCTTTCCTGAGGGATCCACAATCAGTATCCCTGGTTTTATCTGATCAAGTACATTTTTATATAATACCCGCGGTCCGGTAATCGCTTTTCTAAACCTCTCAAAAACATACCTTTTGCGTTTACGCTCCTTAATATTATCTAATTCGGCCCTGACAGCGTTACTCAACTGGGGATAATCTATCGGCCTGCTGATGACTTTTTTGACACCTGCGGCAGATATTATTTTCTTCAGGTGGCCCGTCCCTGGTGTGACAACTAAAATTTCTGAAGCCCCTTTAATATTATTGATTGTTTTTAATGATTCCAGATCGTCTACTCCACCGACATTAAAGAGAATAATTTGTATTTCTTCATTCCGGATAATAGACTCGGCTAAAGACAAGTCCTGGACATAGTGAACCCGGTGGCCATCACTTTGGAGCCGCCACCTGGCCAGTTTTAATTTTCCACCGGGGTCTGCTATCAGTACCCCAGACTGCCTAACAGGTACAAAACCTGTTGTTTTAACATTTTTGTCATACTCGAGCATACCTTGGGTCACCTCCAAACAAGCGTCAAAAAGCCAACGTTGTTATAAATAGGCTTGATTTATAACCCCAAAACAGCAGCATAAAATTTTCAACCTTATATTATTCGCCAGAACTTGTAAAAAATCCTTCTTAATATCCGAAATTTTCTAAAAAGTTAGTCATTTAAAAACTTACCCCCACATATGACCAATGATTTTTGATATAATAAACCTATACTACTTAAAAGCTGGTGAGCTTCGTGACCTTGAAAAAAAATGTCCTTTATGGGCTGATGCTATTGGGTGTACTTGTTTTCACTCTTTTTATTGGCGGCTGTACCGCGCTTACTCTGCCTGACCCCCAAATGTCGGTGGCATCCAAGGTTTATGATGCCACCGGAAAAACAATCACTACCCTTTACAGGCAAAACAGAGTGCAGGTACCTCTTAACCAAATCCCGGAAGCCACCCAAAATGCCTTTGTGGCGGTAGAGGATGCCCGATTTTACAAGCACTTTGGATTAGACCCGGTACGGATTGTCTCCGCCGCATGGAATGATCTTAAGGCCGGGAAAATTGTCGAGGGCGCAAGTACGATAACACAGCAAACAGTAAAAAATCTTTATCTTTCAAGGGAAAAAACCTTTGGCCGGAAATTTTCGGAAGCATGGCTGGCCATTCAATTTGAAAAAAAATACACCAAAAAGCAAATACTTGAAATATATCTTAACCAAATATATTTCGGGCAGGGCGCATACGGAATCGAAACCGCAGCCCAAACCTATTTTGACAAATCCGCCTCAGAACTGGACTTAGCTGAAAGTGCGTTGTTGGCCGGCCTGCCCAAAGCACCTAACACATACTCCCCTTTTCAAAATTGGGAGGGAGCGAAAAAAAGGCAGAAAACGGTATTAAACCGAATGGTAGAAGTAGGGTTTATAACAGACCGGGAAGCTGATAAGGCAGCCAGGGAAAAGCTGGTTCTAAAACCCGGTGGCTTAAAACAAGAAACCGCTCCTTACTTTGTAAATGAGGTAGTTAAATACATTACAGAAAAATACGAAGACGGGGCGGCAATGCTTTTTTCGGAAGGGGTTACGGTTCATACCACCCTTGACCTCGATATGCAGCAAGCAGCTGAGAACTCTTTTAACAACGTCTTAGCTGGTCAAAGTCCTTCCCTGGAAGGGGCTTTGGTTGCCATCGACCCGCTGAACGGATACATCAAAGCCATGGTTGGCGGGCGCGACTTCACCCAATCCAAATTTAACAGGGCCGTTCAAGCCAGACGACAGCCCGGTTCGGCTTTCAAGCCATTTTTATATACCGCTGCCATTGATAAAGGATACACTGAGGGAAGCACCCTCACCTGCGAACCGGCGGAGTATCCACAGAGTAATGGCTCGACCTATAAACCCACTGATTACGGACCAAACCCTTACCATTACCGGCCCTTTACTTTAAGGGAAGCTCTCGCGATTTCGGACAACATAATTGCTGTAAAGCTGGCTAATGAGATTAACCCGGTAACCGCAGCTGACTATGCCCATAAAATGGGGATTAAGAGCAGCCTGCGGCCATACCTCTCCCTAGCTCTGGGGACATCAGAAGTAACTCCCCTGGAATTAACAAACGCGTACTGCACCCTGGCATCTCAGGGAATAAGGTACGACCCCCTGATAATTACGAAAATAGTCGACAAAAACGGTCACGTAATCGAAGAAAACCGGCCGAAAAAACAGCGTGTTATCCCGGAAACCACAGCCTACTTAGTATCTGATATGCTTTCCGGTGTTTTGCAGCCCGGTGGTACCGCAAACTCATTATCCGCAGTTATCTCCCGGCCGGCCGCAGGAAAGACGGGGACTACCCAGGATTACCGGGACGCCTGGTTTGTAGGCTTTACGCCGCAGCTTGTGGCCGGTGTATACATCGGTTACGATAATCCGAGCAAGTCGGTCGGTATCCCCGGCGGAAAAATAGCGGGCCCCATTTGGGCTAACTTTATGGCCCGGGCTTTAAGAGATAAGGCTTCTGTCGATTTTCCCGTACCCCCCGGTATTGTAAAAGTAAATATCTGCAGCGATTCCGGCTTACTGGCAACTCCCTATTCTCCAAATCCCCTCCCGGCCAGTTTCGTTCAGGGGACCGAGCCTATAGAACCGTGCGGTATTCACTACTATCCGGGAGTACAGGGAAGTCCCGGCCCACCTTTGCCAGGTCAACCAGGAGAAAATCCTTATCTGGGAGACCTCTTCGGTGTCCGCCGTAAAATTCTTGATTGGTTTAACGGGAGCATCCCATAGGTAAAGGAGCAGCCCAATATTTAGCCATGAAAGCCCAGGAAGCGGTAGATACATTCCTCCAGGACGGCTACAACTCAGCTTGTTACCGGCTCCCGCATACGCGGATCACCGACAAGCGGACGTCAGACTCGTCCTTCCGGAAAATATCTACCGCTTCCTGTATTTGCGGTCAAAATTTCGGGCAGGCTGCCCCTTTACCTATGGGACACTACCATTTTTACATTGTCACCGGACCTCCGTTGGTATTAACAACTTTTAATATCTTTTCCTCTTTTCCTGTATTGGCATTTATATAGACGATAAAATTATCTCCATTCAGGTCTCCTTTGACTTCATAGACAAGTATTTCTTGAAGGTTTTCCAACGGAATTACGGCAAGCTTCTTTGACTTAATCTTCAGCTGAGGGTTGACTGCTTTTAAGGCCTGCTGTTCACTGATTTTAGGTTTGGAAAGCTTCCTGGTTTGATGATTCATGACAAATCCCGTACCCTCAAATCCGACTACCTCGCCATTATCCAGAGCTATTTTGACTTTCATCAGATCAGGATAAATAATTACCCCGTCCTGTATATATTCAAAAATAACGACTCCGGTATTTCGCTGTTCAATCACATATGTGGGTTCCATATTATTTATTTTTTGTCCTGCCAGGAACCTGCTCCCAATTGAAGCAGCCTTACCGGCAGGCATTTTAGGTTTGGCTACAGCCCTAGTATTCAGCATTGACAGGACATGCCCGCCTTTTTTTGTAACATCTACAATAACGACAGGCGTTTTCGCATTTTGAGGGACTAAGTGGATTCTGAAAGCCGGGATGGTCCCGTTTACATTTTCGGTTTTCGTAGTTTTATATTTGTTTGTCGTTCCTGCCTCTACAAAACTTCTGGCAATATCGGCCGCCCGGTCTTTATTGATTTGATTGCCAGTCAAGCCTTTGGGACTCTGACGGGTAATGTGGTCTGAAAACGGGCCGTCATAAATCAATGTTGGGAAAGCTTCCATGTTTTTATCAATCTTTTGCAGACCCATAGGCACCGGAGGTACCTTTTTACTCAGGTCACGGTCCGCCGCTCCCTTTATTTCACCCCATGAAAGCCTGCCGTCAGCCGCCGACCTTTCAATTTTTTGCAGTTCAACTGCAAGATAGCCGGCCTGTGTGTGAAGTTCGTTTAGTTTTTTAAGCTCCTCCGGTTTTACGGTAAGACCCCGGGAATACTTCTTAGCCAGAGACCATGCGTAATCCCCTGTTTGGGTCAGGAAACTTGAGGTTCTAGTTACACTAGGACCGGTCATAGGAATTTGGGATAGGTTTTGCTGGGCTGCATAGGCCTGCTGCCAGATATCGGCAAAAATCATCATCCTCTGCCCGGGAGAATTCGCCACAACTCCTTTTGAGATCATGGCCTCAACATTTTCCACATGCCCTATCAGATTATAAAAGGCGCCCTGGTTGCGATTATTCAAATAAGTGACATACTGCTGTTTATCGCGTGACAGGCCGTAACCCCAGTAAGCAAGCCCAGCAATAGCCAGTACCCCGACCAAGGCGGGAATAATCCACCATCTTTTCAAGTCAACATCCTCCTCTTCTTTTACCTTGACATCACCATTATTATTTAGCAAACACGTGGGCGCCAATTTGGGTTATAATCGGCCGGGACCATATCCAACTGCTTACCGGTTTGGCCGGATTCCAGAAAAACAGGGCGCCCTGGGTGGGGTCCCAGCCGTTAATAGCATCAAGCGCAGCCTTCAAGGACTCCTGAGAAGGCGTTTGATTTGCGATACCGTTTGTTATTGATTCAAAAGCATTGGGCTCATATATGACTCCAGCCAAAGTAGTGGGAAATTTGCCGCTCGCCACCCGGTTAAGGATTGTTGCGCCAACCGCCACCTTGCCAAGGTACGGTTCATCCCCGGCCTCTCCCATGATAACCCTGGCCAGGAGCGTTACATCATCCCTCGCCGAAACACCCCTGGAAGGTTGATATGTGGCCGGCCCCCGGACATTAAAGCCCAGGGCCGCCCAGGTGGCAGGGCCTACCACCCCGTCTGCACCCAAGCCGTTGTTTCTCTGAAACCGCTTAACTGCATCCGCAGTACCGGCGCCAAAAACCCCGTCAATAGGTCCATTGTAATAACCCCAATCACTTAACTTCGATTGCACGTTGGAAACATCACGGCCCGAACTACCCCAATAAAGAGTAGGTGTTTGGGCAGAAATGCTGTGGGAATAAATAAAGATTCCGAACAAAACAGATAGAATCACGGCAAAAACTACAAATTTCTTTAAACGCATCGCTACCATCCTTTCTTGGCCTTTCCAGAGCCGGAAATCACTTACTTAATTGCTATAGAATTAGGATATCCTCTGTAACATTCTTCTATGTATTTACCGGTCCGCAAAATCCAAAAAACCAGCCTGGCAGCTTAACTCTTTTTTTGAAATAGAAAAAACAAGCAGGCCTTGCAGGATTTATTGTCTGCTAATCCCACATTTCGCCTGCTCATTTTTTAGGTAAGTATCTAGCGACTACATACTACTGCCAGTTATGCGGCCCCTGGAGACCCAGATTGCCGAACGGGCTTTGGCCATATTGGGTCTGAGGAATCTGTTGGCCCTGCTGGGTCTGCTGACCATACTGGGTCTGCTGGTTAGCCTTAACTGCTTGAGCCTGTTGACTATACTGCCCTTTTTGGCTTAGCAGTTGGTCAACTTCCTGCTTACCTTTTGATAGGAACTGGGCTTCCTGAGGGTCCAGGATTTCTATCAGGTGAATAAGTTCACCCACATGCTGCCGTTCTTCATCACGGATTGAGTATAGAATAGCCTTTGCCCTTTGATCATCCGTAGCCATAGCATGAGCATCATAGACCACTATAGCTTCCAATTCCCCGGCGATATCAACCCTTAAAGCCTGAACCAGTTCGTCTTTTGTAAGTTTCTTCGATACATTCCCGGTAAAGGGATCACTCATCTGAACCATTTCATCATCGCCTCCTTAACATGGTATTATTGCCAGTAAAATAATTAATATGCTAAAAACCCCGTGATATCAAGGATTTTTCAACAAACCTGTTTTTTCCGCCAACTTAACTGTCTCTAATTAAAGAGACGGTCCTCCTTGAAGATAAAAATTTTGATGTTATCTGTCATAAGAAAAACCTGAGATAGAGTGTCATGTTGCAGTTATCGCAGACGGATGAAAAACAGAGCAGCGGAGGCCACGGATGGCCGGAGCCCCGGCTCGCGGCACGGATGCCGCTGAGCCGGGACGATAGTTTTTCATCCGGCAAGATTTACTGCAACAGACACTCTATCTGGTTTTTCGTTGACTGATAACATCAAAATTTCCCCCACAAAGAGAAGGACCGTCTCTTTAATTATGAGACAGTCCCTTCATATTACCAGCCAATCTTTGCTTACCGGTTGGTATCCCAATCTATGAATTGCTTCCTTTATCTCCCTAACAGACCTCTTATCAGAGATGTCAAACTGCCCATTGTGTCCATCACCATCCAGTCTTCCACCCACCTCAGTACAAGACCCGGCGGACATTCTGGTTACCCCCAGTCTGATTAAATTGTCCCTTAAAACAGCCTTTTCTCTAGTGGAGAGTGTGATACCGACCCGTGGTAAAAATAACCGGAAAGCCGTAATCATTTGGACGAGGTCTTTGTCCGTAACAGCAGATGCCGGTTGATACCGGCCCAGCGCCGGTCTTAACCGGGGAAACGATATACTTATCTCAGTACTGGGAAACCTGTCCTGAAGATACCTGGAATGCAGACCGGCTGCGAAAACCTCTTTCCGCCAGTCAAAAAGCCCTATCAGGGCGCCGATATTAACTGCCCGCATTCCGGCCTGACAGGCCCGCTCGGGTGCATTGATTCTGAACAGGTAATTCTTCTTGGGGCCTTTTATATGTACTCGGTCATAAGTTATTGGGTCATATACTTCCTGGTAAATGGTCACCCCATCAACCCCGGCTGACAATAGTAACTTGTACTCCGGAGTTTCCAAGGGGTAAATTTCAATCGCAATTGAACAAAAGTATTTGCGAAGCCTTTGAACACAAGCCGCAATATATTCAACCGGTGACTTAGTTCGTGATTCACCTGTTAGAATCAGAAGATGGCGCAGACCGGTCTCTGCAATCAATCGCCCCTCCTTCTCTACCTCATCAACAGATAACGTCCTCCGCCGCAATTTACTTTTGGTGCTAAACCCACAGTAGCTGCACTCATTGGTACAGAAATTTGACAAATACAAAGGGGTAAATAAATAAATCACCCGTCCAAAATTACGGACAGTAAGCCGGTGGGCCTTCTGAGCCATTTCTTCAAGGTTTTTCTCCGCCTCCGGAGATAACAGGACCATGAAATCCCTTTCGGAAAGTTCCCCTTTTTCGATAGCTTCCCTGACCTGTTTAGGTGTTACCCTGTTAATATACTTGTCAGCATCAAAATCCTGGCAGCTGTGATATATATCGGAAAACTTCATAAGCTCTGTCCTTCCGTCTTATCTGTCCTGGCCCCTCCTCTTACTGGGCGCCGGCTATTCTATATCCCGTAAAAACCCGGTCAAGGGTGATGACGCTTCCCCGGAACTTTTAACACCCCCGGGCCCGGCCAAAAAGGCCCTGCGGCCGGCCCTGACGGCCAAGCTAAAAGCTTCTGCCATTGCTACGGGGTCATTGGCCACAGCAATCGCCGTATTAACCAAAACCGCTTCCGCTCCCATTTCCATTGCCTCAGCTGCTTCGGAAGGCCGCCCAATCCCGGCATCAACAATTATCGGGAGGTCAATTTCGTCAATTAAGATCCGAACCAGTTCCTTCGTTTTCAAACCCCTGTTAGAGCCTATAGGGGAGCCCAACGGCATTATTGCAGCAGCTCCTGCATCTCTCATCTCTCTGGCCGCCATTAAGTCAGGACTCATATAGGGAAAAACAGCAAACCCTTCTTTCGCCAAAATCTCTGTGGCTTTGATGGTTTCGTAATTATCCGGAAGAAGGTATTTGTTGTCCTTAATAACCTCAATCTTGACCCAGTTTCCACATCCCGCCGCCCTGGCAATGCGGGCTATTTTTACCGCTTCTTCGGCGGTTCGCGCCCCAGATGTATTTGGCATTAAAACACACTCTTTATTTATGTATTTAAGCATATTCTCCTGCTGGTTTTCAAAATCTACCCGGCGCAAAGCCACAGTTACCACCTGCACGCCTGAGGTTCTTATAATATCGGGAATTAAAGCATCTGTCGAGAATTTGCCGGTGCCGAGGAACAACCGGTTATTAATTTCTTTCCCGCCAATCTTTAAATTGTCCATTTATTAGCCCCCTCCAACAAACCGTAGTATTTCTATTTCGTCACAATCTTTCATCATCGTAGTTGGCCAGGTCTCTTTTTCCATAATCTCCCCATTGTACTGCACAACTACTTCCCCGGGATTTATCCCTTTAGCTTCTAATAGTTGACCGATAGACAGTGACAGGTTCAATTCCGAAACCTGTCCATTAATTTTAACCTTCACTGTTAATACCTCCATATGCTATGAAAGTTAATTATCAACAATTATATAATCTTTCAACCTATTTGTAAACGGATGATTTATCTTTTAAAGTTAAACTATTTTCCGGTATTCCACGATATGTATAATAAATAAGCATCAGGAGGACGTCCATATGTTAATGAAAACCTGCCCTTATTGTCAGAACGCTTCATTCAGTTCAACTACCTTAGGCGGCCCTTGGTTATGCCCTTCCTGTGGGGAGGATATCACCCATACTCCTGTTGAAGCCCCCCATCGACCTGTTCAAACCGGAGAGGCTGCAAATGGGAAGAATCCTTTCGATTCAGTTCGGAAATTTTTCCGGAAACTAATAAAGGCAGGTAGTTAAACGGAAACCTGTATTGCATCTTGAAAATAAAGATGGGCAAAAAGCGACCTGAACTTCCGATTTTAGAACGTTCAGGTCTTTTTTTACTTATCATTTATGAAATTCTTTGAGATTGTATTTGTTTTTTGTGACTGGGCCTTTCATTTTTGCTGTTTTCACGTTTCCGATGCAAGCCAGATTGTTCATGCTTTTCATACCGTGGTTTTTTCATCCGTAATGGGGTTTCTGTGGTTAAGTTTACCGGAGTTATATCAGGTTCCTTGGTAAGTAATTTTAGCGCAGCTGATAACAGGGTCACAGAATCGTTCTCCTCCAGCAACCCCTTGGCCACTTCTTTATACTGAAGATTATCTCCCCCATTGACAGCCTGCATCAGTTTTTCGATGGTTAAACGCTGTTGGCCCTCTACCGCATCAGTTAGAGTAGGAATGGGTTGGCGAACCATTTTCCTTTTCGTGATTTGTTCAATTAGTCTCAGATGGTTGAGCTCGCGAGGAGTTACCAGGGTTATCGCTAAACCGTTTTTACCCGCCCGCCCGGTACGGCCAATCCGATGAACATAACCTTCCGGGTCCTGGGGAATGTCGAAATTATAAACATGAGTCACACCGCTTATATCCAACCCTCGCGCGGCTACGTCGGTGGCTACCAGTATTTCGGTAACACCTTCTTTAAAATGACGAAGCACACTGTCACGCTTGACCTGCGTTAGGTCCCCGTGGATTCCTTCGGCGGAATACCCACGTTTGCTTAGCGCCTCAGAAATCTCATCTACCCTTCTTTTTGTCCGGCCAAAAATTATAGCAAGTTCTGGTGACTGAATATCCAGCAGTCGGCAGAGTACATCAAATTTTATTTTTTCCTGAACTTCAATATAATTTTGTTCAGTGTTGGGAACAGTGACGCCTTTCGCCTTCATACTGATAAACTCCGGGTCTTTCATAAATCGCCGGGCCAGGTCCTGAATGGGCTTGGGCATCGTAGCCGAAAAAAGTAAAGTCTGGCGCTCATCGGGTACTTCCCGGAGAATCGTTTGAATATCCTCAATGAACCCCATATTCAACATCTCGTCTGCTTCATCAATAACTGTCATTACTACGTGCTGCAGGCGAATTGTTTTTCTTCTCATGTGATCCATTAAACGACCTGGTGTTCCCACAATGATTTGCGGCTTGTTCTTAAGCGCTCTGATCTGCCGGTTGATGTCCTGACCGCCGTAGATCGGCAGAGCCCGGATGCCCTTAAACTGGCCAATTTTGTTTATTTCTTCAGCCACCTGAACAGCTAATTCCCTGGTGGGAGTGACCACAAGCCCCCTGATAGTTTCTGTTTCAACATCGATTTTTTCTACCAAAGGAATACCAAAAGCTGCTGTTTTTCCGGTACCGGTTTGCGCCTGTCCAATGATATCCCGACCGGCCAACACTACCGGAATAGTCTGTTCCTGAATAGGAGTGGTTTTTTCAAAACCCATATCAGCAGTAGCCCGGATCACTGAATTGCTTAGTTTCATCTCATAAAAAGTTGACATTATTCTTGTATTTCCTTTCTGATTCTCTTTCTAGTATTTGCTTTCCAGGGTAAAACTCTTTCATCTACCTGTACAATGAAAAGGGCATTTCCGTGAAACCGGAAATGCCCCTTCTCACATTATTTGATTTATCTTACAGGCGAACAACGTTAGCCGCTTGCGGGCCGCGGTTGCCTTCGACAACATCAAATTCGACTTCTTGTCCTTCGTCCAGGGTTTTGAACCCTTCGCTTTGGATAGCGGAGAAGTGAACGAAAACATCTCCACCTTCGTTACTCTCGATAAACCCAAACCCTTTTTCTGCATTGAACCATTTTACTTTGCCTTGCATGTGATAGGCCTCCTTAAAATAATTTGAATCAAAAAGCGGAATAACGTAAAACACCTTTTGCCCTTACAACAGAGACCTAAAGATTATTTCGTTGTTCTCATCTTTTTAACACCGAATTTAACATTACCATAAACCAGTTCAAATTGCAAGCAATTTTTGGTGAAATTATAATATTACCGGAAAATATTTATCTGCTTACTGTTATTATTTCTATTTTCCAGGTGATTATCCCTTATTTATACTTCATTTGACCAAATCAAGCCCGGCCTGAACTCTACCAACGCAGCGCTGTCAAGTCCACCTTTGGCACCAGCCCTTCTTGGGAGGCTCTGCTGAGCAGGGAGGTTACCGCTTCATAACCTGTCTCGCCTAAATTCGAAGAGAACTCGTTCACGTAAAGCCTGATGTGCGCTTGCGCTACTTCAGGCGACAACTCTTGGGCATGACGCAGCACATACTCCTGCGACGCCTCCGGGTGTGCCCACGCGTATTTAACCGACTCCCGAATCCAGCCGGTGATGGCAGGTAAATCCAGGGACCGACGAGCTATGATTGCGCCCAGTGGAATCGGCAGGTTGGTATTTGCCTCCCACCAGGCGCCTAAATCAGCCAAGAGGGTTAGCCCATACGAAGGGTAAGTGAAGCGTGCCTCGTGGATAACAAGCCCGGCATCAACCAAACCATCGTTTACAGCCGGCATAATCTCGTGAAACGGCAGAACTACAATCTCCCCCACGCCCCCCGGCACTTTTTGAGCTGCCCACAGCCTGAACAGTAAATAGGCAGTGGATCGTTCACTGGGTACCGCCACCCGTTGACCGGCCAGCATCTCTGGATCTTTAATGCTGCCGGCTCTATTTGGCGTCAGTACCAGCGGCCCGCAGCCTCTGCCTAAGGCGCCCCCGCATGGCAGCAGCGCGTACTCGGATAATACCCATGGCAGCGCCGCGTACGAGATCTTGAGAACCTCCGGCCCGTTCAAACTTGCTGCCAAACTGTTCGTGATGTTGATATCTGCGTAGGTGACATCAATCTTCGGTGCACCGGGTATTAGTCCGTGTACCCAGGCGTGGAAAATAAATGTGTCATTTGGGCAGGGAGAGAAGGCAATTTTCATAGCAGCACCTCCAATAATGCGGAGCAGGCCGCTTCCAGAACATCCAGAGCCTCTTTGATACACCAAGCGGTCCGGTCACGTGGACCGACTGAGTTTGAGACAGCGCGAATCTCCAGAATCGGCACACCCCTATCATGTGCTGCGATTGCTACACCATACCCCTCCATGGCCTCCGCGGCGGCTCCCGGCACCCTTGCGGCCATTTCCGCGGCGCTCGCAGCCGTACCCGTTACCGTCGATACGGTGAGTACAGGGCCGGTGATGACAGGCAGCCCAGCCGCGAGCAGGGCCCCTCTCACACGGTTCACCAGGCCGGCATCGACCTGGACGCGGGTAAAGCCGAACCCCAACTCATCCAAACTTCTAAAACCTTCCGGGGTCTCCACTCCTAAATCGGCGGCGATAATCTCGTTCGCCACCACGAGGGAGCCCACTTCAGCCCTACCCGGAAAACCTCCACCGATACCGGCGCTCACGACCAAACCGTACTCGGCAGCTGCCAACACCTTTGCCGTACTGGCTGCAGCCGCTGCCGGGCCAACACCCGCCACCAGGACGTCAAACCTTGTATCCCCGTTTAGTCCACGCAACACCGCGTCCTTCTCCGCCGAGACAGCAGTCATCACGAGGACTCTCTTGTTTAGATCAAAATTCATTTTACTTTCTCCTCATATAGTTTGTTTCCCTCTTATACTACACATTATACCAAATTATCACTTTTCTGCGTATCCCCAAATCTCTGCATGCACGATTCCAGTTTTACGCTATTTATGATACGGTTCTCTGTACCATCTTAAACCAAACGAATTTTATATAGAAATTACGTTGCCTTGCTAAATTAAAAGCAGAAGAAAAACATGTCACGTTAATCTTCTGCCTCGTGTAAACATTATTATCTATCCTCCGTAACTGTTATGTAAGCTTGTTTTCCTTTATCTACTAAAGCTGAAAGGATTTTACCCGACTCTACAGAGTTTCTTTCGGATAGAACCTGCAACCTAGAATTAGTAACCTGTCCTTCCTGATGCGTAGTAACGAGTGCCATTATTTCGTCTTTACTTAAACTTTGGAAAGATTCTTTTAATACCGCTCTCAACATATCAATGCTATCTTGAGGAAGTAAAGAGGTTGTCCTTAAAACTAATTCGATTCTATCTGGTTGAAATCTCTCTAACAATAGAGGAAATCATCTTGGCGTGTGTACCCATCTAATTTAAAAGGAATATTAATATTATCGGTTAGCCTATTAATAATTTTGAAATAAAAATCATAAAGGTTTCCACTCCATGTACCATCGGATGAAGTCGTTCTATAATCCCATCGCAAAGCAATATCTTTCGAATTTTTTTCCCTAAACTCAAGAAAATAATGGGGGAATTCCTCTATAATTGCCCTCTCGTACCCAAACATTAAAAGCCCTGCGACAGTTAATCCTTCTTTATCAGTTCCCCTAATACTTCCCCAAGCCCCTATTTGATATAAAAATTCTTTGTCACTTAATCTATTATCGTTCAGAAGATTATAATTTACTTTTTGGGGATTATTTATTAAATCCCAAAATTCTTTTAATCGCTTTGATGAATCTACACCCGAGACTGTAAATATATTGCCTTTTTGCTTAACCCCAAGAAGTATAATTCCTCCATTTGAGTTGGCAAACGAAGAATAGGTTTCCCATAAGTCTTTCGGCAGACCCTGACCTGCTTCTTTACATTCGAGTTCTACATTTTCTCCCGCATTAATCAATTGAAAAATATCTGTTGCCATTACGATAATCCCTCACTAAACTATTTAGAATAACACAATTATATAATACCATATTTTAGTAAATGCTATAAATTTTATTTTATTCAATATCACAAAGAATGAGTTTTGCATACGCTGTTGAATCCATTTTTCACTACGTCCATGCTTTTGCCAAAGTATTCCGACTGCTGAATAATCATTGACCCCATACTAGAAAAATGGCCTCTGGCAAGGCGCACATCCCGCCGCAACCGGAGGCTTACTATGACATGCCAATAAATCTATAGCCCCCCACCCAATGGTGGCCAAAGGCCGCCGAGTACCCAGGCTATAGTCGGCCTAGCATGGCCCCATTACCGACCCAGCGGTAGAAAAACGGCAGCTGGCTAGGCGCACGGCCTGCCGCAACCACAGGCAACCGTGGTATATCAATGAATCCATCCGGCCCCATCACCTAATGGTGGCCAAAGGCCGCCGAACGCCTAAGCTATAGTCGCCCTAGCATGGCCCCAGTATCGACCCAGAGGTAGAAAAATGGCTCCTGGCTAGGCGTAAGGGCTGCCGCAACCAAAGGCGTACCATGACACACCAATGAATCCTCCACCTTCTCACCCGTGACGGTGGCCAAAGGCCACCTAATGCTTAGGCTACAGCCGCCTTAGCATGGCCCCAGTACCGACCCAGAGGTAGAAAAATGGCAGCTGGCAAGGCGCACGGGGTGGCGCAACCACAGGCGTACTCCTTGTACTCCGAGGATTGCGCCACCCCGTGGAACGCAGCCAGATGCCATTTTTCTCAGCATGCACAATTCCAGTGCAACCTCACTTATGGTATGGTTCGCCCCGGTTGATCCTAAACGCCCGATATACCTGTTCCACCAGGATCAGCCTGATCAGCTGATGCGGAAAAGTCATTTTGCCAAATGATAAAACAAGGTCTGCCCGGTCCAGGACAGATTGGGCCAACCCCAGAGAACCCCCGATGACAAAAGCCAAATCACTTTTACCCCTGATTCCCCAGGCGTCAATAGTCCGGGCCAACTCTTCGGAGGACAGTTCCGTGCCTTTGATGGCCAGAGCTGTTACCACTTGTCCATCCCGCAGCATCCGGAAGATCCTCTCACCTTCTCTGCCCCTGATCTGTTCCTTCTCTTTTGGGCTGAGTCCTTCCGGCGCCTTTTCATTTTGGACCTCTTTTATCTCAACCCCGGCCAAGGGCTTTAAACGCCTGAGGAACTCATTGATGCCCTCAGTAATATATTTCTCTTTTATTTTGCCAACTGCGATAATTGTAATGTTCATAAGGGCCTTCCCTATCTTAAAACAGCTGTCGGAGACAGGAATCATCGCCAACCATGTCGAATATTAACGCTGTTTATATTATATGCTCTATTGTTCTGGATCCAAGACCGCAATCCTTTTTTACCGAAGCCCATGGTAGGTTTTCCCATTACTGGATTTTCGGCGGAAGGACTTGGCGTTTTGTGCAGTTTAACCCTCAATCCCCGCATTTCATTCCATGAACCCCGCATCTTGTACCCTCTCTAAAGGTATTCGGCGAATTCGGGGGAATATTGTTGAAAAGGCTACAAACGGTTTTAGAGGAGGATTGTTAATGACCCAGAAAACTATTAAAGTCATCATTGCTGAAGATGAGCCAAGCTGCCGGACTTTTCTAAAGAACATCCTGTCCCGGCACAGCAATTTCGAAGTCATCGGGGAAGCCGCAGACGGGGAGGAGCTGCTGGAACTGGCCGCTCGTGTAAAGCCCCAGGTCGTTTTTGTTGACATAGAAATGCCTGAAATTGACGGCATGTCGGCTGTAAAAAGGATGCTGGAAAAAAACGAGGAACTGGTGGTTGTCTTCGTCACAGGGTATTCGGATTTCGCAGTGGAAGCCTTTGAGATATCGTCTTTCGATTATATTCTGAAACCATATAAAGCCCCCAGGGTAGAAAAAGTCCTGGACAAAATCCAAGCCCACTTCGCTGAGCGGGAGGAGGACCTGGTTAAGCTGTCCAGCATTTTTAAATCATCAGACAAGTTATATATCAGGTGTGGTCATGAACTGCACTTTGTTGATGCCAATACAATTTACTATGTGGAAAAAGAGCGTAAAAAAACAATTATTCATACTACGGGCAACCGATATGAAACTCACGAGCCAATAAATGACCTGGAAAAAAGGTTGAATCCGGCAGACTTCTTTAGGTCTCATAAGTGCTACCTGATCAATCTCAGGATGGTCGAAAAAATTATTCCCTGGGGAGATAACTCCTACCTCGTCAAGTTTTTTAATTCCAATAATGACGCTTTGATCAGCAGGTCGAAGGTCAGACTACTCTACCAACTGCTTGACATCGGCTCGGAATAACGGAATAAAGCGTGACCTAATCGGTCACGCTTTATTTATTGTTCCGGCATTTTCTCCAAAGTCACTTTTAATGTCACTTTTTCCTTGCCTCTTAGGATAATTACCTCAACCTTATCCCCAATTTTTTGTTTATCAACACTTCCGCGCAGGTCACCAAAATTTATTACTTCCTGCTTATTAAAAGAAATTATAACATCCCCGCTTTTCATACCGGCTTTTCCAGCCGGACTGCCGGCAGGCAGTTCACTGACAAACACTCCTTTATCAGTCGCCAGACCGTATCGTTCTGCCATTACCTTGCTCACACTGCCGCCCAAAATACCGATCCACGGCCGGATGACCCTACCGTTCTTAATAATCGATTCAACTATCGGTTTTACAACATTGCTGGGGATGGCAAAATTCAGACCTTCAATATTTACATCAACTATCTTTACACTGTTAATGCCGATTACTTCGCCCCTTGAGTTTACGAGGGCTCCGCCGCTGTTTCCCGGATTAATGGCCGCATCTGTTTGAATTAGCCGGAACTGCTGTTCCTGTATATCCACCGACCTGTTAACCGCACTGATAACCCCGGATGTAACTGTACTAAACAGTTCTTCCCCCAGTGGATTACCGATCGCCACCGCCAGCTCACCAACCCTGATCTTATCCGAATTCCCGAATGCAGCAGCTTTAAGGCCCTTTTCATTAACCTTGACAACGGCTAAGTCTGTCAGTTGATCAGTCCCGATAACTTTACCGGATACCTGTTTGCCGTTTGGCAGAGTGACAGCCAGCTGGTCGGCGTCTTTGATTACATGATAATTGGTGACTATGTATCCGTCTTCGTCAAAAATAACTCCAGAACCGGAACCTGTTTCCACCCGTTGATGAGCAAAAAATGACGATACATTTACCCGATTACTGATTCCCACTACGGTTGGACTAACTCTTTCCGCGATTTGAATTACTGGTGATTCATAGGTCGAGATAACAGGCGGAAGGGCTTGGTTATTGTTTGGCGGCTCCATACTGGGCGTTTTTTTTGCCAGTAACGGGGTAGTATACGCTACTATTAATCCTCCGATTACTGCCCCCAGTAAAGCAGCTGCCATATAGGACAACAGGCTGGGTTGGCGTTCACCGGAATAAAAATCCCGGTCATCACGGTACATGGATTTCCCTCCTTCAATCCAATTCCCACAGGGTACCTGGGAGATACCTTGGAGCGACTTCTATAACCAATTCCTGGCTCTGGGATAATCCTGCTTCCTCCAGCACCTTGGTTACAGTCGAGTAAGCAAGTTCGGGTAAATTGTTCTCCTGACTTAAGTGAGCCAGTATTACCCCAGTAGTTTTCCCATTTATCAGGGAAGCTAAACAATGGGCTGACGCAATATTGGACAAATGGCCCCGGTCGCTCAGTATCCTTCTTTTAAGAGCCCAGGGATACCTGCCGGTTTTCAGCATCTGTAAATCATGGTTTGCTTCAAAAATCAGTAAATCAGAGCCGTCTATGTACTTCCTGGCTGAAGAAGTCAGATAACCGGTATCTGTAGCAACACCCACTTTAACCCCCTGACTTTGCAGACAAAACCCTATGGAATCTACCGCATCATGTGAGGTATTAAAGTGTTCTATTTGGAGGCCCTCTATTTCCAAAACCCTTTCGGGTTCCAATATACACTGATTAGCTTCAGGTATTTTTCCGATTACCGGTTTCATTTCGTCCCATGTTTGTTCGGTTGCATATACCTTAAAATCAAACTTCCGGGACAGTACACCAACACCCTTTATGTGGTCAATATGTTCGTGGGTAATAAGAATACCGTCAATGCTCGCCGGGTCAACCCCGATTGCCTCCAAACTACCGACTACCGCTTTTCCGCTTAGTCCGGCGTCAATCAGGACAGCCGAAGCATGTCCCTCAATGTATGTGGCATTGCCTGAACTCCCGCTGCCCAAGGTACAGACTCGCATAAACTGCCTCCCAAATTACTCTCTGTCATATTATTATTAATTTCTAAGGCCATGGATTTCTCCATGGCCTCATTTGTGCCTTAAGCTTTAAATTTACTGATACGCTCCCTAAGTTCCTCTGCTAATTGGGCTAACCTTGAAGCATTGGCATTAACCTGTTCATTAGTATTCATTTGCTGCTGAGTCGATGCCGAGACCTGCTGGATGGCAACCGACACTTGGTAGGCTATGTTATTGACTTTATCGATGGATTGCACAACCTGCGTAATTCCTTCTGATTGCTGTTGAGCGGCAGTTGATATTTCCTGAACCATCCTTACAGTCTTGTTTACCGTATCAACTATTTCACTAAGGGCGGTCTGGGCCTGGGAAGCGACAACAACGCCTTCCTCAACCTCTTTACTCCCTATTACCATCGAATTTACGGCTTTTGAAGTCTCCTCCTGAGTTTGTTTAATCAATTCACCGATTTGCTGGGCCGCTTTAGCAGAGCCTTCAGCCAGTTTCCGAACCTCATCTGCAACTACGGCAAAGCCCCGGCCATGTTCGCCGGCCCTTGCAGCTTCAATGGCGGCATTCAGCGCCAAAAGGTTGGTCTGGTCGGCAATTGAGGTAATTACATTTACAATCTCGCCGATTTGTTCTGATCTTTCATTAAGGGTTTTGACAACCAAAGCCGATTCTGAAACGGTATCAGAAATCTTGTTCATTTTACGGACCGCTTTTTCAACTTCTCCCGCACCTTTGCCAGCCAGTTCCGAAGCATTCTGGGAGGCTGTGTGGGCAGCCTGGGAATTAGCCGCAATCTGCTGTACCGCAGCAGAAAGGTCGCGTGTTATTTGAAGGGTTTCATTCAATTGATAGGCCTGCCCCTGGGTACCCCCAACTATCTGTTGGATAGCCGCTGAAATCTGCTGGATGGAAGCTGAGGCTTGTTCTACCGCTTGGGAGACCTGGTTTGATTCAGCAGCCACCATACGGGCAGTTTCCATGTTTTGATGAATTGTCAGCCTGATATCTTCAATCATTTTGTTAAAGGCACTCGCCATGCGCCCAAAAACATCTTTAGTAGGAAAATATATCTTTTGTGTTAGATCCTTATCTGCAACTTTACCGATTACTTCCGAGAAAATCTCAAATATTCTTACCAGCATCCGGTTGACAAGAAGCAGCATAAAAAGCCCGAAACAGATTCCGATAGGTGCAACCACGGTGGCCAGTTTCCTTATCTGATCCGGAGACGCATTAAAATAGTAAAGTAAGAATGCCGTCCAAATCAGCGTCCCACCGCCGGTTATCGCTATAAATATTATGCCAAGCTGGACCAACGGCTTAATTTTAAATTGCTTTTTTGACATAATTCCACTTCCTTAGACAAGTTTTGCTATTTTATACTTCTTCTTATTTCTCTTTTTCCCTGCTTATTAACTATAAAAAATTGGAAACTCTTAATCATTTAGGCCCTAGGGCCTAAATTAATCAGCAGCTTCTAATGTTTGCTCCCACAGAGGTTAGTTTTGATTCTATATTTTCATATCCCCGGTCAATATAGTGGGCATTGCAAATTTCAGTATCACCTTCAGCAATCAGCCCTGCTATAATCAAAGCCGCCCCGGCCCGGAGGTCTGAAGCTTTAACCTGTGCTCCCTGCAGTTTCTTGACGCCTTGAATGATAGCCGTGCGTCCTTCCACCTTAATTTTGGCGCCCATTCGTTTGAATTCATCCGCTACCTGGAGCCTGTTTTCAAACACGTTTTCCACAATCACGCTGGTGCCTTTAACAGCAGTCAGCATAGCCATTATCTGGGACTGCATATCTGTTGGAAACCCGGGGTATGGCAGAGTTTTGATGTCAATAGGTTTTAGGGTATCCCTGGCAGTAACCCTTATGTTATCATCCTCTTCAACAACCTCCACATTCGCTTCGCGGAGTTTGGCAATAAGTGGTTCCACATGTGTGGAAATAACATGTTCAATAAGCAAATCACCCATTGTGGCTGCCGCCGCTACCATGAATGTACCTGCTTCAATACGATCAGGAATTACCGAATAACGGCCCCCACCCAACTGTTTAACACCCTCTACCTTTATTACATCAGTCCCGGCGCCCCTTATTTTAGCGCCCAAACCATTTAAAAAATTCGCCAAATCAACGATTTCAGGTTCTTTGGCCACATTCCCCAATATAGTCTGTCCTTTCGCCAGGGCCGCTGCCATCATTATATTTTCCGTAGCGCCCACACTTGGAAAATCCAAATAAACCTTTGAACCCTTAAGGCAGCCGCAGGTTCCCTTGATGAAGCCATGTTCCAGGGTAATCTTAGCGCCTAGAGCCTGAAGCCCCTTGATATGCAAGTCCATTGGCCTGGTACCGATATTACATCCTCCAGGCAGGGCGATTTCGGCTTTTCCGAATCTGGCCAGAAGCGGGCCGAGCAGAAGATTTGAAGCCCGCAGCTTCTTAACTTCTTTATATGGTGTCGTAGTTTTAACCACTTCCGGGGTCAATAACTCAATTTCGTTTTTATTTTTACAGTTGACTTTAACTCCCAAATTCGCGATAATATCCCGCAATACTTTAACGTCTGTGATATTCGGACAGTTCTCCAGATGTACCGGCTCACTGGCCAACAGTGCCGCAGACATAATCGCTAACGCCGCATTTTTCGCACCACTGACCCTAACCGCGCCCTTTAAGGGTCGGCCTCCGGTTATATAAAGTTTTTGTTTTTGCACCATAGTACCTCCTCTGGAATATAAAACAGCTTAGTCTTCTTACTCAGCTGGAGCAAAACGGGGTAAACTTATATTTATTGTATATTCTAGCTGGAATCAATTATTCCTGCACGAAAAGAGAACAGCTGAAATAAGCCCGGAAAACGACAAGCCTTTTTCTAAGGCTTGTCGTTAGAAGAGTTTTGCACTGACCACATTTTAAAGTCCCGCTCAAATTGGTCTATGGCAATCCCCAGCGTGCTTCTAAAACTCGCCTTCATCGACCGGCCTTTACTGAGAGAGTCCAGGATTTCACGGAGGCTTTCTTCACCGTAGTTTTCGACCAGGAACTTCACAGCCTGGTACGATTCAAAGTATGCCAGATTTTGATTTTCCAGGGAATCAAACTCCCCATCCATTTTGATTAGGGGATACATCTCGTCCGGGCGCCTGATTTCATCATGTTCCATCCTGTATCCTGTCAGCTTTGCTTCCTCATATTGGGCGATTCCTTCGGTAAACCATCTGGTATAGTTACCACCTGTTGAATAGTCGACGATTAGGTGGGTCAATTCATGAGCCATCGGGCCTTCTGACTCAAATACCCACCGGACATGCGCGGGATTTTCTTCTTCCACCCAGACGTTCGGTGACAATACACGAATGACCCCGGCCCAGTATACACCCATCGCACTTTCATCTGCTGCCCACCCAAAACTTCGGCCTAAAGACTGTTTGGTAGGGTAAATTACAACCAGTATCCTTTCCTGGGACAAATAACCGAAATTTTGGCTTACAGGCTGGTAATCCTTTTCGGCAGAGGCCAGAACCATATCAGCGATATTGTCATCCTGAGGTAGGTACCGGACGATAAAGTGTGTCCCCTCCAATTCATCCCATGTCCGGGTCTGCCACATCATTTGGGCTTTTAAAACATATCTGGTTACCCTGTAAAAGCCGGCTTTTACGGTAATAGGTTTGAAAAGAAAAAAAGCCAAGCATAACAAGGCCAATACAACAGCTATTTTACCCGTTTTTTGCCATAGAAAACCAGAGCCCACGGTATGACTGATAACAGTGCCCATGGCCCATCACTCCTCTTTGCAGCTCTCCTTGACACCATTATACAGTTAACTGTTTAATAAACCTACCGGTAATAACTGGGGCTGGGGGGGCCCCCCAAGAAGGAAGAAACCTCTTCTGCGGCATAGCTTTAAGGCAAACAAAAAGGACAAAGTTTAAGGCTGCCCCAGTTACTTATGGGACAGCCCCTACGACTGGCTTTATTATTTGGGCGGCAGTGGGTTACCCTGTGAAGGTGGTAAAGTGGTGTTTGGCGGTGGCAGAGTACCCTGAGCAGGTAACGTGGATTTCTTGCTAATCCGGTCAATCTGTTGTTGGGCATCATTGTAATACGGGTCATCTTTGGTTATCGTCTTTAACACTTTGATGGCTTCGGCGGAATTATTTTTCCCTTCGGAAAGGTAAATCGCCAAATACAGCTTGGCTATACTGTAGTTAGGGTTAATTTTAAGGGCCTGTTGGGCCAGTTCAATTGCTTTGTCAGGGTTTCCGGTGTAAAAATATGATGTTGCCAGGTCTCCCAATACGGCAATTTTATCAGGGGGATTAGGGTCGTTTTTTAGGATAGTTTCATACCCTTTAATCGCTGAAAGGAACTTTTCCCTAGCTTCGGCATCCTTCCCCTGTTGGCCCAGGTTCATGGCAGCTTCAAAATCCTGATTCGCTGTGCTCCCCGAAGGAGCAGACGGACTACCGGCCCCGCCGGTCCCCGAATATGAGCCCTCCGTCCAATAAAGGGATACAGATAACAGGAGCCCTACCGAAACAAATGCCACTATAATATACGTAAGTGTCTTATTTCTTTTCTTTGCATTCATAAACGCCATTCTATATCACCTCTTTCGATGTATATCAATTTTGATGACAACAATTTTCTTCAGCAGCCAATTTAGGAAAAATCGTACATTCCAAGATATAATTATAGCACAGCCGTGATACTATTTAAAGAGCTAATCAACGGCAGATTACCCGGCAGATTTTCCAATTGCAGCCGGCTTGTCCAAAATAAGGCCCTATGGAGAACCTTTCCATAGGGCCTTTATGTGATCCCTTTATTTTAAATATTTTGTCGGGTTTTGAAAACTCCCACCGCTGATTACTTCAAAGTGCAGATGGGATCCGGTGCTGTGACCTGTTGAGCCAACTAACCCGACAAGGTCCCCCCGGTCAACCGACTTGCCTACTGAAACCTCGATTTTGGATAGGTGGGCATATCTTGTTACCAAGCCATTATTGTGCCTGATCACGACCATCTTACCATAGCCGCCTCCCCACCCGGCAGTAATAACCTTGCCCGCCGCAGCAGCGCCGACCGGTTGCCCTTTGTATCCATCAATATCCAGGCCGGTATGTCTGCCACCATGACGTCTTCCGTACGCAGAGGTAATCCTTCCGGTAATGGGCCAGCCAACCTGACCGCCGCCGCTACGGGAAGCAACAACAAGTTTAGAGCCTCGGACCACAACCTTATCTACAGGTTTTATGAGTATCTTTTCCTGGATTACGTCCTTACTGGCAATAGTACCGTTTTCCATTACAAGCTTATAAGTAACTTCCCTTTGCCCGTTTTTACCTTGGACTTTCACACTTTCGCGCCCCCGCCACTGGTTGCGGTCAGTGTTTACAACCACTTTATAAGCAAGGTTTTCCTTAGCAGTGCGCTCACCGGAAATCACAACCGTAACCACCGGTTCGAGAGCCACTAAGTTTATTTCCTGTTTAAGGTCAAGGTGTTCCCCTTTGATCGAAGGGTTCGCCTTGAGCAAATCAACCATGTGCATATCATAAGCGCGGGCGATTGACCAAAGAGAGTCGCCTTCTTTAACCACATGAACAACTTTTTTCTGTTTGCCCTCTTCGAGTAACTGCACGGCTTTGCCTACCGGCAAAACATCTCCGAGAGAAACCGGCACATCTGCCAGTTCTATTTTTTCCTGGAAGGTTACTGAGCTGACCTTTAAATCCTCAGGCTTATAGGCATCCTTAATCTGCTGCAGCACGTTTTCCGCTACCTGGGCATCCTTTACAACAACTGCGATTTTACCGTCTACCTTAATCCCTATTGCAACAGCTTCAAACTTAAGGTTTTTATTTAGGATGCTTTTCATGGCAATCAGGTTTTTAATCTCAAACTTTTTCGCTTTGGCGCTTTTAAACGCAAGTTTTTGAGTTACATCAACTCTCCGGTTCCATATTCTGGCTTTCTCAGCCTTCAAATCCAATAAAAGCTTTTCTGCCTCGGCCTTTTCTTTAATAAATGCAATCTGTTTACCGTCAATTTCAACAGCATAAGCGTCTACTCTCGAATTGGCCTGCATCATAAAACCGCCAATGGAAAGAGCGACTAAAGCAGCAGCAACAGTCTTTATGTTTAAGTGCTTGGGACGATTGCCGGGTACAAAAAGTTGAGAAAGCGAGAATTTGGGAAGTAACCTTTTGGGCAGCAGCTTTACAATCAACCTGCTGCAATATTGATATGCCGCTGGTAAGCGAAGGCGCCGGGGCAGCTCCAGAACCAGCCGGCGGCAAGATTGATATGCCGCTGGTAAGCGAAGACGCCGGGGCATTTCTTTAACGGATTTCAATAGAGAGGTCAGATTTAGTGAAACCTTTGGAAGTTTTAGTTTTTTAATAGATTGGAGCCACGACTTGGTAAACTCCGGTATATGAAAGTATTGAGAGAGATTTCTATTTTCTTGGGCAGCTGATTTCTTTCCAGTATTATGACGGGGTTTCGTTCGTGATCGTGAATGGGTGTATTTTTCCCTAAGAATTTTTGATTTCCCTTTTGGCTGGTTAAATCGAAAAGCGGAAAGTCTAGGCAGAGAAAGCTTAACTGAGCGGAGCTTGGATAGGGCTAATACTAGTTTTTTCTTAACCCCCTCAAACAGCTCAACATTATTCTCCTTGTTCGACTTCATAAACGCTCCTTTCTGAACAATTCCCATATTATTTGATAGAAAAAGATATTCTTTTGGGGATGTCCTTACAAACTATTTCACTGAGACCAAATCAATCCAAATTTATTATAGCACAGGAAACCTTTTCCGTAAACACTAAATTTTCGACACGTGTCAAAACTGCTCGATTTTAGCCGTTTTTTGAAGAATAGCTGTGATTATTACTCTGGATATCGCTGCACATCGTTCAGGTTCGTTATATCTCGTTGTTACCTGCTCTTAGGACCTGGATATATATCGCACATTCCAGGCGTTTTTTCTCAATTTGACACCCGATGTCATA
Source organism: Firmicutes bacterium HGW-Firmicutes-8 (assembly GCA_002840165.1). Classification (GTDB taxonomy): domain Bacteria; phylum Bacillota; class Thermincolia; order Thermincolales; family UBA2595; genus GW-Firmicutes-8. The sequence continues at coordinate 98,971 of PGZN01000002.1, forward strand.
AGGTTCCATAATGGTTGCATTCGCAGACTCCGCGTTGGCGTGACACCCGCCTCCGCAGTGAAATTTAGCCCAACAACCCGTGCATTTAAGTTTATTGTATATGTGTGCCTGGCGAAAGTTGTTTACGAGTGAAGGATTACTGACGCCCTCCCATACACTGCCAAGTCTAAATTGCTCCCTGCCAACAAACTGGTGGCAGGGGTATAGTTCCCCTTCAGGGGTGACAGCCATATATTCGTGCCCCGCCCCGCAGCCGGAAAGTCTTTTGGGCAGGCAGGGGCCATTGCTTAAATCAAGATTGAAATGAAAAAAATCAAAAGGGCAGCCCTCTTTAGTTCGCCGCATATACTCCCTAATCAACACTCCATACTCCCTGAATATTTCCGGCAGGTCGGCCTCCCTTAGTGACCAATCCGCGGTGGGGGGGCCTACCACAGGCTCCACTGAGATATATCGGTAACCCAGATCCGCGAGATGCATTACATCCTGGGAAAAATCGAGGTTATGTCTGGTATATGTGCCTCTGACAAAGTAGTTTTCGTTATTTCTGCTGGCAATAAAAGAAGAAATTTTATCCCGTATTTCCGTGTAACTGCCCCCGCCGCTGCCCGGCAACCGCCGCATAGCATCGTTTACAGCCGGTCTGCCGTCAATACTTAAGACCACACTGATATTTTCCCTGTTCAAAAACTCTGTTGTTTCATCATTCAGCAAAACTGCATTGGTAGTTAAAGTAAACTTGATCTCTTTATTTTTCCGGGCTGCCTCAGAATTCCCGTAAGAAACCAAGTTCCGAACGACACCGATATTCATAAGAGGTTCTCCGCCAAAGAAGTCCAACTCACAGTGACGGCGCCCGGCAGAGTTTTTTAGAAGGAAATCGATAGCCCGCTGCCCTGTCTCCAAAGACATCATCGATCTGTTTCCGCCGAAATGACCGCTTCCGGCAAAACAGTACCGGCACCTGAGGTTGCAGTCATGTGAAACGTTTAGACAGATGGACTTAACCACCGGTGGTGGATACTCCCCAGGGTCTTTGATAAAACCATTGTTTTCACAATATCGGTCATTGGAATAAAGCATGCCCTCGGACTGCAGGTTAAAAATTTCGTTTAACACCTCTTCAACCTCAACCACCGGATATTTTATTTTATGTTTAGCCAGGATGTTTTCTCTCGTAGACACCGGTATATCATCAATAATATCCCAGGCCAGGTCGTCCATTACGTGGACAGCTCCGCTGTTTACATCAAGAACAATTTTCGTTCCCGCAATCTCAAACTTGTGAATCAAAGTCAAGTCCCCCATCAAAAAATTAACCCAATCCAAGACGGATTAGGTTTTATGAAAAAAAGCGATTAAGTTATTTCGCACAAACTTGGTTGCCTACCGTACATGAAGTTTTGCATGCCGACTGGCAGGATGCCTGGCATTCGCCACACCCGCCCTTTTTTACGGTCTCCTGAAGATTTACTTTATTAACTGTTTTAATATGCTTAGTCATTAACACGGCCCCCTATGTAAATTAGTTGCCAGTTGACAGTTGTCAGTTGTCAGTGGCCAATATTGTCTGTCGCCCACCCAGCTGAGTCTAATTAATTAAAGTGGAGCGGATGACGGGACTCGAACCCGCAACCCTCGGCTTGGGAAGCCGATACTCTACCAATTGAGCTACATCCGCATATAAAACCATCGGCTTATCCTATCTCCGTAAAGTCTATTATAAAACTTGACTGATTATTAGTCAAATGGTTAATTGAAGAAATTTCTCTAATAAGGCAAAAGTATTTATAACAGCAACGCCTCCACCGATTAGTGAAGGCTAAGCTTTACTTAGTTCCCTTATCTTTTTTGTTGTCACTATGCTTTATTTTAATTGTGTGATTTTGTTTGTCCACAGAAACCTTGTTTTTCCCCACCTCCTGCTTATTTTTCGCCTGACTCTTTAAAATTTGGTTAAATAAGCAATGGTATAATATCTTCCCACCCCCTAATGAATTGCTTTCTTTTTGAACCTGCCTCCCATAACTTCGTGAACATCACTAAATGTCACAAAAGCACTAGGGTCGATTTCTGCAACAATTGATTTTAACTTTGCTATCTCTAATCTAGTCACTACAGAATACAGTACGCCCTTAAACATACCAGTATATGCGCCTTTACCCTGAAGCATAGTAACTCCACGACCTAGCCTCGCCATTAACACTTCTGCTATTTCTTCAGGCTGGTCTGAAATAACTATAACTGCTTTTGATTCCTCTAGACCTTCAACAGTTATATCGATTACCTTAAAGGCAATGAAATACGTAATAAGGGAATACATGGCTTTATCCCAACCGAAGATAAAACCGGCACTAGATAATATGAATATGTTGAAGAACAAAACGATTTCGCCTATTGAAAATCCTGTCTTCTTATCCAGAATAATTGCTACTATTTCCGTCCCGTCAAGGGAACCTCCATAGCGGATGATTAACCCAACACCGATCCCTAAAGTAATACCTCCGAATACTGATGCCAACAAAACATCTTTGGTTACGCCAGGGATTGGATGAAGAACAGTGACACCTATTGCCAGTGCTGTTATTGAAAACAACCAAACAAAGGTTTTTCCAATATGCTTATATCCTATCACCAAAAATGGTAGATTCAAGACCAAAATAAACGCTCCTAATGGAAATTTGGTTAGGTGACTGGAGATAATAGATATACCAATTATTCCACCATCAATTACATTATTTGGTACTAGGAATATCTCTAACCCTATAGATGCAAATATGGCGCCAAGCAGTAGGAATGTGTATTTTTTAACCGCTTTTAAGACTTTTTTGCTCCTAGTAGACATTGATGCCTCCTTTACATGGCTTTATCTATATTATACTATGAATTACATTATTTATCTAGGCACTTTATTTTCCAAACCTTATTTGGGATAATTTGAAAGAGGGGGCTAAGAAACCCTCGGCTTGGGAAGCCGATACTCTATCAATTGAATACATCCTGATGTGTTTAGAGTTCGTACAGGGATTCGCGCAATTCTTGTTCGCCGATAACCCCGCCAATATAAGAAGCAATCATAAAATAATTATAATGAATTTTATACAAGGTCCGGTGGACGCTCCTGACCATTGCTTGTATATGCTGATCAGGGCTCAACAGATATCCCGGAATGACTGTCTGGCCGGCCTCATATTTACTTATAACCCTGTGATTACCGTCAATAATCAGAAATTTGTTTTTGGTGGTAAGAGGAGGATAGGAGGCTGTAATTATCGGTGCCTCGTTATTTAAGGCTTTGCCCAAATGAGATTCATTAATACATTTGAGGTCTACTATATCAACTATTTCTTTGAGACAAAATTCCCCAAGTGGTGGCTCATCTCTCTCAATTATCTGCTTCGCGGTCGGAATATTCCAGGTCACAAAATAGAAGTTTCTATCACTTATGACAATTTTTTCGGTATAGTGTTCTTCCCTATTAAAAATATCAGTGAAGCCAAACGTTCTTTTTACTTTGTGTTTGTATCCCATCAATATTTTCGGCAGCTCAGGAAAGTTGTTCTCTCTACTCCATCCGTAGATTTCCAGAGCTTCGTCCATAAACCTACTGTCAAATAGGCTGCTAAGCTGAATCTTTTTACGAAACATCCGTACCCCTCCCACAAAGGACTCCATATTAAAGATATGCTGTCACTCAGCAGGAGTTGTCATAGTTTTTCACGTCAATGAATCCATCATCACAGGCAGTTGCCCATTAAACCTTTACTACCTCTTCTAAAACTACCGCAAAAAACTAATCTCTTAGAAAACTTGTCAAAAACGCAAAGACGTTAGAAAACAATCTTTTATAGTTAAAGTTAATCATAGATTAGTGTGGCACTTTTATAAATCTCAGGTCTTGTTACTTGAGATTTTTTGCTTGAAGACCAGATAAAGGAAGGTTAAACACCTTCCTTTCGTTGTTGTTCATATTCTTTAGCTCTTCTATATAATGTATTGGCTTTCATACTCAGTAAGCCCATTGCTCTTTTTCGTAGCCTCTCCCTTTTGGGAAGAAGCACACCCAAGGGTGATGCCATACATTGTTAAATCATTGTGATCCATACACCGTTGAAGTGCTAGAGCATTTCCTCTGTTTCGTAAAAACATTAAAGCAAAATAGTTGGTTTTACAAATTATAGTACGTACAGCGATTCGTTTAATTCCTCTTCGGTGATAATCCCGCCGATATAAGAAGCAATCATAAAATAATTATAATGAATTTTATACAAGGTCCGGTGGACACTCCTGACCATTGCTTGTATATGCTGATCAGGGCTCAACAGATATCCCGGAATGACTGTCTGGCCAGCCTCATATTTACTTATAACCCTGTGATTACCGTCGATAATCAGGAATTTATTTTGGGTCATCAATGGAGGATAAGATGCTGCAATTATAGGTGCATCGTTATTTAAGGCTTTGCTTAAATGCGATTCATTAATACATCTGCGGTCAACTATATCAACTATTTCTTTGAGGCTAAATATACTAAGAGGCGGGTTATCTCTTTCAATTATCTGCTTCGCGGTCGGAATATTCCAGGTTACAAAGTAGAAGTTTTTATCACCGATGACAACTTTTTCGGTATAGTGTTCTTCTTTATTAAAAATATCAGTGAATACAAACGTTCTCTTAACTTTGTGTTTATAGCTTAGCAGTATCTTCGGCAGATCGGTAAAGCTGTTCTCTCTACTCCATCCGTAGATTTCCAGAGCTTCGTCCATAAACCTGCTGTCAAATAGGCTGCTAAGCTGAATCTTTTTACGAAACATCCGTACCCCTCCTACAAAAGACTCCATATTAAAGATATGCTGTCACTCAGCAGGAGTTGTCATATGTTTTTCACGCCAATGAATCCATCGTCCCCCTCAGACGTAATGGTGGTCGAAGACCACCGCAACCCCAGGCATACCATGGCCTGTCAAGCATACTACAATCCCCCAGTCTGATGGTGGCCGCAGGCCACCCAACGCTTAGGCTATAGTCGCCCTAGCATGGCCCCAGTACCGACCCAGAGGTAGAAAAATGGCAGCTGGCTAGGCGCCGACCCCACCGCAACCACAGGCGTACTATGGCTTGTCAAGCCTACT
>PGZN01000077.1 GCA_002840165.1 Firmicutes bacterium HGW-Firmicutes-8
GGCGGGCGGTCGTGGGGATGAGATGACCAGAAGTTATTTACCAGGAAGTCAATAAAAGCAGGTTAACAGATCATTTTAATAAAATACCGGGGGAGAGAGGAAAAGAGGCCACCTACAATCGATTTTAAGGCATTTGTTTTTTTCTTTGTTTGTGTTTATACCTTCTTTTTAACTGTAATTTTTATTAATAAGGGTGAGTTAATGGAGTGAGAGAGTAGCCCCTTTGCTGATTAGGAAAAAACTCATTTAAGCCTGGCCTATTTCAATAATTTTCCTAATGATTATTATATTCTAGGTGGGGGATTATATTAAAATGGTAAAAACCACCATTTCATATAACGGTTGAGCATATACGACGTTGCGACCGAAGGGAACAATGTCCTGAAGGGCAAGGGCGATAGCCCGAAGCGTATATGCTGTGTTAGGCGATGCGGCGACGAATGTTCAAAGGTCATATTTTCACTTCTCCCATTCTTCCAAGATTCTTTCTAGATAGCGCATGACCGGTCCACGTTTCAAGTGCTGATGTGCAAACTGATTTCTGTAACTTCGAAGGCACCCGTAACAACTATCATTCTCACCACATCCACAACTACCATTAACCCTATCAAGTGCGGCCTTTAAACAAGCGTGGAGTATCTTCTTGTCTTCAAGGCGAGCAACAAGTCCTGCCCCTCCGGGTACATTGTCGTAGATGATAAGAGGAGGGATTGTTGGACCACCACTCTCATAGGATACTGTTGCGCTCAAGTCGGTCGGGGGAACTTCCAGAACCTCAGCAGCCCCCTCGACTAAAGCATAGGCAAGAGAGTAGGCAAACCATATACCCTTGGTATTGTCTTGAGGAAGGTCAAAAAGAAATCGAATCTGAATGACATCCGTGATGAACTCATGTCCTAAGGAAACTCGCTCAAGGGTGCCAGAACAGTTTTCTCCATAAGGGTTTTCATGTGGATTTTTTGTCTCACGAAAACCAGCCCCACATGAACTGCAGATATAAAAGCCTCCGCCTCTACGTCCTTCACATAATACGGCCATCAAACCTGGTGAAGCTTTTGTGAGTCGAATGTGCCTGAAATCAATTTCACCAAGACTTGGCCCGGTTAAATTTATAAAGTATGGTCGAGTGGTGAAAACTCGTGTTGCACGCCCTTTTGGTTCTTTTGGCTTCTGACGATTTGTCACGAAACCAAACTGCGGAACAAGATAGGTTCCGTCTTTAGCAGAATTACAGCACCTTTCTGAAGGCTCTTCCTGCCCCGGACTCCAAGAAATGAACAAGTTATGATTGGAACACCTGCGATAAGATTTTCGAGCCCATTCTCTCTCTGCTACTTTCTTGACCCCATACGAAATCCACTCTTTCTTATTGGCAACCAGCTTACTTGTGGGAGCAAATTCCGCTATAGCAATAGAAAGATCTCTTTGAAGAAGGACTTCAAGAGATTCTGAGGTTTGCTGTGTTCTGTGGAGGTCTAATTCTACCACATCTACCGGGAAACCATATTTCGGGATTATAGCTTTTCGTGAGAGAAAAGATAAGGCATCTTCGCTGGCAATAGTTTCTGCCCTTCGCTTTGCCCAACCAGCTTTACCATAATCTCCTCTCGAAGCGGAGGTCCTTTCGAGATTTTTCACACTCTTAAAATCGCTTGAAACCTCTGCCTCGGCAAGCGAAAATCTACTTTTAGTTCCCACTATGTTCTGGATCCATCCATCATTATTTAGTCCAACTTTATCTGCCATTTCTAGTGGAACAATACCTCTCAGTGACTCTTCCAGTTTGGCCTTGTGTTTTTGTAAAAAGTCAGAGAGATCACTGACTCCGGAAGGATGTTCAAGGTCGCCGAATAGCTTTTCCACAGTCTTAAATCGGTCAGAAAAAGTTCTAAAAAAGTAGGATAACGCTATTGCAGCAATATGTCGGACGATAATCTTTTCATTTCTTAAGCTGATTACCGGTGGTCGAACAGTTCCTTTAAGGATTCGGTTATTCGGTTCAGCAAAGTGGTATAAATCATGAGGAGCACGATGACAAAAGGTTATCGCAAATCCTGGAAACTCGCTACGTCGCCCCGCTCGACCTACACGCTGGGTATAATTGAATGCCTCAGGAGGAACATTACGAAGGAAGATCGTATCGAGGTTACCCAAATCAACACCTAATTCGAAAGTCGTAGAGCAACTCAGGACATGAATCTTGCCATCCCTGAATTCCCTTTGGGAATCTCTTGCTTTCTCCTTGTCAATCTGTGCTGTGTGTTCTTCCACTCTCAATACTCCTGGCAGGTTATCTTTGTAAAGCAACCGATAATGGTTCGCTTCTAACTCATTTGCCTTAATCTGATGAATACTACCAGGACATCTATGGCGTATACAAACACCCCCTACAGAAACAGATTGGAGACGTCCGCATGTATCACACTGGAAAAGGCTATCCCCCTCTGAAATTGGAAAAACCCTCCACCAATCTGGATTCAGTCTGCGGGCATCGTCAACAGAGAGTAAAAACCGATCTTGTGATGCAACTGATTCATCACTTGGTCTGAAGGCTTCCCAGATGGCACGAAGAGCCTCTAATGCTTTTTCCATGGCGCCTTGTTTTGGTACACCGTTTTTGATTAAAATCCTGCTGAGAAACTGAGCCCTCTTACCCGTTTTACCATCCCAACTTCGCACCGGCCAGAATTTTCTATTCTTTGGACGGTGCGGAGGACCAATTCGGACTTTCATTTGAGATGCCTGAATATTGAGGTCATTCCAGCTTAATGGAACATCGCCAGCAGTCCGTAGCTCTACAGCTCTGTCTGCTCTCATAAAGTCCATAAGAATAAAAATCAGGTCTCGTGCTTCCTGTTCGTTCAAAGACCAGGGATGAGAAAAGAGAATGTCTGGAACCTTAAATTTTTCAGGCCACTTAATGTACCAGCGGAGAAGTCCAACACCTTCAAGAGAAATTCTTGGTTCATCTGTGAGAAATTCACGATAGAGACTAAGCCATGCCTCTCGTCGAAGTTCCAGATCCCCCATCGCAGGTGGAAAAACATTATTTTCACGGTAAATATCGCGCAGCGCAGCTGCCAGTTCGCGCAGGGAAAGTCCCTCAGATGTGTGTTGGTTCAATCTATTTATAGCCTTACGAATCAAATTCCGATTAAAAATGTCTTTATACGAGTTTTCGAGATACCATGCAAAGAAAGCGGCCTCCTGACGGCTATCAGCAAAAGCAAGCACTTTTCTTCTTTTTTCCGGAAGCTTTTGGTAGAGTGTAGTTGCAATTACAGCATGAGGACCGTCGGTACCATGAACCACCTCGCGCACAGGGTCGGGGGCCCGATATCCACAGGCACTACATTTTGGAATCTGGTCTTCTCTCTCTTCCGCTCCTTCCTGTTGCTCAACGAGGATTGAGTTTGTGTGTCCACATCTCAATTCATTATGTCTCCGATTGACCTGCACCATCGCACCACACTCGATGCAAAGTCGAAATATTTTCCTTTCAGCTCCACTATCCTCTTCATCACTTTCCTCGATTATACTTTCAATGGGTCGAAAGAAGGTTGCTCCAAAATCTGGATGACTTGGGTCCCGTATCGCCTCCCGTAGAAACCCTTCTTGTTTAATAAATTTGCCAACAAGATAATGCTGACCGCACTCTCGGCAGAGGGCAATTTCAAATACAGCCCCTTTTTCATCTTGGCTACGACGTTCAAGGAGTAGACGTTTGTGAGGAAAGTAAGACACAAAAGCGCCTTCAAGTGAGCGAAGGAAAAGATGGTATCGTGCAGAAAGGAGAGGTGTCTCAGACAAAGGATCCTTAGCCTTTATAAGCAATTCAACGAGTTCGGATAGAGCAATTAAGCGCTTTTCTCTTGAGAGATCTGAGAATATTTCATCAGCAAGTTCTCTAACCTCTTTTGGCTCTGTCGTAATGATTCGGCGAAGTTTAGTTGAACGGAGGTCATGTTGAAGAATGAAACCGCCCCCTTTAGCTCCATCCAAACCTTCAGGAATAGCCAATCCGAAACGTTGAGCAATTTCGAATAAACCATTGGTAGAGCCTGAATCAAGTGTCTGTCGTATTGCTTGGTAGTCATCCGGAGAGAGATCTACTGTGCCCAAATCAGGAATTGGTTCGGTTTCTCCTAAAATCACATCCTCTTTCAGAAAATTCTCTCCAAACAAGTCACTAGCGAACTTTGCTACAAGTGGTTTGTCACTTTCTCCCCCTGCAATCGTTGCACTTGTAGCAACGCATCTGAAAGGTCCTGTGCGACCGCCTTCTCTAAGCCTTCTTTTCAATCGTCGAGTGAGCATGCCCATCTCAACGCCCTTAGAGCCTCGATACTGGTGGGCTTCATCAATTACAAGAAAAGTCCACCACTGAGCACGCCCATTGTCAAAAAGAGGGCTATCGTCAGGTCTAATAAGAAGATATTCCAGCATAGAGTAATTGGTCAGCAGGATATGTGGTGGACTTTCACGCATCTCCTTGCGTAAAACAAGTTCGCCGTAAAGCCGCCTAACAATATGGTCTCGTGCATGACGCCGTGAATCATTCTCATCTTCTGGTGTTTCGCCTATATATTGACCAAATGTGAATTTAAATGGTGAGCCTGCATCCTGAAGTTTTTGGCAGATTTCCCCAAGCCGTTCCCGCTGGTCATTAGCCAGAGCATTCATCGGATAGAGTATAAGTGCACGCACCCCAGGTCCTAATTGCCTAGCTTGGAATTCTTGATATAGATGAAGGAGAACAGGATAAAGAAAGGTTTCTGTCTTTCCGCTGGCTGTTCCTGTAGCAACAACTACATTATGTGACTCACCGAATACTTTCTTTAAAGCTCTTTCCTGATGTATGTAGAGAGGTCTATCACCCCACAAAGCCTTTAAGAACCCCTCGTCAGGCGGGTTAGGAAGAAGTTCTTGGAAGAGTTCACCTGTTCTTTTCCCGCGTTTGAACACTGAAGTAGATTCAAGATATGGACCCTTACTCAAGTAACCGGAGCTTAAAGATTCCTGAAATGATCTCCTTAGGCCCGGGTCTTTAAAGTAAAAAGTGGTCTCGAGATAACGTTTGTATCTCTCCTTAACCTCTTCGGCTAAGTTAACTGGTTCAGGCCAATATTCGTTCGGCATGTTCATTACCTCTTAGTTACGAATTTTAGTCTTTCCATATTCCACGAATGTGATGATTTTCTTCTTTTATCGTAAGGTATATGTAAACATTTCACATCTTCCATAGTCAATCCTGCGTTAGCAACCTCGTTTCTACTAAAACCTTTACCTTTCCTTTTTCCACGGCGAGTCTTTACCTCTGCCTCTAGCTTGCGTGGAGGTAGCGGTTTTACTCGTGGTGGTTTTTGCTCTACTGGCGGTGATACCTCAGCGGGAATCTTAAGAACGATAGCCTCGTAAGTTTTTGTTCCATCGGACGAAACCCATATTTTCATTGCAAACTCTTCTTGTTTGTTTTGAATCTCCTCTGCATCGCAAAAATCTCGCAAAGGAACAGCGATCTCCTCATTTTCTACCTCCACATTATAATATCTGCTTTTGGTACGATTAAAACCTACTTCAATTTTACTTATCCAGCGCTTACGAGGAAATTTCACCCAAAGTGCTTCATCAGTAATAGCGGTAAAGTCTTTTCGAGATAAAGAGACAGTTTTCCCTGTCCAATTTGCAGGAACTACACCCAGACGACCAACACACCACCATACCCTTTCTACTAGAACCGTGACTTTGACCTTAGCATTCCTGTCGCTTAAAATCCAGTGAGTCTTATCGTAATCAGGTCTGGGGGGTATTGTTATAATTGTGAGGTCATTCTCTCGACGAATCGTCAATGCATGGAACATCTCCTCATCCATCGGTTCGACTTTGCAATTGGCTTGATGAATGAATTGAACTATAACATCATTATATCCGTCTGGTTCAGGCAAAGGTTTAGAGTTCACTATTTGAATGCCTTTCAATCCAGTAATAAATCTAAAATCCATACTTTCTAATAAATCATCGTTATTATCGTAAATACGAACGAAATACCAACCGCCCTGCTGATTTGTTAGCTCATCAGGCATCTTCTGTTCGTTAGCACCTTTTTCTGGAATAAATTGCGTCCGCCACCTATTTCTACCACCCCCTTCTTCACCTACAACGACCATTCCAACGTTTCTCCATTCTCGTTCATCAATGGTTTTAATACGAGGCGGTTCTTCACCAAAAAGTGGTCCCATGTCCTCAGAAGAGTCAGATATTTCTTTTCCTACCAGTTGAAAGCGAGAACTTCCAGTCTCCACTTGGATTCGTTCACTCTTTGCATTAATAAATGCAACAGCTGTATCCTCATTCTGTCTTAGGACAAAGAAATGCGCTTTATATCCATTTATTTGAACTTTTTCTGGTGCCACAGGGGCGGTGCCTGATGTCTCTTCGTGGCGTTCCCATTCTTGTGGAGCTATAATCAGATAGTAGCCTGCCGTGGGTCGTCTAACCAATCTACCCAACCCTTTCCAGTCTTTTCGCATTTTGAAAACGAGATAATTTCTTCCCTCATCCATAATGGGGATGTCTATTTCCCCATCTTGTTCTCCTGCGGTCCAAGCAACTTTTACTCTACCTTCGATGTGCTTAAGAGGATAAAGTGAATCATCTGAAGTATCCTGCTCAAGTAATTCATCGTTTTGAGCCACTCGTGACGTTTCAAACTTTTCAGGCACTTCTATGCCAACAATCCAGACCCCCCCTTCATCCCAACAAATGATTTCAGGCTTCGGAGAGCGTGGTTTTGGCTCTAGCGATCGCTCTGTCCCGGATTTTTTTGTTGAACCTCGCGGTCTTCCTCCTCTTTTACCAGGCGGTGGCCTTTTCACTAATTCCTGCTTTTCTTCCTCTTCCCTCCGCCTGAACTTTTCTAATCTGGTTTTCTCTTCTTCTCCTTTTAAACGGCGTTCTAATTCCTCTTTTTTCTTGACCTCTTCTTTCCCTGCTTTCTCTTCTTCGGCTTTCCTTGCCTTCGCCTCTTGCTCTGCCTTGTTTTCTTTCTCCTCAGCCTCTAATCGTTCTCTCTCCGCCTTCTCTTTAGCGGCTTTTTCTCTTGCTTCTTGCTCTATCTTTTCTTCTTCAGCCTTTATCTTTTCTAATTCCTCCTTTCGTCGCCGTTCCTCCTCCAGTCTATTGCGCTCCTCCTCTTCTTTGCGTCTTCTCTCTTCTGCTAACCTACGTTCTTCTTCCTCCCTCCTGCGTTGCTCCTCTTCAAGTCTCTTTCGTTCCTCTTCTTGGCGTCTTTTCTCTTGCTCTTTTCGTACCTTCTCTTCTTCTTTCTTTGACTCGCGCAGTCTCCTACGCCTATTAATAATAACTCTTGCAACAATCATCACCGACACAGCAAAAAACATAATGAGGATTAATAGAATGATATCCATAATCTCTACCTATCTTACGTCGCCGTTTCGCCTAATTAAAATAATCGAACTACTTCGTTTATGCACGACTCTAGGTGAAGTTTCGAAAATTAACCACTAATTTTCCTTGTGGTATATCTTTATAGATTTTTGTCTTATTATAAATTAATTTTATTAATTCTACAAATAGTAATTTTATATATAGGCAAGTCTACGCCTTTTTATTATATTTTTACAATTCTTCTCTTATTATTTTTTCTTTCTAACTACCCCATTAAAGTTTACACTAACAAGACCTCTCTATTAATTAAAACTATTTTTGGCGGGGAAGGGGTCTTTCTGGTATCGGGGAGGATCCCTTTTTAGTTTTATAAAATAATGAGTAATTCAAAGCAAATCAAAGGGAAATACACTTTTATCTATGTAAATCAGTATGGTAGGATTTGTGATCAAAGTATGATTATAAATAAAAAAGAAAAATATTTAGATTTCCCTAATAGGGGATAATTATCAAACTTAGTAATTGAGAGATAGCGGTTATATCAAATAACCACTTATTTTTTTGTATTGTTATTTATTTTTAAATATTATTTGACTATTGTTATTTATTTTGTTATAATGTTTATACTGCTTAGCTTTGCTGGACTTAAAGTTTACCCCGTTAGATGTTTATTATCTAACGGGGTTTATTATTTAACGGAGTAGACATCTAACGGGGTTTAAAAAAGGAGGTGATATAAATGGCCGTAGTCGTAGTAGTTCCAAGAGATTCATCTTTACAACT
>PGZN01000078.1 GCA_002840165.1 Firmicutes bacterium HGW-Firmicutes-8
GAAGTTACGCCTGGGGAGATTGTGTAAGACTTCTTGTGTCAGAGAAGCAACGGTCGATTAACCAGGAAGCCCCCTGCTCTTAGCTGGGGGAGCGTTCACGGATAATTATAACGTTACCAGAAACGATATAAGGAATGCAATAATCAGTAGTGGTGAGGTTATCCGCTTTGAATGGCAATACCAGTACGAACCAAGAATTTTAGTATATGCTGTACTTAAGTTATTAGATAAAGATAGAAAAGAAATTATCATGCCATTTCATATTTCTATTGAAAAAGCGCCAGTACCAATGGTAATAACGCTATATAACGATTTATACAAATTTGAAGTGGATAGCAAGACTAGGAAAAGGGAATATTTTAGTAGGTAAAATGCCGGAATAACGCAAAGTATAGTAAGGTAAATTTAAGTAAAATGTGAACTGAAGCTTCGAGTGCCCTTAGAGGTATCAATTAGGCTTCGGATTAGGCTTAATTAAGTTTAGGAGTAACGAGGGTATAATAATAAATATTAAAAGGGTAAATACCGAAAAAGAAAAATTTAGGGTTATTGAGTGGTCAATAACTGACCACTCAGCAACCCAATGAACAATAAAAAGTATTCTGTTATTTAAAAGGGAGGATTAATAATGAAATGTGTATTTTGTCAACACGACCTTGTAGAAACGACCAAGGTCGAGGAAAGGAGGAATAAAGAAGGTAATTTAATTGTGTTTACTGATGTTCCGGTTCTTTATTGCAGCTATTGCCAGGAATATTATTACCATGACAAAGTATTGGATTGGATTGAGGAAATCCTAAATAAAGGATTCCCGCCTACAACTACTATACCGGGGTATATTTATAGAAAAGAAGAAGCCTCGGCTCAAGAAGTGACTTGGGTCAGGTGATAAACTAAATGGCAAAAAATCTTCTCAGAAATAATTTAAAAAAATATAGGAAAAAGTTTAAAATAACTCAAGAAGAACTGGCCAATAAACTAGGAGTTAAGAAAAGTTACTACAGCGATCTTGAAAGAGGAGTTTATACACCTTCCACTCTAATTTCATTTCAAATTTGTGAGGCGATTAACGAAATAGTTTACGAAAGGTCCGGATTGAGATCCCGTATATTAGTTGACTATTTATTTTACATTGATTCTAATGTTTGAAGCAGTTTGAAATAGAACCTTAACACCGGTAGGCAAAACCTGCCGTTTATCTATAACAAAAATGTTTATTGTTTTTAATACTTAATTAAATTACCCTTCCCGATACCTGGGAGGGGTAAAATGTTGGTTCGCGAAAGCGAACCTTCCTTTTTTCACTGGCCGCTGACCGCTGGCCGCTCCGCCCTGCTGGAATAAAATTGGTAAAATTGAACCATCATATAACTGTCAAATCTTATTTAAAGGATGAGTATGCTTGAGGGATAGGACTTTGGTCATGCTGGCTCTTTTGTTTTTGACCCTGACCGTAGCAGCCGGGGTTAATAAGTCACTTGAGGCTTATAATGGGATGTTGGGCAGGCCGGTGGCTGCGGGATTGAGGGAAACGTATGACCTGCAAAAACCCCGTGTTCTGAATGAGGCCAAAACACTGGCTGAATACGGGAGGAACACAGGGGAGGCGGTATTATTGCGTAATTATGGAGTTATCAGCAGGGAAGCGGGGCGGCTGAAGGCGGAAATTGGTCCGGAAGTAAAAGCGAAATTGGTATCCTGGCGCGAACGGCTGCGGCAGATACTAATTATTGGTGGACAGAAACTGGTTGATGGAAAAAAACGTTTCATTCAGTAATTTATCCTTTTCGCCTTAACCCAAAAGTGATATATTAATAGAGATAGTCCTAAGGGTTACGAAAGGAGAAACGTATGTCGACAGGCAAAAAGGTGGCTCAGGCCGCCGGGATGTTGATGGTGGCGATGATGATTTCCCGGGTGCTCGGCTATGTCAGGGAAGCTGTCCTGGTTCACTCGTTTGGCGCCACGTGGAAAACAGACGCGTTTTTAGCTGCCTTCACCGTACCGGATTTACTATATGATTTATTGGTTGGCGGTGTCCTCTCAGCCGCGTTTATGCCGGTTTTTGCCAGCTATCTGGCGACCGAAAAAGAAGAAGATGCCTGGGAAGTCGCCAGCACAATGATGAATCTCATTACCCTAATCATGGTTGTCTGCATACCTATAGGGATGATTTTCGCGTCCCCTTTAACGAACCTTGTGGCCCCCGGTTTTGACGCGAAAACCCTGGCCCTTTCCGTACAGCTGACGAGGGTAATGTTTCCGGCCTTTGTTATCCTCGCTCTCAATGGCCTGATTATGGGTGTCCTGCAGTCATATAAACACTTTGCTGCCCCGGCTTTAGGTTCAATCGCTTATAACCTATGCATTATTGTCTTCGGGTTGACCCTAAGCCGCTATGGTATTTTCGGGTTTGCCATCGGTGTCGTGGCAGGCCACCTGGCCAACTTTCTAATTCAGCTGCCCGTACTGCGCAAAAAGGGGATGAAGTACAAGTTTACTTTGAACCTGCGCCACCCCGGGGTCAAAAAAATGATGCTGCTCATGGTTCCGTCAATGTTGGGCCTGGCGGCCAGCAGGATTAACGGGATTGTTAACCAGCGCTTTGCTTCTGATATCGCCGAAGGGAGCATCACTGCTTTAAGACTCGCCTACCGTTTGATGTGGCTTCCTTTAGGTGTATTTGCCGGGTCGATCGCGGTGGCTGTTTTCCCGACAATGACAGACCAGGCGGCCAGGAAAGAGATGACTGATTTCAAACAGACGATGTCTAAGGGAGTAAGGGCCGTCTTGTTAATTATAATTCCGGCCTCGGTGGGGTTGGCCGTGTTGAGCAGTCCGATAGTAAGGCTGTTGTTCGAGGGCGGCGCGTTTACCGCCAAATCCTCCGAAATAACGGCCCTTGCCCTCGTGTTCTACTGTGTGGGTTTATTTGCCCACTCGGCAGTATGGGTCGTGACGAGAGCCTTTTATGCTTTGCACGATACATTAAGACCGTTTCTGGTAGCGGTTTCAACAATTATTTTAAATATCATCCTGAATAAATTATTTATCAAAATAGGACTTGAGGAAAAAGGGCTGGCTCTGGCCTTTTCGTTGATTGGAATAGTTAACCTGGCAGCCCTGCTGTATATTCTGCGCAAGAAAATCGGCCAGCTGGGGATGAAACAAATCACGAAATCGTTTGGCTTAATTACAATTTCAGCTGCCCTGATGGGGATTGTCGTATATGGAGTATCGTATTATCTCGGGGCTCATCTTGACCTGCACTCTACGCTAAATCAGATTATCCAGGTGGGAGCCTCTGTCAGTGTCGGGGCTGTTGTTTTCGCGGGGGCGATTATAATGTGCCGCCTCGAGGAGTCGGAACTTATTATGGGAATAATCAAAAGGAAATTGAAAAAAGCCGGGTAAAAGTGATATAATTATTAGGCTAACATTTTATTAACATACCCCAGGTTCCGGCCTGGGGTTTATTGAAGAGGAGAATTAACTGACGTGGAGCGACACAATAAAACAAGGAACTTTTGCATCATAGCCCATATTGACCACGGGAAATCAACCCTGGCTGACCGGCTGCTGGAGTTCACAGGGGCCTTGAGTGAACGGGAAATGGCTGACCAGGTTTTAGACCAGATGGACCTGGAGCGGGAGAGGGGTATTACGATTAAAGCCCAGGCTGTGAAGCTTACTTACAAGGCTGATGATGGGCATACTTATACCCTTAACCTGATAGATACTCCCGGCCATGTCGATTTTACGTATGAGGTATCGCGCAGCCTGGCCGCCTGTGAAGGAGCCATCCTCGTTGTTGACGCAGTCCAGGGGATTGAGGCTCAGACCCTGGCCAATGTTTACCTGGCTTTAGACCACAACCTCGAGATTATCCCGGTAATCAACAAGATTGATCTGCCCGGCGCGGAACCTGACCGGGTCAAAAAAGAAATAGAAGATGTGATCGGTCTTGATGCTCAGGATGCCGTCCTGGCTTCTGCCAAAGAAGGCATTGGGATAAAAGCAATCCTGGAACAGATTGTGCATAAAATACCCCCACCCACCGGTGTAGAAACAGCGCCCTTAAAAGCCCTTGTTTTTGATTCCCACTATGATGCCTATAAAGGCGTTATCGCCTATATCAGGATCATGGACGGTACCGTCAAACCCGGGATGAGGATTAAAATGATGTTTACCCGGAAGGTCTTTGAAGTTAATGAAGTTGGTATCTTCAGACCTTTTATGACGACGGTTGACGGGCTTGGGGTCGGTGATGTCGGGTTCATTGCGGCCAGTATCAAGAATGTCCGTGACGTCAGGGTCGGGGATACTGTTACTAATGCTGAAAAACCTACGGACAAACCGCTGCCGGGATACAGGCAGATTACCCCGATGGTCTTTTGCGGGCTGTATCCGATTGACGGGGCAGATTATGATAATTTAAGAGATGCTCTGGAGAAGCTGCAGTTAAATGATGCCTCACTCATGTTTGAGCCGGAAACCTCTATAGCCCTGGGGTTTGGTTTTCGGTTGGGGTTTCTGGGGCTTTTGCACATGGAGATTGTCCAGGAGCGCCTGGAAAGGGAGTACGGCCTCAGCCTGATAACAACCGCACCGAGTGTTGTGTTCCGCATTACGAAAACAAATGGGGATGTTGTTGAGATTGACAACCCGACAAATATGCCTCCGGTACAGACCATTCAAAAAATGGAGGAACCCTTTGTCAAGGCCACAGTGATGGTCCCCAACCAATACGTAGGCGCGGTTATGGACCTGGCCCAGGAAAAGCGCGGGACATTCCTGAACATGGAGTATATGACAGAAACAAGAGTCATGTTGACCTATGATATGCCCCTTATCGAAATCATATATGATTTCTTTGATTTACTAAAATCCAGGTCCAAGGGATATGCTTCCCTTGATTATGAATTTAGGGGATATAAAGAATCTAATCTGGTCAAAGTGGATATTATGGTTTCCGGGGAGGTTGTTGATGCCCTGTCCTGTATTGTCCATGAGGACAGGGCCTATCAAAAGGGACGTCAGTTGACGGAAAAGCTGAAAGACATCATTCCCAGACACATGTTTGATGTTCCTATTCAGGCCACTATCGGGAGCAAAATTATCGCCCGCGAAACTGTCAAGGCGATGCGAAAAAATGTGCTGGCTAAGTGTTACGGCGGTGATATCACCCGTAAACGGAAACTGCTGGAGAAACAAAAAGAGGGCAAAAAGAGGATGAAACAGGTCGGCAATGTAGAGATTCCGCAGGAGGCCTTTATGGCTGTGCTGAAGATTGATTAGTTGACAGTTGACAGTTGGCAGTAGAGACAGGCAGCTGGGAAACGGGAGGAGGAGAACTGGATGAAAGAAAACAGAGCTGGGAAGAGCTATTATCTTAATTTTATTGTTGGCGGGGTTCTGCTTGTTTTTTTGGTCATAGACTTCAGCTCAATTCTCAGGGAGGCCTCCAAGACCAGTTACTTGATGCCTCTAGGTGCAGTCTTGATAATTATAGCCAATTTTGTTTTGGGGTTTATAAAGTATAAAAGGGCCCATCCCCCAAAGGATCCCGATAAAAAGGGTGGTGTACAGTGATGGCTATTGGTTTATATATTCATGTGCCGTTTTGTTTGCAGAAATGTAATTACTGTGATTTTATATCTTACCCATATGACGTTGATTTGGCTGCGTCATATGTTTATGCCCTGGAAAAGGAGATGGCCCTGCATACAGTTAACATGCGCAGTGACCACCGGACAGTTAAAAGCATTTACCTGGGAGGGGGGACCCCCACTGTTCTTACCGGGGAACACCTAACCGCCATTCTGGATTACTGCCGTTCCTATTTTACGCTGACCGCTGATGCGGAAATCACGGTTGAATGCAACCCCGGTACTGTTGATTCTGCCAAAATGGTCGAAATCAGAAAGGCCGGGGTAAACAGGGTCAGCATAGGAGTACAGGCTTACCAGCAGAAGATGCTGTCCAGGCTGGGCAGAATCCATAACTGGCGGGAGGTCGTGGAGGCAGCCCGCAGCTGTAAGGAAGCCGGATTTGACAACCTCAGTTTTGACCTGATGTTTGGCATTCCGGGTCAGTCCCAGAAAAACTGGCGGGAAACCCTGGACCGCGTTATTGAGCTGACACCCCAGCATGTATCAGCCTACAACCTGAAAATAGAACCTGATACACCTCTCCACCGGGACGTAGTTTCAGGGTATTTGGTGTCTTGTGATGAGGAACTGGAACTGGAGATGTATTGGTATGCCATTGATTTTCTGACCGGTCACGGGTTTACCCATTATGAAATCTCAAATTTCGCCCAACCCGGGCGGGAAGCCCGCCATAACCTTATTTACTGGAACAATGAAGAGTACCTGGGCCTTGGGCCGGCAGCCCATTCGATGATGAATTCTCACAGGTTTAGTAATTTGGAAAGTGTGGAATTATATATCAATAGATTGAACAAGAATGAGTCGGTTATCCATAAACTGAACAGCCTGACCCGGGAGGAACAGATTTCGGAGACCGTTTTTTTAGGCCTTAGGTTAATCAGTGGTTTGGACCTGACAGCTTTTGAACAGAGGTATGGAAAATCATTCTCCGAATTATTCGGGGATAAAATAAAAAAACTGACCGCTCAGGGCCTCATAGAAATTGAGGAAAACCGCGTGAGACTAACTGCCAAAGGCCTGCCGCTGGCAAATGAGGTATTTGCGGAATTCATTTAGATGATTCCGATTCTTGACAAATAAAACTTTCGATGGTATTTTTTATTTATGAGGATTTAGCACTCGACTAGTTAGAGTGCTAACAAAAAAGAGGGTGCTGAAATGACATTGGATGAAAGGAAACAGAAAATTCTCCAGGCCCTTATCAAAGACTATATTTCCTCTGCTGAACCGGTCGGGTCAAGGACAATTGCCAAGAAATATGACCTCGGTGTCAGCCCGGCCACGATTAGGAACGAGATGGCTGACCTCGAAGACCTCGGATATATCGAACAGCCCCACACCTCCGCAGGGCGGATTCCGTCTGACCGGGGATACCGCTATTATGTCGACTGCCTGATGAAGAAAAAGAGGTTAACAGAGGAAGAGCAAAAGACAATTCTGTCTAAATATAAAATTAAGGTCAGGGATATAGGCAATGTTTTACAGGTAACGAACAATATAATGTCAAACATCACTAATTACACCTCGATTGTTTTAGGGCCCCAGTTTAACCAGAGTAATCTAAGACATGTCCAGCTGGTGCCTTTAGATAATGATAAAGCCCTAGTCGTCGTCGTTACTGACAACGGCATGGTTCAGACCAAGATGATTGACCTGCCGCAGACCATTAATGACATCGACTTACAGAAGATCAGCCAGATTATGAATGCCAAACTGCAGGGCCTCAGCCTGGAAGATATCAAACTGACTCTCATTAAAGAGATATACTCAGAACTTTCAAAGCATAAACACATTTTTAATGCGGCTATTGACCTGATTCAGGAAACCCTTAATCTTAACCATGAGGACAAGGTCTACCTGGCCGGAACCCTTAATATTCTAAACCAGCCTGAATTCAGGGACATAAAAAAGGTAAAAACCCTCCTTTCCTTATTGGAACAGGAAAAAGTGTTAATGGAAATATTGAGTGACAAGTGCACCCCGGAGGAAGGTATTAATGTAAAAATCGGTGGTGAAAATACTGTCGAAGGATTACAGAACTGCAGCACTATCACCGCAACTTACCAGATAGACGGCAGGGTTATCGGCTCAGTAGGGGTAATCGGGCCAACCCGGATGGATTACGAAAAAGCTGTCACTATTGTGGAATTTATGACCCAGCACCTGTCCCTGATGATGAGGGACTTCTATAGATAAAAACAGTAGCCAGTGACCAGTGGCCAGTGCTCAATGCCTGCGGCTTTGTGGGGAAAAGAAACCACAGAGCGTACTATGGTCAATAGCTTTTCTTAAAAAAGCACAAAAATATCTATTCTATCAAAAATCGCTCAAAAAAACGTAATTTAATA